>CAZLBB010000170.1:0-10949 GCA_964557415.1 uncultured Rhodospirillaceae bacterium
TCGCGGCCCGGCGGGCGGCGCAGCAGCAGCGACATCTGGCGGTAGGCGACGGCCTGCTTCGACAGGTCGTCGTAGATGATCAGCGCGTGCTTGCCGTTGTCGCGGAAGTACTCGCCCATGGTGCAGCCGGCGAACGGCGCCAGGAACTGCATCGGCGCCGGGTCGGAGGCGGTGGCGGCGACGATGATCGAGTATTCGAGCGCGCCGCGCTCCTCGAGCACCTTGACGAACTGGGCGACGGTGGAGCGCTTCTGGCCGACGGCGACGTAGACGCAGTAGAGCTTCTCCTTCTCCGGACCGGCCTCGTGGATGGCCTTCTGGTTCAGGATCGTGTCGAGGATGATGGCGGTCTTGCCGGTCTGGCGGTCGCCGATGATCAGCTCGCGCTGGCCGCGGCCGATCGGGATCAGCGCGTCGACGGCCTTGAGGCCGGTCGCCATCGGCTCGTGCACCGACTTGCGCGGGATGATGCCGGGCGCCTTGACGTCGACGCGCTTGCGCTCGGCGCCCTGGATCGCGCCCTTGCCGTCGATCGGGTTGCCGAGCGCGTCGACCACGCGGCCGAGCAGCCCCTTGCCGACCGGCACGTCGACGATGGCGCCGGTGCGCTTGACCGTGTCGCCTTCCTTGATCGAGCGGTCGTCGCCGAAGATCACGACGCCGACATTGTCGCTCTCCAGGTTCAGCGCCATACCCTTGATGCCACCGGGGAACTCGACCATCTCGCCGGCCTGGACGCGGTCGAGCCCGTGCACGCGGGCGACGCCGTCGCCGACCGACAGCACCTGCCCCACTTCGGCGACATCGGCCTCGGAGCCGAAATTCGCGATCTGCTGCTTGAGGATTGCCGAGATCTCGGCGGCGCGGATATCCATCAGCCCAGCCCTTTCATCGCCAGCTCCATCTTCTGGAGCTTGGTCTTCAGTGAACTATCGACCATGCGGCTGCCGACGCGCACGACCATGCCGCCGAGCAGCGACGGGTCGACCCGCGTCTCAACCGAAACCTTCGATCCCACCGCCTGGCGCAGCGCCGCGGTCACCGCCTCGGCCTGCGCGGCCGACAGGGCCTGCGCCGAGGTGACCTCGGCCGCGATCTCGCCGCGCCGGCGCGCGAGTTCGGTCAGGTAGGCCTTGATCATCGCCGGCAGGGCGAACAGGCGCCGGTTCTGCGCCACCAGGCCCAGGAACTTCGCGGTCAGCGGATCGGCGCCCATCTTGTCGAGGACCGCCTTGATCGCGCGGCCCTGCTCCTGGCGGCCCAGCACGGGGCTGCGGATCAGCCGGGTCAGGTCGGCGCTTTCGTCCAGCGCCTTGGCAAGGCTGCGCAGGTCGGCAGCGACCCGGTCCAGCGCCTTGCCCTCGTCGGCAAGTTCATAGAGAGCGGCGGCGTAGCGTTCGGCCAGACCGGCCATACCCGTCGATTCGGCTGCCACGATGAAAGCGCCCGTCCCAAAGAAATCAGCAGGATTCCGGAAGCGACGCGGCGCTTGGGAAACCTGGTTCCGCGCCGCAAAACGAACCGGCCCTTGCCGCCAGACCCCCGTCGGCAAGGCGCGCGATTGCTAGCACGGGCCCCGGGGGCGGTGCAAGAAGAAGGGAGGCCGCGGCGTGGCCGGCAGGCGCGTCGGAAATGCAATCGGTTTCAAGCCGTTGCGCACCGGCGACCGGGCCTGCGACAACGCTTCCGAGGAAGACCGGCGGCACGACACCGCGCCTCCGCCATTCCCGCGGTTTCCCCGGGCGGCGCTCGCAGGATTGTGCACAGACCGGCGTGAGGTATTTCACCCGCGGGACCGGGTTCGGCACCTATATTGCGCGCACAACTACCCGATGATGGCCCTTGCAAGACGTTAGGCGAGTGACCGTGGGCGGGCGGCTGCATGGACGCGGCGAGCCGGCGATGCCGATGCTGACGCGCCGCCACGTGCTGATCCGGGCGGCGTCCCTGGCGCCGGCGCTGGCTGCTACGGCCGCCTGCCCCTGCCTGCCGGCGCTGGCGGCTGTACCGGAACCACCGGCCTTCGTTCTCTATCGCGGGTGGATCCTGACCGCAGCCGACGTCGAGGCGCTCGGGCTCGGATGATCCTCGACGCCGATCGCGATGCCTCCTGGCTGCCGGACCGCATCTACGACGTGTGCGTGTGCGGCGCCGGGCCCGCCGGAATCACCCTGGCGCGGCGCCCGGCCGCGCGCGGATGCGATGTCGCCCTGACCGAGGCCGGCGGCTTCGGCCCCTCGGCCGAGTCGACCGACGCCTACAGGGGCGACAGCGTCGGCATCCCCTTCCTGCCGCTCCATGTCGGCCGGCTGCGCTATTTCGGCGGCACCTCGAACCATTGGACCGGGCACGCGCCCGCGCTGGATGCGGTCGACTACCGGGCGCGGCCGGATTGCGGGCTCGACGGCTGGCCGTTCGGGAAGGAGGAGCTCGACCCTTTTGCCGACGAGGCGCGCGCGATCCTGGAAAGCCGCGCGCCCGAGCGGATGCACGATCCGCTCGGATTCGACGGCAAGGACGAGCTGCGCTCCCTCGCGATCCCGCTCAGCCCGCCCGTGCGCTTCGCCGCGAAGTACCGGCGCGAGATCGAGCGGTCCGAGCGCATCACCCTGTACCTGCACGCGAACCTGGTCGATTTCGCCCTGGATCCCGACCGCCGCGGCGTCGTCGGCGCCCGCTTCCGGCCGTTGCGGCGCAAGCAGGAATTCGTCGTGCGCGCGCGGTATTATGCGCTATGCCTGGGCGGAATCGAGAACGCCCGGCTGCTCCTGAACTGCCGCGCGCAGTCCGAATCCGGGCTCGGCAACGAGCACGGCCTGGTCGGCCGCTTCTTCTGCGATCACCCGCATGTCCGCGTCGGCTGGCTGCTCTACAACCGGCAACGCGCGCCGACCTTCACCGGCGAACGCTACTACGCGCCGACGGAAGGGTTCATCACGCGCGAGCAGGTGCTGAACTACTGCCTGCGCCTGCCCGCCACGGCCACAACGCCCGCCGACGGGCTCGGCGTGCGCCTGCGCGAAGCGGCGTGCTCCACCGAGTTCATCCGCGCGCTCGCCACGGCGATCGGCGCGGCACCGTTCGACTGCGGCAACGGCGTCGCGCCGGAACTGCTGCCGATCGAGGCCGCCGTCGAGCAGGCCCCCAATCCGGACAGCCGCGTGACCCTGGCCGACGCGCGCGACTCCTTCGGCCTGCGCCGCGCCCGGCTCGACTGGCGGATCGGCGGGCTCGATCTCCGCACCATGCGCGTCGCCGTCGCGCAGATCGGCCGACGCTTCGCCGCGAGCGACCTGGGCCGCGTCCAGATGGTGCCGTGGCTCGCGGCCGACCCGCCCTACGTGCCCGAGCGCCGCCAAGGCTTCTTCGGCGGCAGCCACCACATCGGCACCACGCGCATGGCCGAGCACCCGCGCGCCGGCGTGGTCGACCGCGACTGCCGCATCTTCGGCGTGGCGAATCTCTATGTCGGCGGCTCCAGCGTCTTCCCCCGCTCGGGCTGGGCCAACCCGACCTTCACGATCGTGCAGCTCGCCCTCAGGCTGGGCGACCACCTGGCGGCGAGAGTGAAGGGGTAAGGCCAAGGGCGCCCGCGCGGTATCGGCGACGCTGGGGAGTAGCGTCCGTCGCTCTACCATTGTTTCGCGACGGCATCGCCTGTAGAAATCTCTGGAGTGGTCGTGCGCATCCTGTGGGGGACAGGCCGGCATGGCTGGGCGAGTTTTCCGCCGACGGATTGTGGCATTGTGCCTAGTGGCGCTGGGCGCAATCGTCGCCTGCAACGGCGATTTGCACGCTGCCGGGGACGGAGCTTGGTCGGGAAGCTTCAAGGGCTTGGCGCAAGAAGGCGCCCAGGTCTGGGTCTCGGGCAACCGGTTCAAGCTGTTCGCCGAATGGCCGGGCGGGCGCATCGCCAGCGCCGACGGCGAAATCCGGCCGGACGACACGGTGCGGGTCTGCGGCACGTACCAGCGCAGCCAGCAGAGTGACAATCTGTGCATCGACGGCCGGTTCAGCGGCGATCGGTTCACCGGGCGCTGGACCATCGGGGCCGGAGAGGAAGGAGAGATCCTGCTGACCCGGTCAGGCGGAGCGGCGCCCCCCGCTTCGACGGCGCCCGCCGCGACGGCGACCCAGCCGGCACCAGCGCGGGCGACGCCGGCGCAGCCCGGGCCGACGACGGCGCGCCGCGCCGCCGTCGTCGCGGTCGGCGATTTCATCATGCCGGACGGACGGCCGAACGAGTCTGGGCGGCAGCAGCTCCTTTCGCATCTGGCACGTGCGGGTGGTCCGCACCTTGCCGTTGTCGCCACGCGTCCCGAGGCAGCACGCGCCGACGTCGTCGCCGGCGCGCGCTATCTCGGCGGCGAGGCGACGCAGTCAACCGATCCCGGCCGCGCGGCGGCGCGCGCCTTTGGCTACAACTTCGGGTCGCCCGACCGCCTGCAAGTCACGGCTCGGGTCCAAGTCGACCTTGCGCGGACATCCGACGGGCTGCTGCTATCGGAGATCGTCGAGGCCGAGGACAAGGTCGATGCCGGGGCCAATGCGCAATCCGCCGGCGCGGTGCTTTCCAACAAGGCGATCGGCGATGCCGTGCAACGGCTCGTCGCGCGATTGACAGGAGACCGGCAGGACTTCCTCGCCGGCATCCCGGACACGCCGCCGGCAGCGCCCGCCGCCGTCGCTCCCGGACGCATCGCGTCCCCGACGCAGGCGACCGCGGACGATAGGCCGGTGGTCGCGGTCGGCGATTTCGTCATGTCCGACGGTGCCCGCAACGAGACGGGGCGGCAACTGCTGATCGCGGCGCTGACCCGGTCGGCCGGCGACAGGGTCAGCGTGAGCGGCCTGTCGCCGGCCTCCGCGCGTCATGACTTCCGCCTTACCGGCCGCAACTTCGGCGCCGAAGCGACGGTCACCGGCACGCGAGGCGGGCGCGCCTCGCGCGTCAACGTCTTCAAGCTGGTCGTCCAGGTTCAGGTCGAAATGATGCGGGTCGCCGACGGCCAGGTGCTGACCGAGCAGATTGAACTGACGGACTCCGTGGCGGGCGACACCAACGCGGTCAACCAGCGAGGCGCGAACCTGTTGCGCAACGGCATCGAACGTGCCGTCGCGCAGATCTCCGGTCGACTGACCGACGATTTCCTGAGCGTGCCGCGGCAGGCGCCCGTGATCGCAGCGCGACCGCCTCCCGCTGCGGCACTTGAGAACGAGTTCGACCGGCCGATGCGGCGCGCAATTCAGGAACATCTGAAGACGCTGGGTCTCTATCGCGGCGCCATCGACGGCGAGCTCGGCAGCGGCTCGCGCGCGGCGATCCACGCATTCCAGCGCCAGATCGGCGAGACGCCGACCGGGATACTGTCGAACGACCAGCTGGCACGGCTGAGACAGCAGGCGTCGGCCCGACAGGCCGCCGATCTTCCGGGACAGCAGAAGACAACCAGCGATGAGCCCAAGGCCGAACCTGCGCGCACGAGCCCGCCGGCACCGCAGGACGAGCTGGCCTGGGAGGCGATCAAGAGCAGCAACAATCCGCAGGCGTTCGCGGCTTTCGCGGAGACGTTCCCGGACAGCCGGTACGCCAAGATCGCCGCGGCGCTAGCCCGGCCGACAGTGCCACCGTCCGTTGCCGCGACCGCTGGCGCGTCGCCGGCGCCCGCATCGGAGGCATCGGGGCTCTCGTCGCGCGTGGATCCGTTCGCCGCCATGCGCAACGAGCCGCGCAGGGCGTTGGTCATCGGCAACGCAGCCTATAAGGACGCCCCGCTAAAGAACCCCGTGAACGATGCGCGGGCGATGGCCGCGATGCTCGCGCGGCTGGGATTCGAAGTCATTGCACGCGAGAACGTGACGCGCGAGCAGCTCGGCCAAGCCATCGTCGAGTTCGGCAGTCGGCTGGACGCGACCGCAGCGGCGCTGTTTTTCTACGCGGGCCATGGCGTCCAGTCGCGCGGCCGGAATTACCTTATCCCCGTCGATGCGACACTGAATGCCGAAGCGGACCTCAGGTATCAGGCTGTCGACGTGACAGGCCTCGTCGAGGAGATCGAAGTGGCGAAGACCAGAGTTGGTTTCGTGATCCTGGATGCGTGCCGAAATAACCCGTTCGAGCGCCGGATGCGCGGTGCGCCCCGGACCAGGGGCCTCGCGGCCATCGATGCGGCGCGCGGCCTGATGATTGCGTATGCGACCGCCCCGGGTTCCGTCGCGGCCGACGGAGACGGCGAGAACGGGACCTATACGACCGCCCTGCTGAACGCCCTCGGGCAGCCCGGCCTCAAGGCTGAAGAGGTGTTCAAGCGCGTGCGCCTCGAGGTCGCCACCACGACCGGCAACAAGCAGACCCCGTGGGAGTCCTCGTCCCTGACCGGTGACTTCATCTTCAATCTTGGGCCGGGCGAAATTGCAGCGCCAGCGGCCCGGACGGCACCGTCCACCGACTAATGGCGGTTCGCCGTCCCGTCTTCGGTGCCCGAAGCGCTCCGGGCGAGGCGCCGCGCGGGCCGATCGCAGCGTCCACGCGATCGCGGAACGAACAGTCGCTGTGCTGCGACGAAAGTCGCCTTCGCCGATGCCGTCGCCGTTGTCGTTGACAGCTGCGCGCTCGAAAGGCATGGTTGAGCCATCATCGCAATCGTGGGCATCCGCGCTGCGCAGCACAGACCCGCTTCGGCGGGCTTTTCATTTGCTTCGTTCGTCCGCGGCAAGCAGCACGGCCCGCATGCGGCGACGAACTTGGCTTCGTGGCCCTGTTCCGGCATCGGCGTCGCCAAGGCGTGTCACCGGGCGTCGCACGACCGTTCGACGCGAAGAGTTGCCGTTCGTTCACGTGCGGACGTCGCGCGCATGCAACAGCTGAGGCCGCGGTGCCGCTCGTGCCCGTGCGCTTCGCAGGGATTGGGCGCGCAACCCCGTCACCAAGCGTCATCCGTCATCGGCCTTTGGACTGAACCCCTCGGCTGAGACACGAGAAAAGATTCACACGGTTGAACCGTCTGCGGGTTGTTGCAGTTCCGGCATGTCCGGCGCAGCACCGCGCGGATGGCGCAGGGATCGCAGGAGGTCGGCCCCGACGCGCGGCATCACCGACCGTCGGAAGGGCGACGGCGTCGCGGTGTTCGCCGCGTGCCCCGCGTGTGGAGAGTGTGCGCCGATCCGTCATCCGTCATCGCTTGAGAGGCCGGCCCACACGGCGGCGCGAAGCGTTGCCGTTCGTTCACGTCGGCAGCGTCGCCCGCATGCAACAGCTGTGGCGCATGCGCCGCTGGTGGCCCGGCATTTCGTCGGGACCAAGCACGCGAAACCGTCACCACCCGTCATCCGTCACGCGCCGAGTGGACCGGACCCTTGGCGCGAGACACGCGGCCAGTATCGCACGCATGCACGCTGCGTCGATTGCCCGGTCGGCGCCTTATCCCGCCGCCAGTCCCTGCACCGTCTGCCGGATCACCTGGAAGGCGCGCCACAGCACCATTTCCTTCCAGGCATCCTGGTCGGGGAAGAAGTGCTTGCGGATGGCGGCCTTGATTGCCTTGGCGCGGGGCGAGTCGAAGCCGCCGACCTTGTCCAGGTTGCGGTGCAGCCAGTGGTCCTCGCGGAAGACCTTGCCGCCCTGCTCGCGGGCATAGGTTCCGTATTCCAGCGTGACGAAGTTGAGCGCGACCCCGGGCAGCGCGCGCTCGTAGCCGAAATGGGTGAGGCCGGAGCGCGCCTGGCTCGAGGTCGTGCCGCGCGCCGATTCGGTCAGGCTGTCGCCGTACCAGGCGCGCGCGCGCATCAGGGCCGGCGTGTCGATTCCGTGATGGCAGATCGGCTCGCCGTAGCCGTGCGGCCCCAGGCCGGTGTGGAAATCGACGCCCGCGACGCGCTTGCGGCCGCTCAGGAACCGGGCGCAGATCGCCTCGGTGGTGCGGCGCGACCAGGTCGGGGCGGTGCCGCCGTAGAACACGCCGTCGGGATGGCGGTACTGGCCGGCGGAATAGGCGGTGAAATACGCGACGTCGCCGTGCTTCCGGCGATAGGCGCCGAGGCGCTCCATCGCCGCCTCGAACACCGGCCCCTCGATCTCCGCCGGCACGAAGGCGTCGGCCAGCTCGTCGTAGCCGGGGTTCTGCGGCAAAGGCTGAGCGAAATCGACGTGGTTGCGGTTGAGGTCGACGCCCTCTTCCGTCACCCGCCGGAGCCAGGCGAAGCCGTGCGGATTGATCGCATGCACCAGCAGCGCCGCGACGCCGCGCGGCAGACGGCGCGCCGCGTCATCCCCGAGCCACGCCACCTGGGCACCCGAGCCGCAGAAGCCTTCGACGCCGTGCGTGCCCGAGATCAGCACCGCGACCGACGGCGCGTCCTCGGGCCCGAGCCAGGCCACGTCGGTGGAAAGGTCCTCGCCGTGCGGCCCGCGGTTCGGGTTGTCGTGGCGCGACAGCGTCGCGCCGGCAGCAGCGGCGGCGGCGAGGAATTTTTCGCGCGCCTCGCCGTAGTCGGCGGAGAAGGATTTCAGGTCCATGGATTCCCTCGAGGCAGGCCCGCCAACTCAGCGGCGCAGCAGCGCATGTATCAAAATTCCCGCCGCAACGGAAACGTTCAGGGATTGGACACGCTCGCCATGGCCGGGCACGGCCACGCGGTCCTGGCACGCCTTGGCGACCGGCGGCGACAGGCCGGTCTCCTCGTTGCCGAGCACCAGCGCCACCGGGCGGTCCGAGGGCCTGAAGGAGTCCAGCGGCGTGCCGTCCATGGTCGCGCCGACCAGGCGATAGCGCCGGGCCAGGTCGCGGCAGAAGGCGGCGAGCGACCGCGGCCGCCATAGCCGCACGAATTCGAGCCCGCCTTCGGCCACGCGATAGGCGGCGGGCGACGGCAGCGCCTGCTCGGGCCGGTCCGACAGCACGACGGTCTCGACGCCCAGGAACGCCGCGCTGCGCACAATCGCGCCGAAATTGTGCGGGTTGCCGACGCCGTCCATGACCAGCACGGGCAGGCGCTGGTCGGCCCAGCGATCGACGTCCGCCGCCGTCGGCACCTCGGGCGCGCGCTCGGCGCGCACGGCGACGATGCCGCCGTGGTGCAGCGTGCCGGCGATCTTCGCCAGCTCGACGTCGTCCTTGACGGCGTAGGGGCGGTGGCGCTCGGCCAGGTAATGGCAGATCGCGCCCGCCTTCGGCGCCGTGGCGCGGTCGAGATAGAGGCGGAGGATGGCGTCGGGATCGCGACGGAACAGCGCCTCGACCGCGCGCAGGCCACTGATGCGGATTTCCTCGCTGCCCTTGCCGCTCGCCGGCGGCCGCGGTTGCTTGCGTCGATGGCCCTTGCGCTGCATGGGCGAGGAGAGACGGCGGCCGCGCGTGCGTGTCAAGCGGCGCTCGCGTATCCTCGCCGCAGAGGGGGAACCGGGCCATGCGCGAAGACGCCTTCTTCCTGCCGGTGACGACCGGCTCGGCCGACGCGCTCGACCGCTACAACCGCGGCGTCGCGCGGCTGCTGACGGCCAACGCCGCGGTCGAGTCCGCGCTCGGCGAGGCGATCGCGCTCGATCCCGGCTTCGCCCTGGCGCATGCCGCCCTGGCGCGCCAGCTGCAGCTCTACGCGCGGGCGGCGGAGGCGCGCGCCGCCGCCGAGCGCGCACGGGCGCTTGCCGCGCCGCTGACCGAGCGCGAGCGCGGCCATGTCGAGGCGATCTGGCTCGCCGTCCACGGCCAGGGCGGCAAGGCGCTGGACGCCGTGCGCGCGCACCTGGCGGCGTTCCCGCGCGACGCGCTGGTGCTGTCGCTGGCGCTCGGCGTCTACGGCCTCATCGCCTTCAGCGGGCGCAAGGAGCATCACCAGGAGCAGCGCGCGCTGCTGGAAGGCCTTGCCTGGCACTGGATCGACGACGGCTGGTTCTACGGCTACCACGGCTGGTCGCTGGTCGAGACGGGCGACCCGAAGGGCGGCGCCGAGGTCATCGACCGTGCGCTCGACCGCAAGCCGCGCAACGCGCACGCGGCCCATGCGCGCACGCACGCCTATGTCGAGCTGGGCCAGGCCGAGGCCGGTTTCGCGTTCCTTGCGGACTGGCTCGTGTCCTACGACCGCGCGGCGATCCTGCATACGCATCTCAACTGGCACCAGGCGCTGTTCGAGCTCGACCTGGGGCGCGCCGACGCCGCGTTGGCGCGCTATGCGGAGGCGATCGACCCGGCGCAGGCGACGTCGCCGCCGATGCCGACGCTGGCCGACAGCGCATCGTTCCTGTGGCGCTGCGGGCTCTACGGCGCCGGCCCGCGTCCGCTGCCCTGGGACGCGGTCGCCGCCCTGGCGGCGCGAGTCTTCCCGAAGGCCGGCTTCGCCTTCGCCGATCTCCACGCCGCCATGGCCGCCGCCGGGGCCGGCGACCGCGCCGGCGTGACGCGCCGCGTCGGGGAGCTGGAGGCGCTGGTCGCCGACGGCAAGCTGCCGCAGGGGGCGATCGTCCCGCCGCTGTGCCGCGCGCTCGGCGCCTATGCCGACGGCGACTTCGGCGAAGCCGCGCGCCTGCTCGAGGACGCAAGCTGCGACATGGCCCGCATCGCCGGCAGCCACGCCCAGCGCGAGGTCTTCGAGGACACGCTGATCGCCGCCCTGATGCGCGCGGGCCGAGGCGCGCACGCGCGCGAAATCCTGGAGCGGCGACTGGCGCGCCGGCCGCGCGCGCAGGACCGGCGGTGGCTGGCGGCGACGGCGCTCACATGAAGCTGTACGGATCGATATCGACCTGAACGCGCGCGTCGCCGGCGAGCGGCACTTGCGGCAGCCAGGCGCGCAGCAGGCCCTGCAGGTCGACGCCGCGCCGGGTCTTCAGCAGCAGGCGGCGGCGATGGCGGCCGCGCAGCAGCGCGAGCGGCGCGTCGGCAGGACCGAGCACCTGGACCTCGGCGCTGCGCGGGGCTGTGCGCGCCAGCGCGCGCGCGGTGGCGTCGGCC
>CAZLBB010000171.1:0-10774 GCA_964557415.1 uncultured Rhodospirillaceae bacterium
GCGCGCTCCCTGGCGGCCGGCGGCGCCGGCGCCGGCTCGAGGCGCGCGGCCAGCGGCGCCAGCTTCGCCTCCAGCGCCGCCGCGACGTCGGGCGTCGCGAACACGCGGCGCGGCGCGATGCAGGTGGCGCCGGCGTTCAAGCCCAGGCCCCAGGCGAGCGCGCGCGCCGCCAGGTCGAGATCGGCGCCCGGCAGCACGAACACGGCGTCGCTGCCCGAAAGCTCCATCGTCGCCGGCACCAGAAGGCCGGCCAGCGCCGCCAGCACGGCGCGCCCGGTCGCGGCGCCGCCGGTCAGCACCACCTTGTCGACGCCGGCGGCGATCGCCTGCCGCGCCGCCTCGGGGTCCTCGGGCAGCACCGGCAGCAGGCGCAGGTCGATGCCGCATTCGGCCGCGAGCGCGGCGAAGAGCGCGAGCGCCTCCGCGCCGCCGCTTCCGGGCTTCACCACCGCGGCGTTGCCGGCGGCGAGCGCCTGCAGCGCCTGGATGCCCGGCAGCATGAGCGGATAGTTGGACGGCCCGATCACCAGCACGACGCCGAGCGGCTCGCGCCTGATCTCCGCCTCGTGGCCGCCCAGCCACAGCGGCCGGCCGCGCCGGCCGAGGCGGCGCGGCCGCAGCAGCGCCGGCGCTTCGCGCTCGAGGAAGCGGATCGCGTCCGCGAGCGGCGCGATCTCGGCGCCGAGCGTGTCGCCGGCGCGGCGCCCCGGCCGCTCGCCCAGCGCCGCGGCCAGCCGGTCGGCATCGGCCGCGATGCGATGGCGCAGGCGCCTGAGGCAATCGAGGCGGCGGGAAAGCGGCGTCGCCGCCCAGGCCGGCTGCGCGGCGCGGGCTGCGGCGACGGCTTCAGCCGGCGTCATTCGGCCGCGCGCAGCTCCGTCGCCGGGGCAGGCTCCGCGACGTGCCGGTCCAGGAACGAAGCGTCGCGTCCGAGGTCCCGGAGCAGCAGGCGCGCGGAGATGCGAGCGCCCTCGTAGATCACCGGCAGGCCGCTGCCGGGATGCGTGCCGCCGCCCACGATGTACATCCCGTCGATGTCCTCGAACCGGTTGCGGGGGCGGAAATGTAGCATCTGGTCGAAGCTGTGCGACAGGTTGAAGGTGGCGCCGAGATGGACGTTCATCTCGTCCTCCCAGTGCGTCGGCGTCAGGACGCGCTCGAAGCGGATGCGGCGCTCGACGTCCTTGAAGCCGACGCGGGCGAGCTGGTCGAGCGCGATGCGGCGGTAGCGCTGCGTCTCGACCGACCAGTCGACGTTGGGATGGCGGTGCGTCACCGGCACCAGGACATAAAGAGTGCTGCAGCCCTTGGGCGCCAGGCTCGGGTCGGTCACGCAGGCGTTCTGCACGTAGAACGAGGGATCGTCCGACAGCACGTGCCCGCGCTCGATCTCGGCCAGGTTCCGGCGGTAGTCGCCGGCGATGTAGATGGTGTGATGCGGCAGGTGGTCGGGCGCGCCGTCGAGGCCGAGATAGAGCATGAAGGTCGAGCACGAGAAGCGCTTGCGCGCGATCCTGGCGTCGCGCCAGCGCCGGCGCAGCGCATCGGGCACCAGCCGCTTCATTGCGTGCGCGAAGTCGGCGTTCAGCACCACGGCGTCGGCGCGGTACTCGCCCGCGCGCGTGCGCGCGCCGACCACGCGGCGCCCCTCGAACATAAGCGCCTCGACCGGCTCGGCCAGGTGGATGCGCGCGCCGAGCGCCTGCGCCGCGCGCGCCATCGCCTGCGACACCGCGCCGCAGCCGCCGATCGGGTGGAACACGCCGTGCTCGTACTCGAGGAAGGCGAGGATCGAGAACAGGCTGGGGCAGCGGAACGGCGACATGCCCAGGTACTTGGCCTGGAAGGTGAACGCGATCCGGATGCGCGGGTCGCTGAAATAGTCGGACGTCGCCTTCATCAGCGAGCGATGCGGCGCCAGCAGCGGCAGCAGCTTGAGCATGGCCGGCCGCAAGAGGTCGGCCCAGCCGAGGAAGGGCTGCTCCAGCGCCGGGCGGAAGCGCTCCATCTTCACCCGGTTGTCCTGCATGTAGCGGCGCAACGCCTTGGCGTCGTCCGGGCTGATCGACGCGATCTGCCGCTCCATTTCCGCGATGTCGGGCGTGGCGTCGAGCATGCCGCCGCCGTTCGGCCCGTCCGGGCCGAAGACCAGGCGGTATTGCGGGTCGAGCCGCACCATCTCGGCCGCGCGCGCCAGGTCGAAGCCGCAGGCGGCGTAGATCTCGGACAGGACGCGCGGGTAGAGGAAGAAGGTCGGGCCGATGTCGAAGCGGAACGCGCCCGACCGGCTCTGGCCCGAGCCGGCTTGGGCCGAGCCGGCTTGGGCCTCGAACGTGCCGGTGCGCCCGCCGACGCGCGGCTGCGCCTCGAGCACGGTCACGTCGAGACCGGCGCGCGCCAGCAGCATCGCGGCGGCCAGGCCGCCCGGCCCGGCGCCGATCACGACGACGCGCGGCGTGCCTGCCCGCGCTGCACCCATGCCTGGAATTCCCCCGTAACCTCTGCCCAAGGTCCGGCCCGGTCTTGCCGCCGGGCGCGGCGCGCTGGATCGCCCTTGGCGGCGGCCCGAACGCAGGCGCCAAGAATAGGCGGGGCAAGCTGTGGATAGCGAGCGTAAACCATGGACTCGAGGCGCCGCCGGCGTTCGGCGGACGGTTGCCGGCGCGGCGGGCCTCATGTCACATTGCCGTCGATTCGTCGTTGAGGGCCGATTGGGCCGAAGGCCGATTTGCCGCCGCTCGGGTGGAACGATGGTGAATCGTCGGGGGCCGGATCGTCAGGGGATGACCAGCCCATTTGGGTGACCAGCCGACTTGCGTGACCGGAACCGGGGGGCAGCGCTTGGGAGAGCGTCGGCATGAGCGTGCCGCAGCTTGCCGTGCTGCTGGCCGCATCGGCCTGCTTCGCCAGCTACTTCTGGGGCCTGCTCCGGTTCTTCCGCGACCCGGGCGGCTCCCGGCGCGACACCGCGCTCGTCAAGGCGGCCACCACGCTGGCCGTGGTCGCCCACGTCACCGCCATGCTGTTCGCCTTCGACTACGCGGCGTGGCGCTTCTGGCCGGCCATGGCGCTCTACGCCTTCTCGCTCGCGCTGTTCTGGTGGGCGATCGCGGTGAACCTCGCGCGGCCGCTGTCGATCGCCTTCTCGCACGACCGCCCGGAGCACCTGGTGACCGACGGGCCCTACGCGCACGTGCGCAACCCGCTCTACGTCTCCTACGTGCTGTGCTGGATCGCGGGCATGCTGGCGACGGGGCAGTGGCCGCTGGGCCCGACGGTCGTCGTCCTGGGCTGGCTCTACCATCGCGCCGCGCTGGCCGAGGAGGCGAAGTTCGCGGCCTCGCCGCTCGCCGCTTCCTACGCGGCCTACGCTTCCCGCACCGGGCGCTACCTGCCGCGCTGGCCGCAGCGCGCCGGGTGAAGGTCCCGGTCTGCGCGGCCGCGCCATGATCCGCGTCCGCAACCTCCGCAAGAGCTTCGGCGCGCGCGTCGCCGTCGACGGGCTGTCGTTCGACGTCGATCCCGGCGAGTCGTTCGGCCTGCTGGGGCCCAACGGCGCCGGCAAGACCACGACCATGCACCTGCTCGCTGGCCTGCTGGCGCCCGATTCCGGCGAGGTCGAGATCGCCAACATGACCGATCCCACGCGCAAGGCGGTGCGGCGCAATCTTGGCATCGCGCCGCAGGTGCTGGCGCTGTACGAGGACCTGACGGCGGAGCAGAACGCGCTGTTCTTCGGCCGGCTCTACGGCTTGAGCGGCGCCAAGCTCGACCAGCACGCGGCCTGGGCGCTCGACTTCGTCGGCCTGAGCGAGCGCAAGCGCGATCCCGTGCGCACCTTTTCCGGTGGCATGGCGCGCCGGCTGAACCTCGCCTGCGCGCTGGTGCACAACCCGCCGGTGCTGCTGCTGGACGAGCCGATGGCGGGCGTCGATCCGCAGTCGCGCAACCTCTTGCTCGAGAACATCCGCCATCTCAAGGCGCACGGGCGCACCATCGTCTACAGCTCGCACTACCTGGCCGAGGCCGAGTCGCTGTGCGACCGCGTGGCGATCGTCGACGACGGCCGCATCCTGGCGCTCGACACGGTCGAGGACCTGGTGGCGAGCTACGGCGGGCCGGCGCAGGTCGAGGTCGAGTTCGCGGGCCCGCCGCCGGCCTGGATGGGCGACCTGCCGGGCAACGTGGCGGGGCGCACCTGGCAGTTCCAGTCGGACGATCCGCTCGCCTACCTGGCGCGGCTGTCGGCCGAGGGCGCCAACTTCACGTCGGTCCGGGTCGACGCGCCCGGGCTCGAATCCGTGTTCCTGTCGCTGACCGGGCGGAGGCCGCGCGACTGATGCCTCGGGCGCGCGCCACCATCCGGAATTCCTGCCCCCCGTCCCTCCGGAGCGTTGGTCGACGGGGCGGGGAAGGAACATGCGCCCTTTTCGGTCCCCCCTCCACTCGCGGGAGGGGGTCCGGGGGTGGGGTCGTCACGATACGCGGGACGGCGCGAGGAGTAGCCTCAACAACACGCGCCATACCGGCCGGCGGCGCTCTGACCGGGGCGCCCCCTCCCCCTGACCCCCTCCCGCGAGGGGAGGGGGGACAGAGCAGCTCCCGTCGACGTCCTGGGCGAATTCCGAGGGACCGATGCCGGCGATCCTGACGCTCGCGGCCAAGGACCTGATGCTGCTGTGGCGCGACAAGGCGGCGCTGTTCTGGGTGTTCCTGTTCCCGGTGGCGGTGGCGGTGCTGTTCGGCGTGATGTTCGGCGGCGGCCTGCGGGGCGTCTCGGTGCTGCCGATCATGGTGCTGGACCAGGACGGCACCCCGGGCTCGCGCGCCTTCGTGAAGTCGCTGGAGGACTCGCCGGCGCTCAAGGTGCAGCACGCCGCCGACCCGGACGCCGGCGACGCGGCGGTCCGGCGCGGCCAGGTGGTGGCGCTGCTGGTGGCGCGCGCCGGTCTCGACAAGGCGCTGGCCGGCAAGCCGCTCGAGGACGCCGCGCTCGAGCTGCGCGCCGACCCGTCGCGCCGCGCCGAGCTCGGCATCCTGCGCGGGCTGATCGCCGAGGCGGCGATCGCCAACATCGTGGTGCCGCAGCCGATGGAGCTGGTGCCGGGCCTGCGCGCGGCGGCCGGCGTGCCCACGGCGCCGCGGCTCGACGTCGTCGCCGTCGCCGGCGGGGGCGAGCGGCCGCGCACGCCGTTCGAGCTGTCGTTTCCCGCCGGCATGGCCTGGGGGCTGATCGGCTGCGTCGCGACCTTCGCGCTGTCGATCGTGCGCGAGCGCCAGGCCGGCACGTTCCTGCGCTTGCGCGCGGCGCCGCTGTCGCGCGGCGACATCCTGGCCGGCAAGGCGCTGGCGTGCTGGCTCGCCTGCATGGCCGAGCTCCTGCTGCTGCTCGCCGTCGGCATGCTGTTCTTCAAGATCCGGCCCGGGGCGGCGGGGCCGCTGCTGCTGGCCTTCGCCGCGTCCGCGGCCGGCTTCGTCGGTCTCATGATGCTGTTGAGCCAGGCGGGGCGCGGCGAGGTGGCGGTCGCCTCGGCCGGCTGGGCCGTCATGCTGGTGCTGGCGATGTTCGGCGGCGCGATGATGCCGTTCTTCCTGATGCCGGAATGGATGCAGGACCTCGGCGAGCTGAGCCCGGTGCGCTGGGCCATCTTCGTGCTCGAGGGCACGCTGTGGCGCGGCCTTTCCTGGCGCGAGATGGTGCGGCCGTGCGCGACGCTGCTCGGCGTCGGGCTGCTCAGCTTCACGCTCGGCGTCATGCTGCTGCGCCGCCGGGCGACGTGAGACCCGGCCGTGGCCGGCGCAGCCGTCACCGTCCTCCTGCCGAACTACCGCACGCCCGAGCTGACGCGGCTGTGCCTGCGCCTCTTGCGCAAGCACACGGCGCCGGGACGGATCGCGGTGGTGGCGATCGACAACGACTCGGGCGACGAATCGACCGCGTATCTGCGCTCGCTCGGCTGGATCACGCTGATCGAGCGGCCCAAGGCCGCGGGCGAGAAGCCGTGGGTGGCGCATGCGCGCGCGCTCGATCTCGGGCTCGCGCAAGCGACGACGCCCTACGTGCTGTCGATCCATACCGACACGCTGGTACGCGACGCGGGCTGGCTCGACTGCCTGCTCGGGCCCATCGAGGCCGACGCCAAGGTGGCCGGCGTCGGCAGCTGGAAGCTCGAGGTCGAGGAGCGCCCGCGCTGGCGGCGCGCGCTCAAAGGCATCGAGCGCCGCGCGCAGCTGGCCGTGCTGCCGCTGCTGGGCAGGGGCCACGGCAAGATCGAGGGCCATGGCGAGAACTACTTCTATCTGCGCAGCCACTGCGCGCTCTACCGCACGGACCTGCTGCGGCGCCACGGCCTGTCCTTCGCCGAGGGCGAGCTGCCGGCCGGCAAGGCGATGCATCGCAGGCTGGCGGAGCTGGGATACCGCCTGGTGTTCCTCGAGGCGGCCGCGCTCGGCCGGCACGTGCTGCACGTCAACAACGCCACCATGGTGCTGAACCGCGAGTTCGGCGGCACGCGGCGCTTCCGCGACCGCGGCATGCGGCGGATCGCCCGGGCGCTCGACGCCGTGGACGCGCGCGCCGTGCTCGCGGACGCGTCGCTCGACCGATAGGCGCCGCCTCAGCGCTGGCCGAGGATCGCGTCGACCACCGGCGGCAGGCTGTCGCGCCAGGATGGCCGCGCCACCGCGAAGGTCGCGACCGTGGACGTGCAATCGAGCTCGGAATTGGCCGGGCGTCGCGCGCGGGTCGGGTATTCCGCGGTCGGGATCGGCACCAGGCGCGGCGGCTCGAGCCCGTGGCTCCTGGCGCGCGCGAAGATCGCCTGGGCGAAGCGGTACCACGTCGTCGCCCCGGCGTTGCAATAGTGATAGGTGCCGGCGACCGCGCGCGGATCGGCGAGCTGGGCGCGCGCGATCGCGACGAGCGCGCGCGCCAGGTCGGCGGCCGATGTCGGGCAGCCGCGCTGGTCGTCGACGACACGGAGCTCGGTCTGCTTGCCGATGCGGCCGAGCATGGTGCGCACGAAGTTGCCGCCATGCGCGCCGAACACCCAGGACGTGCGCAGGACGACGTGCGCCGGCAGCGCGTCGCGCACCAGCTCCTCGCCTTCGGCCTTGCTGCGGCCATAGACGCCGAGCGGCGCCGTCCTGTCCTCGGGCCGCCACGCGCCGGCCCTGGCGCCGTCGAACACATAGTCGGTCGACACCTGGACCAGCGCCGCGCCGCGCCGCTGGCAGGCCTGGGCCAGGAGCCCGGCGCCGTCGCGATTGACCGCCATCGCCGCGAGCGGCTCGTCCTCCGCCTTGTCGACCGCGGTGTAGGCGGCAAGGTTGATCACCAGCTCGGCCCGCGCATAGGTCAGCGCCGCGACCACCTGGTCGGAGCTGCGGATGTCGAGCGCGGCGCGGTCGGCGCCGATCAGCTCGAGGTCGGCCGGCGGCGGCAGCGACAGCAGCGCGCGCCCGACCTGCCCGCCGGCGCCGGTCACCAGGATGCGGCGGGGCTCGCTCATGCCGGCGGGGTCATCGCGAAGGCGTCATCGCGGAGAAGACGCGGCCGGCATGTCCATCAGCCAGTCGCGCGGCAGGTCCGCGAGGCGCGGGTGCCGGCGGTCCTTGTCCGACAGGATCGCGGCGGCGGGGTCGACGGGCCATCGGATCGCCAGCGCCGGGTCGTCCCAGGCGAGGCCGCGGTCGAGCGCGGGCGCGTAGTCGGCGCCGACCTTGTAGATCACGTCGCAATCGGGCTCGAGCGTGCAATAGCCGAAGGCGAAGCCGACCGGCACGAAGATCTGCTCGCCCCGCTCGGCCGTGAGCTCGGCGCCGGCGTGCCGGCCGAAGCGCGGGCTTTGCCGGCGCAGGTCGACCGCCACGGCGAACAGCCGGCCGCGGATCACGCGCACGAGCTTGGCCTGCCAGGCCGGCGCCGACTGGAAATGCAGGCCGCGCACGGTTCCCGCGGCGCGGTTGTAGGCCTGGTTGTCCTGCACGAAATCGACGTCGATGCCGGCCAGGCGGAACTTCGCGCGCTGCCAGGTCTCGGCGAAGTAGCCGCGCGGGTCGGCGAAGCGCGGCGGAACGACGATCCTCACCTCGGGCAGCGCGGTGTCGATGAACTGCATCGGGATTCCCTGTCGCGTCCCGGATTCGCGGCCGGGGAAGCGCGAGCGCGGCGGGGGGTCAGGCCTTGCGGCGGCGGGTCGCCTTGCGCGCCTTGGCGGCGGGTCTTGCGGGCGTCGCGACGGCGGCGGGCCTGGGCGCCTTGGCGGCGCGCCGGGACTTCTTGCGCGCCGCCTTCCGCGGCGTCGGCGTGCCGGCGGCTTCCGTCTGCGGCGGCGCCGGGGGCTGGCCCCCGCCGGCTTCGGCCATCTGGCCCAGGTTGCCCATGCTCGCCATCACGGTGCGGTTCAGCGCCGCCACGATCTCGCCGTTGTACTCGATCAACAGCTCCGTCAGCTCGCCCAGGTGATGCATGGTGGCGTCGGCGGCGTTCGTCAGCGTGCGCAGGTTGCTCTGCGTCGCGTCCTTGAACCGCTCGGGCTGGGTCATCGCCTGGGCGCTGCCCATCAGCTCGCGCGTCGAGGTCTCGATCAGCTCGGCCTGGCGCCGCGCCAGGTTCTCCAGGTCCGCGGCGACGCGATTGCCCGCCTCGAGCAGCGCTTCCATCGTGTTGCTCTGGCCGGGCAGCAGCGAGCCCGGGTCGAGGCCGCGGTAGCGGAACAGCGCCATCAGGCGTTCGAACGACGAGCGGATATCCGACATGGCGCGCCTCCCCAACGCGACGCCCGGACGAAAGATCGACGATAGCCCAGGTCGGGCGCCGCCGTCACCTGCGGCAGCGCTAGATCGTCAGGCCGCCGTCGATGGTCATGGTCTGGCCGGTGACGAAGACGGCGTCGTCGCTGGCGAGATAGACGCACATGGCCGCGATCTCCTCGGCCGTGCCGAGGCGTCCCATCGGCTGGCGCGCGACGAACGCCTTGCGCGCCTCGAGCGGATCGGCGAAGGCGGCGATGCGCTGGTCGAGCGACGGCGTCTGCACGGTGCCCGGGCACACGGCGTTGCAGCGGATGCCCTTGCCGATGAAGTCGATCGCCACCGACTTGGTGAGGCCGATCACGGCGGCCTTGGTCGTGCCGTAGACGCAGCGGTTGACGATGCCCTTCAGCGACGAGGCGACCGAGGCGATGTTGACGATGGCGCCGCCGCCCTCAGCGACCATGCCGGGCAGGGCGGCCTTGATCGTGTTCGCCATGCCGAGGACGTTCAGGTTCCACGAGAAGGCCCAGTCCTTGGCCTCGGCATCGAGGATGGTGCCGTGATGCACGAAGCCCGCCACGTTGACCAGGGCGTCGATGCGGCCGGCCGCGGCGATGGCGGCCGAGACCGCCGCGGCGTCGGTGACGTCGAGCCGGCGCGTCGCGATGCCCTGGGTCGTGGCCAGCTCGGCCAGCTTCGCCTCGTTGATGTCGGTGGCGACCACGCGCGCGCCTTCGGCGGCGAACGCCAGCGCCGCCGCGCGTCCGATCCCCTGCGCCGCCGCGGTGACGAACGCGGTCTTGCCTTGCAGCCGGTTGGCCATGGACTGGAAACTCCCTCGCAACGCCCCTTTTGGGGGCGCTATCTGTACTCGCCGCCGCCGGGCGGCGCAAACGACGAAGGCGACATGGCGCATCAGGGCGGATGCCGTTGCGGAAAGACCCGGTTCGAGGCCGAAGGCGAGAAGGCGGCGCGCGTTGCCTCGATCGCCCGGACGGCGTAGATTGGCGCCTATCCCCGCCATCGTTCCGCCGGAGCCCGGAAGCGCCATGTCGACCGCGTCGCCGCTCACCATCCGCCTGAACCCTGCCGACAACGTGGTCGTGGCGCGGGCGGACCTTATGGACGGCGTCGAGCTGCCGGGGGAGCGGGTGACATGCCGCCGGCGCATCCCCGCCGGCCACAAGGTCGCGACCGCCGTGATCGCGGCCGGCCAGCCGGTGCGCAAGTTCAACCAGATCATCGGCTTCGCCAAGGAGGCGATCCGGCCGGGCGACCATGTCCACGTGCACAACGTCGCCTTCCAGGAATTCGCGCGCGACTATGCCGTCGGCAGCGACGCGCGCCCGACCCAGTACTTCACCGGGGACGCGCGCGCCACGTTCGAGGGCTTCGTGCGGCCGAACGGGCGCGTCGGCACGCGCAACTACATCGGCGTGCTCACCTCGGTGAACTGCTCGGCGACGGTGGCGCGCTACATCGCCGAGGCGTTCAACCGCACCGGCGCGCTCAAGGACCATCCGACCGTCGACGGCGTCGCCGCCTTCGTGCACTCGACCGGCTGCGGCATGGCCGGCTCGGGCGAGGGCTACATGAACCTGCAGCGCACGCTGTGGGGCTATGCCAGCCACCCGAACTTCGCCTCGGTCGTCATGGTCGGGCTCGGCTGCGAGGTGGCGCAGCTGTCCTACCTGCTCGACATGTACGGCATCAAGCCGGGGCCGCATTTCCAGGTCATGACCATCCAGGACTCGGGCGGCACGCGCAGGTCGGTCGAGCGCGGCGTCGCCCAGATCAGGGAGATGCTGCCCGACGCCGCACGCGCGAAGCGGCAGACGGTGTCGGCCGAGCACATCACGCTGGCGCTGCAGTGCGGCGGCTCGGACGGGTATTCCGGCATCACCGCCAATCCGGCGCTCGGCGCGGCCTCGGACCTGCTGGTCCGGCACGGCGGCACGGCGATCCTGAGCGAGACGCCCGAGATCTACGGCGCCGAGCACCTGTTGACGCGCCGCGC
>CAZLBB010000172.1:0-10680 GCA_964557415.1 uncultured Rhodospirillaceae bacterium
GGGCCATCGACGGCGGTCTCGCCTGGCGCCGCATCGGCCTGGCGCCGCCGACGCACGCGCGGCGCCCCGCCGCCGCCGAGGCGATCGCCCGCTTCCTCGGCCAGGACGCCGAAGCCTCGCCCGCGTCCTGGGTCCCGGCCGGCGAACTCTACGCGCGCTGGCAGGACTGGGCCGAAGAAGCCGGGATCGAGTCCGGCAGCCAGAAGGCCTTCGCCCAGGCCATCGCCGCCCTCGGCTTCACGCCGTCGCGCCGCCACGGCGGCAGGCGCGGCTTCGCGGGCTTGAGGCTGCGCTCCGCAGGCGAGACAGCGGCCACCGCGGCGCAACCGTCACCATCCGTCCCCAGCCTGCGCTCGCGGAGCGAGGGAAGGCTGGCCTCCGACGCTCGCCGGAGCGAAGGAGGGCCGTCGCAAGGCGAGCGACGGCCGGGCAAGCCGGGTCAAGATGAAGCTCGCTTGAACGCAGCGGCGCATGCGACGTCGACAAAGAGTCCTCGTCCTGAGCCCAGGGCCTGTCGAAGGGCCGAAGGACGAGAGCGCGGCGACGGCGCGGCGGAACTGCCGTCACCACCCGTCACCGTCGACGGCGGAGCCTACCTCATGAGCCCGCAGGCCGGGCCGTAGCGCGCCAGTGCCTCCTACCTCCCCGCCACCACCCTTCGCTGCGGGAACCGCATCGCCGCGCTGGTGCCGTGGCCGTAGCGGCTCTTCAGCACCAGCGCGCCGCCGTGCAGCTCCATCAGGCGCTTGCTGATGGCGAGGCCGAGGCCGCTGCCGCCCTGGTCGCGCGCCTGCGTGGCGTCGGCGTTCTGGAACGGCTCGAAGATCGCCTTCAGGCGCTCGGGCGGGATGCCGGGGCCGGTGTCGCTGACGGTGATGGCGAGCTCGCCGCCGGAATCGGTGCCGGCGTCCAGGGTGACGATGCCGCCGCGCGGCGTGAACTTGACGGCGTTGGACAAGAGGTTGATCAGCACCTGCTTGGCCACGCGCTTGTCGGCGTTGAGCCGCGGCAGGCCGGTGCCCACCTTGTTGTCGAGGCGGATGCCGCCGAGCTCGGCCGCGCGGTTCACCATCACCAGCGCGCCCTGCGCCAGCTCGGGCAGGTCGAAGTAGCTCTCCTCGAGCTCGAAGCGGCCGGTCTCGATGCGCGACATGTCGAGCACGTCGCCGATCACCGCCAGGAGATGCGCGCCGCTGGCGTGGATGTCGGCCGCGTAGGTGACGTAGCGGCCGTTGCCGACCGGCCCGAACATCTGCTCCTTGATCACCTCGGAGAAGCCGATGATCGCGTTCAAGGGCGTGCGCAGCTCGTGGCTCATGTTGGCGAGGAACTCGCTCTTGGCGCGGTTGGCGGCCTCGGCCTGGCTCTTGGCGGCGAGCAGCTCGGCCTCGGCGCGCTTGCGCTCCGAGATGTCGCGCGCCACGCCGACGAAGGACCGGCGCGCCTCCCGGCGGCGCTCGAGCCCGCCCAGCATCTCCGAGGTCACGGCGCTGATGCCCATCTCGAGCGGGAAGACGCCGCCGTCCTTGCGCCTGCCCAGCACCTCGCTGCGCGCGCCCAGCAGGTCGGACTCGCCGGTCCTGAGGTAGTGCTGCAGGTGCTGGGCGAAGGCGTCGCGCTGCGGCTCGGGCAGCAGCAGGCCGACGTTGCGGCCGATCACCTCGGCCGCGGCGTAGCCCCAGGTCGCCTCGGCCGCCTTGTTGAAGGTCTCGATGCGGCCGTTCTGGTCGATCGCGATCAGCGCGTCGACCATGGTGTCGAGCACCGTCGCCAGGCGCCGCTCGGACGCGCGCAGCTGGAACTCGGAGCGGCGGCGCTGGGTGATGTCCTCGATGAAGGCCCAGACCAGGCGCTCGCCGCCGTCGTGCCCGCCGACGCCGATGCCGTTGACCCGCACCGCCACGCGGCTGCCGTCGCCGCGCACGCATTCGGTCTCGAACGGGCCGGCGCGGCCGGTCGCGTGCAGCTGCGCGATCTGCTCGCCCTCGACCGCGGAGACCTCGGGCGGCAGGAACGACCAGATCGTCAGGCCGTCGAGGTCGCCGATCGAGCGCTGCACGATGTCGAGGAAGGCGTCGTTGGCGTCGATGAACGAGAAGTCGGCCGCGCACAGGACCACGCCGATCGGCGCGGTCTCGAACATGCCGCGGAACTTGGCCTCCGAGGCGACCAGCCCGATCTCGGCCACCGGCCGGTGCGTGGCGCCGGAGGCGGTGCCGAGCACGCGCGCCACGGCGCCGGCCGCGTCGCGCAGCGGGCTCAAGACGCTGCGCCACTGCCGGCTGCCGCTCGGCAGCGCCACCTCCTCGTCGAGCTCGACCGCGTCCGACGTCTCGACGGCGCGGCGCGCCGCTCCCTCCAGCCGCGCCGCCATCTCGTCCGGCAGGGCCTCGGCCGGGCGCTTGCCGGCCAGGCTCTCGCCCTCGAGCCCCAGGAGATGCAGATAGCGCTGGTTGGCGCCGAGGAACCGCGGCGCGCCCGAGGCCACGTCCAGCGCGAAGGCGGGTGCGCCGATGGCTTCGAGGACCTGCGACAGGTCGGACAAGGAACAGGTAGCGAGCATCCCCCTGGCGTCCGCGCCGCGGGCACATCCCGGCCCGCGCGAATTGCGCCGCAAGCTGCCGTTTCGGCCCCGGCCGGTCAAGCCGCCGGCCCGGGCGCCGCTAGGCAACCGCGCGGCCGGCCGATAGAAGATGTTATCGACCCGCGCGGCGGCTGCCCGCAAGTGCCTCCCGCCGTGACATATAAGGAGTCGCCATGACCGCGCTGACCCTCGACCAGGCCGAAACCATGATCGCCGCCGCACGGCGCCGCCGGCGCGAGCTCGACGAGGTGCCGCTGGCCTATGCGGTGCTCGATTCGGGCGGGCACGTCGTCGCCGTGGCGCGCGAGGACGGCGCCGGCTTCATCCGCGCGCAGATCGCCATGAACAAGGCCTGGACCTGTTTCGCCATGGGCATGCCGCTCCGCACCCTGCGCGACCGCACGGCCGGCCACGAGCTGTTCTTCACCGCGATCAGCGGCGCCGCGGGCGGGCGCTTGATGCACGCGCTCGGCGGCGTGGTGATCCGCGACGGCGCCGGCAACGCGATCGGCGCCATGGGCATCAGCGGCGCCGCCGGCGATGTGGACGAGGCGATCTGCGTCCACGCCATCCAGGCGGCGGGCCTCGCGCCCGAGGTGGGCGGCGCCGCCAAGGGCTGACGCGCGCGGAGCCGGCCCCGCGGGCCGCGCGGCGTTAACCATGCGTTCACCATGGCGGCTTTACCCTCCGGCGACCTTGGAGTATGAGTCGCGCAGAGGCACGTAGCCGCGGGATCGGCGATCCCGCCACGCAGTCGCCGATGATCTCCTCGGCCTTGGGCCGTGCGGCGACGGGAGAACATGATGTTGACCGATATGGCCGACCTCTATCTGCGGGTCGTGGAATCCTTCGGGGTAGTGTTCAGCCTGCTGGGGCAGGTGTTCAAGCACCGGCCCTGGATGGTGCCGCTCATCCCCGTCGCGCTGCTCGTCATCTACTTCGGCATGAAGATGCGCCGCTCCGGCGCGCCGCGCCCGCCGGAGGAGCAGCTGCGCGCCTTCCAGCGCCGCTCCGGCCGCTGACGGCTGGACGCGCACCGCCTTCTCCGTCCGTGCCGGGACGTCGCCACTTCCTCGGCGGCGTCGCGGGCCTCGCCGCCGTCGCGATGATGCCGGCCGCCGGCCGTGCCGCGATCGACCGCTTCCGCGCCGTTCCCAAGCATCTGCAGGTCTTCCGCACGCCGGCGCGCGACTGGCCCGCGGTCGTCGCCCTGTGCCGCGACCTCGGCATCGGCACGGTGGCGATCGCCATCGCGCCCGCGGAGCGGCGCCGATTGCTGGCCGATCCCGCGGCTGGCCGCCTCGCGTTCCGCCCGCTGGCGGAGTCCGGCCTCGCGGTGCGCTGCCTGATCGGCGAGGGAGCGTGGGCGCGCGGGCGGCGCGCCGGCGACCCGCTGCCGCCGGCCCTCGCGGAGCTGCTGCACCTGCACGACACGCTGTTCCGCTTCGCGGCGCTGCTGCTGGACGTGGAGCCGCACGTCCTGCCGCAATGGAAGCGCGGCGAGCGGGCCGGGCTGATCCGCGGCACGCTGGCGCTGTTCGCCGACGCGCGCGCCGCCTGCGCGCGGCGCGGCCTGCGTCTGTCCGCCGCCCTGCCGCCGTGGTACGCGCGCAACCCCGATCCCGACCGCGATGCGGCGAGCTTTCTCGATTCCTGCCTCGAGCGCCTCGACGAGGTGCTGCTGATGGCCTACCGCAACCGGCCGGACCAGGTGCTCGCCTTCGCCGCCGAGGCGCTCGCCGCCCTGGAACGGCGGCCGGTTCCCTGCTGGGTCGGCCTGACCACGCAGGCCAACGACGCGCCGGGGTCGAGCTATCACGGCCTCGGCATGGAGCGGTTCCAAGGCGACGTCGCCCAGCTCCTCGACCGGCTGCGGGCGGGCCCGGCCGGCGCTTCCATCGCCGGGATCGCCATCCACCAATACGCGACGCTGCGTGCCCTGGCGCAGGCATAGGTGCGAAACCAACGCTAAATCTAGGGCTTTCCTTGCATGCGCTCACATAATATTGTAAATGGAATGAGTTAATGGCGATGTCTCGGAGCATCGGAGAGGGGACGAACGCGCCGGTGAAAGACGACACGGAAATCGCCAAGCTGTTGAACTTGCTTCGCAATCTGCCGGACGACGAGCGTCGCTTCGGCATGCTGAAGCGCATCGCCGGCGATGGCGGCAAGCTCACGCCGAAATGGGCGCCCGCGGATCACATCGGCTACGTCTACTGGCCCGGTCTCGACCGCGCGACGCGCGAGCTGTTCGACAGCGACCTTTCCTACCTCGCCGACCGCGACTACCTGCGCCGCGAGCACCACGACCGCATCACCCGCTGCCCCGCCTGCCGCAGCCACAACCTCAACATCCGCGAGGTCTGCGTCAGCTGCGGCTCGACCAACCTCGCCTCGCAGCCCATGCTGCACCACTATCGCTGCGGCTATGTCGGCGCGGTCGGCACGTTCGGCACCGAGGGCGACGCGCGCGTCTGCCCGAAATGCGACGGCATCCTGCGCCACATCGGCACCGACCACGAGGTCGTCGGCGAGCAGTTCGGCTGCCGGCGCTGCTTCGCCAGCTTCGAGGACCCGAACGTCGAAGGCCACTGCATGAGCTGCGGCGAGCGCACGCTGGCCGAGAAGCTGGTGTTCGACGACGTGTTCGAGTTCGAGATGACCAACCTCGGCCACGCGGCCGTGCGCAGCGGGCGCCTGTTCGACCGCGAGGACGAGCAGATGACCGAGCCGGACCTGCCGCTCTATCGCCGGCAGGTGGCCATGTCGCTGCTGCGCGAGGAGGTGCGCCGCCAGGCGCGCTACAAGATCCCATTCAGCGCGCTGGTGATCCGCACGCGCGCGGCGGGCGGCTCGGCCGAGGGCGAGCGCGCGGTGGTCAAGCGCATCCGCGACAAGCTGCGCGACGTCGACCATCTCGGCCGCTACAACGACGACGTCGTCCTCGTCATGCTGCCGGCGACGCCCGAGGCGGGAGCGCGCGTCGTGCTCGACCGCATGCTCGGCCGCGTCAGCGAGGAATCGGGCGCGCGGGTTTCCGGCACGGTCGTCACCTTCGCCGACGCCGACCACGTCGACGCCGCGCTCGACAACGCCTCGCGCCAGGTCTGATCGTCCCTTGCCTGCCGGGGCCGGAGCCGTCCATCCTGGGCCGACCCGAGCGGCGCCGCGCGGCGCCGTGACCGCCCGAGCGCGCCGAAGGATGAGACCGTGATCGTCAACATGCGCCGCGTCCTCTGCCTGTCGCCCCACCCGGACGACACCGAGTTCGGCGTCGGCGCCACGCTGCACCGCTACCGCTCGTCGATCGAGACGCGGCTGATCGTCTTCAGCGACCGCAGCCGGACGCGCGGCGAGAAGCACAACGACCGCGACCAGCTCGCCGCCGCCGCAAGGCTCGGCATCCCCGCCGCCAACGTGAAGTTCATCGACCAGCTCGGCCTCGGCGTGCAGCGCCTGCCGGTGCGCTTCTTCGGCACCGAGGAGGCGCGCGACCAGATCCGCCGCGTCGTCGCGCACGCGGTCAAGGAGTTCGACCCGGACGTGATCTTCGCGCCGGCGGCGCACGAGACCATGCAGGACCACCAGGCGGTGACCGAGGAGGTCGTCCGCGTGCAGCGCGGCCGCGCCGCGATCTTCGGCTACGAGACGCCGAAGCATAACCGGCTGATGAACCCCGGCACCTTCGTCAAGGTCGACGAGGCCGACATCAAGGCCAAGGCCGAGGCGGTCAACAGCTACAGCGAGTTCACCACGCGCTACTACTTCGAGGAGAGGATGCTCGACGCGCTGGCCCGCGTGCGCGGCATGGACGCGGGCTTCCACGGCCTCGCCGAGGCGTTCGAGGTCTACCGCCTCGTCCTGGAGTGAGCGCGGCACAAGGAACGGCCCGCCCCATGTTCCAGATCGGCCGCGACTGCCAGATCCATCCGACCGCCCGCATCGACGTCAAGCACGGCTTCATCGGCGACCGCGCCGTCGTGCGCGAGCACGCGGTGATCGAGGGCACCACGGTCGAGATCGGCGCCGAGGCCTTCGTCAACCGCTTCGCCTCGATCGGCGGCGGCTCGAGCCACGACCCCGGCTCGCGCATGACGGCGGGCGACTTCCTGCACATGGGCATGTTCAGCCACCTCAACCTCGCGCGGCGGCTCACCATCGGCCACGAGTTCGGCTGCGGCGTCGAGACCAAGGTGTTCACGCACGGCGCCTACACCTCGGCCTGGGAAGGCTTCCCGGTGCAATGGGCCGACGTGACCATCGGCGACTGCGTCTGGCTGCCGAACGCCTGGGTCAACCCGGGCGTCACGATCGGCGACAACGTCGTCGTCGCCTCGCGCAGCCTGGTGAACAAGGACCTGCCCGCCGGCTGCCTCGCCGGCGGCAACCCGGCCGTGCCGCTGAAGCTCGGCCACTATCCGCGCGTGCTGACCGGGCCGCAGAAGCGCGAGCTGTTCGCCGAGATCTTCGCCCAGGCCCGGGCGATCCACGCGTCGATCGACGGATCCGAGCACCGCTTCGAGGCGGTCGACGACGACAGCTACCGCGTCGACACCGACACGGTGTTCCACGTCAGCGCGCGCCGCATCGAGGGCCGCGCCAGCCGGTTCACCGAGACGCTGCGCAACCAGCTCCGCCGCAACGGCGTCCGCTTCCGCTACCTGCCCGACAAGGGCGACTACGCGCCGTGGAAGGGCGTGCTGACCAGCGCGTGAGCCTCTTCTTCGGTCCCCCCTCCCGCAAGGGGACGGGGGACCGGAGGAAAGGCAGTCACCAGTGCGGCACCTGCTGCCAGACGCGCTCGGGCACGTAGGGGTGCTTGATGCCGATGCGGAACATCTCGCTGACCTGGGCGTGGAACACGACCACGCGCAGGACCAGGCGCATGACCGGCAGCAGCGGCACGAGGATGAAGCGCGCGGGCTGCGGCGAGGAGGTGATGTCGTAGGCGATCAGGAGCTTGATCAGGGTGAAGAAGATCGACAGCCAGTAGAAGCCGGTGATCAGCGCCGGCGCCGAGAACGGCTGCGTGGCGAACAGGTAGATGGCGGCCGTGAAGTAGAGCCACGGCATGATGACGCGCACCATGATCGTGTCGATGCCGACCAGCGCGTTGCGCCAGCCGTAGCGCCAGGGAAGGATCAGGTCGCCCTGCTTGCGCAGGCGGATCTTGACCATGTTGCGCTCCCAGCGGCGGCGCTGCGAGATCAGCGCGCGCCAGTTGCGCGGCACCGCGGCCCACACCACCGCGCCGGTCGTGAAGGCGAGCGTCCATCCCGCCTTGCGCAGGCGCAGCGTGATGTCGGTGTCGTCACCCAGCCCCGAGTCGAAGCCGCCGATCTTGCGCACCGCGGCGGTCTTGAACATGCCGAAGCCGCCGGGGATGATCGACAGCACGCCGAGGCTGGAGCGCCAGGAGCGCGGCACCGACACCGAGGCCGCGTATTCGCATTCCTGGAAGCCGGTGATGATCGTCTCGTTCGCGTTTCTCACGCGCACCACGCCGGTCACGGCGGCGCAGCGCGGGTTCATCAGCGGCCCGAGCAGGTAGGGGATCGAGCCCGCCTGCAACTGCGTGTCGGCGTCCAGGATCAGCACGAACTCGCCGCGGCAGGCCTCCAGGCCGCGGTTGAGCGCGGTCGGCTTGCCGGCATGCTGGCCCAGCGGCAGCACGCGCACGCGCCTTGTGCGCTCGAACCGGCGCGCCGTCACCACCGTCGCGTCGGCCGAGCCGTCGTCGACCACGATGATCTCGAGGTTGGGATAGCCGCACTGCAGCACCGACTGGATCGTGTCGGCGATACGCTCGGCCTCGTTGCGCGCCGCGATCACGACGCTGACGAGCGGGGCGAAGCGCGCCTGCGGGAAGAACGGGTCGGGCAGGAAGATCTGCGGCCGGTAGACCGACATCACCCACACCACGACCGGCGGCAGCTGGATGCGCAGGAGGCCGATGATCAGCACCAGCCAGACCCAGTAGTTCAGCGAGAACAGGACCGTCGGCAGGGCCTCGCCGACGCCGAAAATCGTCAAAGGGTTGAGGAAGCCGAAGAAGTACTCAAGGAACCCGAACATTGGTCACCTGCCTGCGACCCCCGCGCGACCGTACATTCAAAGCCTTAGTGGCGCAAGCTTACGAATCAGCTAAGTTTTGTGTTTCAATATTTATGATTCTTGTGATAATTGCCCACAACATGTTGAATGCATCGGCTTAACCCATTGATGTCACATGGGCAAAGGAGGCGCGGTTGAAGTTATGGGTGATTCGACCGAAAATTATTCTACTATTTGCTAAGTTTTCGCGTTAAGCTGATCTTCATCCAGCGCGCGGTATGAAGCCGCCCGGGAACCGGACCATGTAGGTGAGGTGGGCCTATGCGTGTATTCATCGCCGGTGTCGACGGGTATCTGGGATGGCCGCTGGCCATCCATTTGATTGAGCGCGGTCACGAGGTCGCCGGCATGGACTGCTTCATGCGGCGGTCCTGGGTGGCCGAGGTCGGCTCGCAGTCGGCGACGCCGATCCGCTCGATGCCGGAGCGGTTGAACGCATTCCGCGAGAGTTTCGGCAAGGAGCTGAAGTTCTACGAGGGCAACCTGTGCGACTACGACTCGGTCGTGCAGGCCTTCGTCGATTTCCAGCCCGACGCCGTGGTGCACCTGGCCGAGATGCCGTCGGCGCCCTACAGCATGATCGACGTGCATCATGCCGTGTTCACGCACCACAACAACCTGACGGGCACGCTGCACATCCTCTACGCGATGCGCGACTACTGCCCGACCGCGCATCTGGTGAAGCTGGGGACCATGGGCGAGTACGGCACGCCCAACATCGACATCCCCGAAGGCTTCTTCGAGATCGAGTTCCGCGGCCGCAAGGAACGCCTGCCGTTCCCGTGCCAGCCGCCGAGCATGTACCACCTGACCAAGGTGCACGACAGCAACAACGTGCGCTTCGCCTGCCGCGTGTGGGGCCTGCGCTCGACCGACATCATGCAGGGCGTGGTGTTCGGCACGCGCGTCGACGCCATGGGCGAGGACGAGCGCCTGCTGACCCGCTTCGACTTCGACCAGTCGTTCGGCACGGCGATCAACCGCTTCTGCGCCCAGGCCGTGATCGGCATGCCGCTGACCCCGTTCGGCAAGGGCGGGCAGAAGCGCGGCTTCCTGCCGCTGCGCGACTCGATCCAGTGCTTCACGCTGGCGATCGAGAACCCGCCGGCCAAGGCCGGCGAGTACCGGGTGTTCAACCAGTTCGAGGACACCTACTCGATCAACGAGCTGGCCGAGAAGGTCCAGGCGGTCGCGCGCCGCATGGGCTTCAAGCCGGAGATCCGCCACGTCGAGAACCCGCGCAAGGAAGCCGAGGACCACTACTACAACCCCGACCACAGCAATCTCCTGGCCCTCGGCTACAAGCCGACGCACGACATCGAGGCCGAGATGGAGATCGCGATGAAGGACCTGGCGAAGTACGCCGACCGCATCCGCTTCGCCAAGGAGTCGGTCATTCCCGACATCCGCTGGGACGGCACCCGCCGCCGCTCGCGCGCGATCGCCGAGATCTCGAAGCCGATCACGCGCGGGCCGTCGAGCCTCGGCGCGCTCGGCATGCCGCAGGTCCTGCACGACAAGTACTGACCGGCACCACATCCACCCGATCGGGCCCGGCCGCCGCTCGCGACCGGGCCCTTTTTCTGCGCGGCGGCGCCGCGGCGGAATCGACGCGCCGCCCGGCCCGGCGCGGCGCCGGCGCGCGCACGCGACTCGCGCCTAGACTCACTTCATCCGGAACCCGCAAGGTATAGCGGTAGCACCGAGATATTGGGCCAAGCCCCTTTATCCACAATAAATATTGACGGGCTTGGCCGCCCGCCTTAGTTTTCCACATGGGGCTGATTCGCGATCCTGTCGAGCGGATTCGCGTGGGGAAAGGGTCGGGTATTCACGTGCAGCATCGCGCCGGCGACGCGCCGCAACCGCAGCACGCCCTTCGGCCGCAGCGCCCGCGCGGCCGCTGGCTGTACGCCCTGCTGGCCGGCAGCGCGTTGACGCTGCTGGCGGATTTTTCCATCGGGCCGGTCAGGGCCGCC
>CAZLBB010000173.1:0-10644 GCA_964557415.1 uncultured Rhodospirillaceae bacterium
GCGACGGTCCCACCGCGCACGGGCCGTCCGGATGGAACTCGCCGATCACCGCGAGGCCGCCGGGCGGCAGCAGCCGGGCGACGTTCGCGAGGATGCCGGCGGGGTCGTCGGCGTGGTGCAGGACCATGGTCAGCAGCGCCGCGCGGGCCTTCACGGCAGCGGGGTCGAGCGTCGCTGCGTCGCCCACGATGCGCTCGATCTGCGCGATGGCGCGCTCGCGCTGGCGCCGCTCGAGCTGTGCCAGAGCCTCGGCCGAGCGGTCGACCGCGTAGACCATCCCGGTCGGGCCCACGCGTTCGGCGAGCGCCAGGCTGAAAAAGCCCGGCCCGGCGCCGATTTCGAGCACGCGGTCGCCCGGCCCGACCGAGAGGGCGGCGACCCAGTCGTCGAGCAGTTCGGCCCGGAGCGCCTGCCGCTGGTAGACCCGGTCCCAGCCGCGATGGCTCAAGTCCTTCCGGAACGGCTTCTCCATGGCGGTGGTTGTCGACCGGATCACGGCCGGGAGCAACGGGAAATCCGAAATCCGGCCGGGCGGATCCGGCGGCCCAAGCCATTTCCCTCGCATCGCCGCCGCCGTTCGGTTACGGTCTGGCGCAAAACCGGGCACGAGAAGGCCGGGGCTGGGAGATGCTGGTTTACCTGATCCGGCGCCTGCTGCAGAGCGCGGCGGTGCTGTTCGTCATGTCGCTGCTGGTGTTCGTCGGCGTGTTCGCGATCGGCGACCCGGTGGAGATCCTGATCAATCCCGAGGCCGACCAGGCCGAGATCGAGCGGGTCAGGACCTCGCTCGGCCTGCACCTGCCGTTGTGGCAACAGTATCTGGTGTTCCTCAAGAATGCCGCCGGGGGCGACCTCGGGCATTCCTTCGCCTTCAGCGTGCCCGCCATCCAGCTGATCTTCGAGCGCATGCCGGCGACGCTCGAGCTGGCGGTGACGGCGACGTTCATGGGCGTCATGCTGGGCGTACCGCTCGGCATGGTGGCGGGCTTGAAGCCGCAATCCGCCATCGGCAAGTCGATCATGGCCGGCTCCATCCTGGGCTTCAGCCTGCCGACCTTCTGGGTCGGGCTGATGCTGATCATGGTCTTCGCCGTGCAGCTCGGCTGGCTGCCCTCGACCGGACGCGGCGAGACGCGCACGTTGTTCGGCGTCGAGTTCAGCTTCCTGACGCTCGACGGGCTCAGGCACCTGATGCTGCCGGCCTTGAACCTGGCGCTGTTCAAGCTGTCGCTCACCATCCGCCTGTCGCGCGCCGGCACGCGCGAAGCGATGTTGCAGGACTACGTCAAGTTCGCGCGCGCCAAAGGACTGGCGAGCCGGCGCATCATCGGCGTGCACGTGTTCAAGAACATCATGATCCCGATCGTCACCGTCCTCGGGCTGGAGCTCGGGTCGACCATCGCCTTCGCGGTGGTGACCGAAACCATCTTCGCCTGGCCGGGCATGGGCAAGCTGATCATCGATTCGATCGGCCGGCTGGACCGGCCGGTGATCGTCGCCTACCTGATGGTGATCGTGTTCATGTTCATCACCATCAACCTGATCGTCGACCTGCTCTATTCCGTGCTCGATCCGCGCGTGCGCCTGGCGGAGGCAAAGTCGTGACGGCGGTGACCGAAGCCGGCCCGGCACCCGAGGTGGCGGGAAAGGACGCGGGCGCCACGCCGTTCCGGCGCTTCGTCTCGGATTTCTGCGAGAGCCGCATCGCGGTCGGCGCGCTCGTGGTGCTGGTGCTGATCGCCCTGGTCGCGGTCTTCGCGCCCTGGATCGCGCCGCAGGACCCGTACGACCTGCGGCAGCTCGACGTCATGAACAGCCGCCTGCCGCCGATGGCCGAGGGCATCGACGGGCAGACCTTCTGGCTCGGCACCGACGCGCAGGGGCGCGACATGCTGTCTGGCATCATGTACGGGCTGCGCACCAGCCTGTCGGTCGGCATCGGCGCCTCGTTCACGGCGCTGATGATCGGCATGGCGGCCGGCCTGCTCGCGGCCTATTTCGGCGGCTTCGTCGACACGCTGATCATGCGCATCGTCGACATCCAGCTCAGCTTCCCGTCGATCCTGACCGCGCTGATCCTGCTCGCGGTGCTCGGCCAGGGTGTCGACAAGATCATCCTGGCGCTGATCGCCGTGCAATGGGCCTACTACGCCCGCACGGTGCGCGGCACCGCGCTGGTCGAGCGGCGCAAGGAGTACATCGAGGCGGCGCAATGCCTGGCCCTCAGCCACCGGCGCGTCGTCTTCAAGCACCTGCTGCCGAACTGCCTGCCGCCGCTGATCGTCGTCAACACCGTGCTGGTCGCCTCGGCCATCGCGCTCGAGGCGACCTTGTCCTTCCTCGGTCTCGGACTGCCGATCACCAAGCCGTCGCTCGGCCTCCTGATCGCCAACGGCTTCGCCTATATGCTGAGCGGCAAGTACTGGATCAGCTTCTTCCCCGGCGTGGCGCTGCTGATCACCATCGTCTGCATCAACCTGGTCGGCGACCAGTTGCGCGACGTGCTGAACCCGCGGCTGCAGAAATGACCGCCAACCAGCCGACGCTGGTCGTTGAGGGCTTGCGCACGCATTTCTTCACCAAGGTCGGGGTGGTGAAGGCGGTCGACGACGTCAGCTTCGCTGTTTCGCCCGGCCGCGTGCTCGGCCTGGTCGGCGAATCCGGCTCGGGCAAGTCGGTGACCGGCTTCTCGCTGATCGGCCTGGTCGATCCGCCCGGCCGCGTCGTCGGCGGCAGCGTGCTGTTCAAGGGCGAGGAGCTGGTCGGCGCGCCGGAAGAGCGGCTGAGAGCGCTGCGCGGCAACCGCATCGCCATGATCTTCCAGGATCCGATGATGACGCTCAACCCGGTCCTGCGCATCGACACGCAGATGATCGAGGCGGTCCAGGCGCACGACCCGGCGGTCGGCCGCGAGACGGCGCGGGCGCGTGCGCGCGACGCGCTCGGCCGCGTCGGCATCCCGTCGCCGGACGAGCGGCTGAAGGCGTATCCGCACCAGTTCTCCGGCGGCATGCGACAGCGCGTCGCCATCGCCATCGCGCTGCTGAACCGGCCCGACCTGGTGATCGCCGACGAGCCGACCACGGCGCTCGACGTCACGATCCAGGGCCAGATCCTGTACGAGGTGCAGAAGCTGTGCCGCGACACGGGCGCGGCCCTGATCTGGATCACGCACGACCTGTCCGTGATCGCCGGCCTCGCCGACGAGGTCTCGGTGATGTATGCCGGGCGCGTGGTCGAATCGGGTTCGGTCGACGACGTGCTCGACCGGCCGCTGCATCCCTACACGGTCGGGCTGATCGGCTCGGTGCCGAGCCGCAACCGCCGCGGCCAGAAGTTGGCGCAGATTCCCGGCATGACGCCGTCGCTGCTGAACCTGGCGCCGGGCTGCCCGTTCCGCGCGCGCTGCACGCGCGCCGACCAGGCCTGCGCCGAGCCGCCGCCGGAAGCCCGACCGCTGCCCGGGCGCACGCTGCGCTGCTTTCACCCGCAGTCGATCGGTCCCTACGCCGGGCGCGCCGCGTGACGCAGCCCTCGCCGATGCTCGAGCTGCGCGACGTCACCAAGCGGTTCGTGCGGCCGCTCGACCTCGCCGCCAGGATCGCCAACCTGTTCGGCGCCGGCCTCAAGGCCGAGACGGTGCATGCGGTCGACCATGTGGACCTCGGCGTCGGCGAGGGCGAGGTGGTGGGGCTGGTCGGCGAGTCCGGGTGCGGCAAGTCCACGCTCGGGCGCATCGTCGCCGGCATCCACCGGCCGACCGCCGGCGCGCGGTACTGGCGCGGCGCCGCGATCGACGTGCTGCCGGCGGCCGAGCAGCGCGCGGTCGAGCTCAAGGTGCAGATGATCTTCCAGGATCCGATGTCGTCCCTGAACCCGCGCCTGCGCGTCGGCGACATCGTCGGCGAGGCGCCGGTGGTGCATGGCGTGGTCCCGGCGGCCGAGCGCGACGCCTATGTCGGCGCGCTCCTCGAGCGGGTCGGGCTCGACGCCGCCTTCCGGCGCCGCTATCCGCACCAGTTCTCGGGCGGGCAGCGCGCGCGCATCGGCATCGCCCGCGCGCTCGCGGTCAAGCCCGAGTTCCTGGTCTGCGACGAGGCGGTCGCCGCGCTCGACGTGTCGATCCAGGCCCAGGTGCTCAACCTGTTCATGGACCTGCGGCGCGACCTCGGGCTCACCTACCTGTTCATCAGCCACGACCTCGGCGTGGTCGAGCACCTGAGCGACCGCGTGATCATCATGTATCTCGGCCGCTTCGTGGAGATCGCGCCGACCGAGGAGCTGTTCCGGTCGCCGAACCATCCCTATACCAGGGCGCTGCTCGCCGAGGTGCCGCGCCTCGACGTGCGCAAGCGCGACTTCGCCCCGGTCAAGGGCGAGATTCCGTCGCCGCTCACCCCGCCGCCCGGCTGCCACTTCCACCCGCGCTGCCCGCACGCCTCCGCCCGCTGCCGCGCCGAGGTGCCGGCGCTGAAGGAGATCGCCCCCGGCCGCTGGTCGGCCTGCCATTTGAACGACGGCGGGTGATGGCCGGCTTTGCGGTCATTGACGCTTGCAGTGATATGGTCGAATCCCCATAGTCGTCATGGAGCCGAGACGACTCAAGCCGCTGGAGTGGGTGGCGTCCAGCAGACGGGACCTTCGGAAGTTTCCCGACCCCGTGCAGGACGCCATGGGCTACGCGCTTTACGTGGCGCAGGAGGGCAAGACGCATCCTGCGCAAAGATGCCGAAGGGGATGGGAAGCGGCGTCCTCGAGTCGATCGCGAACCATGACAGCGGCGCATATCGGGCTGTCTATGCGGTCAGGTTCGCGAGGGCGGTCTATGTGTTGCATGCCTTTCAGAAGAAACCGAAGAAGGGAATTGCCACACCGAAGACGGAGATCGATCTCGTGAAAGAACGGCTGAAGGCGGCCGAATTGCACTACACGACGACTTATGGAACGGAGGCGGCAGATGGCTAGGGTCAGGAAAGCGGTCCGAGTCGAGCGTGGAAGCGGCAATGTCTTTGCCGACCTGGGGCGGCGCGATGCCGAAGAGCACGTGCTGAAGGCCCAACTCGTCAGCCGTATCGATGACATCGTGGTCGCGCGCAAGCTCACACAGGCTCAGGCGGCCAGACTGCTTGGCATCTCGCAGCCCGATGTCTCCCGGCTGGTGCGGGGCCACTTCCGGGAGTATTCGCTCGAACGGCTTCTGCGGCTGCTGACCGCGCTCGATCGCGACGTTGATATCGTGATCCGGCGCAAACCGGCTGCGTCACGCCGGCCGGGCCGGTTGCACGTGATCGCCGCCTAAGCGCCCGCCCGTCGATACAGCAGCTTGTACGCCGAGATCGTGCTGCCGGCGCGCCGGTAGCGGCGCTCGTGGAAGCGCCAGCGCTGCCTGTCCTCGAGCGCGCGGAAGGCCGCAGGCGTCAGCAGGATCTCGCCGCGGCGCGCCAGGTCCTCGCCCAGGCGGCAGGCGTTGTTGACGGCGTCGCCGAAGAAATCGGCCCCGGGAATCACCAGGATGCGGCCCGTGTCGATGCCGATGCAGGCGCCGATATGCTTCTCGACCTGCTCCTCGACCAGGTTCATGCCGCGGAAGGCGCTGTTGAGCGCGACGGCGCAGTCGCAGGCGTCATCGACCGAACCGAACACGGCGAACATGTTGTCGGCCTCGAACTTCACCAGCTCGCCGCGCCAGGCCCGGAGCGCGTGGCGGCCGGCCCGGGTCATGCGGCGGATCATCGTCAGATAATGCACGACGCCATGGCGCCGGCTGATCCGCGAGAAGCCGCTGAGGTCGAGCACGAACACGGCGCAGCGCCGGCCGTAGGCGGCCCAGATCTCCTTCTCGATCCGCTTCTCGCCCGCGCGGGTCGGCGCCGCGTCGAAGCGGTCGATCATGCGGTAGAAGTGCTCGTCCATGGCGCCGTGTTCCCTCGACCGCCGGGGGCGCCATTCTAGTTCCGGCAGCCGGCCTGCCGCAGCATGATCGGCGTGGCATGCGCGGCGAGCGCCGCCGCATCCATCAGCACGCTGTCGGCGCTGCCGACCTTACCCAGGCTGCATGCGGCCGTGCCGGCGTTGCCCGCGATGAAGTCGTCGACGATCAGCGCGAAGAAGCGGTCGGGCCAGGCCGGATGGACGCCGGCGGCGCCCGAATCGTATTCCAGGCACGGCACCCAGGTGCGCTTGCCGCCGACCGGCATCGGCACCCGGTAGCGCACGACGCGCTTGCCCGGGAAGTCGGCGACGTGCTCGACATAGTGCATCAGCGTCACCTCGTCGTGGTCCGAGCCGAGCAGCAGCAGCTTGCCGCCCGCCGCGCACAGCTTGTCGAGCGGCGAGCCGCGCCCGAACGCGAAGTCCCACGGCTGGTCGGCGACGAGCCAGCGCGCGCGCGCCCCGCGCGCCGCCATGCGCGCGCCGGCATGATGGCTGCATACCGTGCCGGGCCAGGAGCGGAAGAACTCGGCCAATGCGCCGAGCGCGCGTTGGGCGCGTGCCGTCGCGGGATCGAACGCGGGCAGATGCGCCAGCAGCTCGGCCTCCTGCGCCTCGGTCAGGATGCCGCGGCCGACATCGTCGTAGCCGTCGGGGCAGCCGACGACCATCATGGCCGTGCCGCCGGGAGCGATCGCCTCCATGACGGCAAGATGGATCTCGTCCGGGCCACCGTGCGCCGGGCCGACCCGGCGCACCGAGGCGTGCAGCATGACGGTGTCGCCGGGCTTCAGGCCGAGACGGCGGAGGTCGGCGGATAGCCGGGCCCGTTCGTGCGGCAAGTCATCCGGCCGAGCAGGAGGCGCCGCCGAGCACGCAGAACTTGGCGCAGTGCGGGTGGTTGAGCTTCACCGCGCCGGCGGCCTCGGCCAGCGTGGCGCCCAGCTCGAACTGCGGATCGTAGGGCAGGAGGGTGCAGGCGACGACGGCCGGGCGGTCGGCATCCTTGCGCTTGACCACCATGCGCGCGCTTGCGCACATCATCGCGTCGGGCGAGCGGCCGAGGATGTCCCAGCAGGCGGTGGTGATCTCCGGCACGTCGGCGCCGGCGTCCATCTCGGGGAAGAGCACGAGATGCGCGGGGTCCCCGGCGTCGAGCTTCACGCCGCGCGCGTCGAACAGCCGCTGGTAGCCCCGACGCAGCGCGGCCTCGTCCTCGCCCCAGACCGTGCGGCCGGCGACGCGCACCGAGAACCCGTGCCGCACCAGGAAGTCGAGCCCCTGCATCGTCGGGCCCCAGCTGCGCGGCCCGCGCTCGACCTGGTGCAGCGCCTCGGCGTAGTGGTCGATGGAGACGCGCAAGGTCAGGCGCGCGCCGAAGCGCGCGTTGAGGCCGAGCAGCGCCTCGGCCTGTTTCATCATCGGCCGCATCGCGTTGGTCAGCACCAGCACGCGGAAGCCGCGCGCGAGCGCGTCGTCGAGCATCGCCGGCAGGTCCGGATTCATGAACGGCTCGCCGCCGGTGAAGCCGATCTCGTCGGTCGGCAGGCCGGTCGCGACGATCTCGTCGAGGAACGCGCGCGCCTCGGCGGCGCTGAGATGGGCGAGCCGGTCGTTGGTCGGCGAGGATTCGATGTAGCAGTTGCGGCAGGCGAGGTTGCACAGCGTCCCGGTATTGAGCCACAGCGTGCGCAGCGCCGCGAGCGCGACGCTGGCGCGACGCTCGCCCTTGGCGGTGACGTCGGGGTCGCGGAACTTGGCGGGGGCGAGGGGCCTGGCCCGAGGCACGGCGGCGGGAAGCGCGGTCGCGGCGGCAGTCATACGCGCCACTGTGCATGGCCGCGCCTGCCGGCACAAGCGGGCTCGGCGCGTTCCTGCCCGCTTAACGCGATTTTGATTGCGCGCGATGGCGCCGGTAGTCCGCCGGCGTGTCGATGTCGTCGAGCGGATCGAGCAAGGTCCAGCGTGCGCGGCCGAGCCGTGCGGTCGTGTCGGCCAGCGCGTGGGGCGTCGACCAGCGCACGAAGTCGAAGGGCGGGCGCCGCCGCAGTTTCCCCGTGAGGCCGACCAGCCAGTAGCCGCCGTCGCGCGCCGGACCGAACACGGCATCGTGCGCGCGCAGCCGGTCGAACGCGGCGGCGATCTCTGCGGGACCGAGCGCGGGCACATCGGTGCCGACCAGCACGACCGGGCCGGGTGGCAGCAGCCGGAACACGCGCGCCATGCGCCGGCCGAGGTCGCCCTGTCCCTGACCGAAGCGCGGCAGCGCCGGGTACGGCACGTCGCGCTGGCCGCGCCCGTCGCGCGGGCTCAGCCACAGTGTCGTCCGCCAGCGCTTGTCGCGCGCGACGCGGCGAATCAGCGTCGCGGCGGTGGCGCGGTGGAAGCGCAGCGCGGCCAGCGCGCCGATGCCGGCGGCGAGCCGCGTCTTAACCTGGCCCAGGCGCGGCGCCTTCAGGAAGACCGCGAGGTGCCGCCTCATCGATACAGCACCGCGATCGCGCGCGGCGGCACGCCAAGGAAATAGAGCGTGAGGCAGAGCAGGTTGCGCGCGGACCGCGCGAGCCAGCCGTCGCGGCGCCACCGCTCCGCCGAGGTCACGGCGGCGACCGGCAGCAGGTCGATGTTGCGCCGGCCGATGCGCCGCACCAGGTCGACATCCTCCATGATCGGCAGCGGGCGGTAGCCGCCGACGCGATCGTAGAAGGCGCGCGCGATCAAGAGGCCCTGGTCGCCGTAGGGCAGGCCGAGCGCGCGGCAGCGCCAGGCGACGAGGCGCTCGATCCGGCGCGCGGCCGGGCTCGGGTCGTCGAGCGCGAAACGGAAGGCTGCCGCGCGCGCGCGGTTGCGCGGATCGCCCGTGAAGTCGGCGACCGCGCGGTCCCATCCATCGGCCAGGCGCGTGTCCGCGTGCAGGAACAGCAGCCATTCGCCCGTGGCGATGACGGCGCCGGCGGCGAACTGCGGGCCGCGTCCGCGCGGCACGGCGATCACGCGCGCGCCGGCCGAGGCCGCGATCGCGGTCGTATCGTCGCGCGAGCCGCCGTCGGCGACGACGAGTTCGGCCCGCTGTTCGCGTGTCGAATGGCGGGCGCTCTGGAGAACTTCCAAGGTAGCTCTCAGAGTCGGAGCGGCATCGAGCGTGGGAATCACGATGCTCAGGCGAGCGGGGCTCAGGCTCGAGGCCACGCGGTCGGTTGCGGCAGCCATTGCGTCCATGCATAGCACGGTGCGCGCGACGGCCGGCGCGAATTGCTTGCCGTCGCCGCGCGGCTGGTGTTAGAAGGAATCGTCGTCGTCATGCTGTCGGCAGCACGGCTGCCGGGCGGGCGATCGGACGACCTCAAACAACTGATGCCACGGATGCAATCGATCGAACTTGGCAGCCGCTTCGTGAAAAGGGAGCTGCCGAACGTCGTCTGGACGGTGGAAAAAGTGTTCCAGATTGCCGCCGAACCGGCGCATGCGCGCCTGTACAAGGAAACGCAGCCGCGCGACAAGATGACGGTGTCGATCCAGACCCTCACGAATCCCCGGTTTTTCCGCCGCGCCTCTTGACCCGCTTTGCCGCGGTCAATTCACGAGAACGCGAGCAGCGGGCGGCTTGACGCTCGGTTCGAGCGAGGGTAGGAGCATCCGCGAACCGACTTCGCCAATGGGGGAGAGCGGGGCGGCACCTGGAACAATCAAGGGAATTTCATCCGTCATGACTTTACGGCGCACCATCGCGGCGGCTGCCGCGGCTCTTGCGATCGCCCTTGCTGCAGCCGGCACGGCTTCGGCCGAAGGGATCACCATCAAGGGCGCCAAGCCCGTCTCGCCGCAGCCCGCCGCCGACAAGACCGCGCCCGGGCTGGCGGTCACCTACTACTTCAACATGTTCCAGAAGCTGCGCGAGATCGGCAAGCTCGGCAAGGGCAAGCCCGGCACGCCGATCGCGATGCTCGACCACAAGACGAACGACGGCAACGTCCTGACCGCCGACCGGCCGATGGGCGTCGGCGCCCACATCAGGGGCCTCATCAAGTTCGACACCGCCGGCACCTACACGCTGCACGTCAACTCCAACGACGGCGTTCTGGTGACGATCGCGGGCCTCAAGGTGCACGAGGACGACGGCATCCACGGCGACCAGATGTCGGACCCGATCGCCTTCGTCGTCGAGCAGCCGGGCTGGTACGAGCTCGCGGTCGACTATTTCCAGAAGAAGGGCACCTCGGCCCTGCAGCTGTTCTGGACACCGCCCGGCGGCCAGCAGGCGCCGGTGCCGGCCACGCAGTTCGCGCATCTCAAGGGATAGGAGCCGGCACGCGGTTGCTGTAGGATCACGGACCGGGGGGACGCCATGTGGAAACTCATCTTGGTCCTGATGATCGTCACGACGGCCGATCAGCGCGTGATCGTGCAGCAGCCGCTCGACGGCCGGCAGTTCGCGAGCCCGGCCGAGTGCGACGCGTTCGCCAAGGGCTGGAAGGGCCAGGTGAAGCCGCCGGAGCTGCAGCGCATCGCCGAAACCCGCGCGCCGGCCCATCGCGGCCAGATGAAGTCGGTCAGCCTGATCGACGCCGGCTGCGCCGATCCCGCTTGGAGCGGCGCCTTCCCGGTCCTCAAGCCGGAAGAAGGCTTCCCATCCGCCGCGCCCAAGCAAAAGCCGGCGCACTAGAGCGGTTCCCGATTACGTGGAATATCCGGCGTTGATGAAGTAGTTGGCGC
>CAZLBB010000174.1:0-10617 GCA_964557415.1 uncultured Rhodospirillaceae bacterium
CTGGCCCAGCATGGCCGCCTCGGCTTCGATGCCGCCGACGCCCCAGCCCAGCACGCCCAGGCCGTTGACCATGGTGGTGTGGCTGTCGGTGCCGACCAGCGTGTCGGGATAGGCGACGGTGCGGTTGGCGTCCTTGGCGGTCCAGACGACCTGGGCGAGGTATTCCAGGTTGACCTGGTGGCAGATGCCGGTGCCCGGCGGCACGACGCGGAAGTTGGCGAAGGCCTCCTGGCCCCAGCGCAGGAACTCGTAGCGCTCGTTGTTGCGTTCGAACTCCAGCTTGACGTTCTTCTCGAACGCGCCCGGTCCGCCGTACTGGTCGACCATCACCGAATGATCGATCACCAGGTCGACCGGCGACAGCGGGTTGATCTTCTTCGGGTCGCCGCCCATCGCCGTCATCGCGTCGCGCATGGCGGCCAGGTCGACCACCGCCGGCACGCCGGTGAAGTCCTGCATCAGCACCCGCGCGGGGCGGTAGGCGATCTCGCGCGTCGAGCGGCGCTCCTTCAGCCACTGGGCGACCGCCTGCACGTCCTCGACCTTGACCGTGCGCCCGTCCTCGTAGCGCAGCAGATTCTCCAAGAGAACCTTGAGCGAGTAGGGGAGGCGGGACAGGTCGCCCAGGCTCGCCTTCGAGGCGGCCTCCAGGCTGAAATAGTCGTAGCTGTCGGCGCCCACTTTCAGCGTGCGGCGCGTCTTCATGCTGTCCTGTCCGGTCACGGTCACGGGCTGTCTCCCCCACCACTGGAGTTCGGCTTTGCGAGCGAACATAACGGAGAACCGCCGCAGTCGGAAAGGGAAGGGGCTGGCGATGACGGCACACCGAACGCCGACCCGCTTATCAACAAGAGTTTCGCGCCGAGAGAACAAAACGTGATTGCGTTAACGCGCGAAACCTGAGATTGTGCAAACCTATGGGTGGGCATGGGACCGGGGAACCGCAAGATGCAGAATGAACGGCCGGATCCAATCAAGGACTTGATGGTGTTCGCGGCGGATCGTCGCTTTCATACGATCCTTGCCGATCCGCCTTGGCGTTTCACCAATCGCACCGGGAAGATGGCTCCGGAGCATCGACGCCTGAGCCGCTACGGGACGCTGACGGTCGATGAGATCGCGGGGCTCCCGGTGGATCACGTAACGGGCAACACCGCGCATCTGTATCTTTGGGTGCCAAACGCGATGCTGCCCGAGGGCATCCGCGTTCTTCAGTCCTGGGGCTTTGCCTACAAGACGAACATCGTGTGGCACAAGATACGGAAGGACGGCGGATCGGACGGCCGGGGCGTCGGATTCTATTTCCGCAACGTCACCGAGCTTGTGCTGTTCGGCGTCAAGGGCAAGAACGCACGCACCCTCGCGCCGGGCCGGCGCCAGGTCAACATGATCGAAACGCGGAAGCGCGAGCACAGCCGTAAACCCGACGAGCAATACTCGATCATCGAATCCTGTTCCCCGGGGCCGTACTTGGAGCTGTTCGGCCGGGGAACTCGGCCTGGATGGGAGACATGGGGCGACCAAGCACACGAAGCCTATAAGCCGACATGGAAGACCTACGCTTACAACTCGCAAACGGAAATCGGTCGTCTATTCGACTGAATCCGTTTCTCCCGATTCAGTGTCTGCGGCCTCTATCTCCGCCAGGGCTCGCTTTCCTTCATCGAAGGTAACGATCGTCTCCGGCAGCCCGATCAATACAAGCGGGCAGGGATTGCCAACACCGCGTCGGACACGATCTTCTAGTTTGCGCCAATGCGTCGTGGCTTCCCCAAACTTGTCCGATACGAATTTCTCAATGAAGGCTGTCTGAAAGCTGACTGGATTCCTTTTTCGTGTGGTCCGATTGGTGATGGCACGGCGTTGCTTCGTAGTTGGCTCGTATCCCCATTCCTTGAGGTCTTCGAACGATTGGATCTGTCGTTCCTCTACAAAACGCCTCACTAGACGCCGCAAGTTCTCATGCAGTGACTTTCCTCGAGTAACGATTATGCCCACCGATATTGCGCCGTCGGCATGCAACCGTTTGAAATTTTCAAGATCGCGATCATAGAATGGATCTTTGTTGTTCCACTCGATCTCAAGCGCAATGCTATTGCCATTGTCGAATGTCCTCACGTGGTCGACTTCGTGCGACTGACTCTCCCTGCGAACGCCATTGATTGTCTTTTCCACAACAAAGGTGGACTTGCACCACCCCATTGCAGCGAGAGCTCGTCGCAGCCGTTGGGTGCCCTTTGCTTCGCCACCGCCGCCAGCGATGATCTCTTCAATCGGAATCGTTGTAGTGCCCAGTACGTTTTCCAGCTCGGCGATGGCCTGCGGAAAATCCACTCCGAGAATGGCGCGGGCATGGGAGTGGAACTCGACTTGGAAACCTTTGCTGACCAAGCTCTCCATCATTGATTAAGAATAACAGAACTGGGGCGTCACCCGACAATCAGCGGCATGCCTGGCGGCCAAAATACTTTTGCCGGGCTGAGTCACGCGGCGGCACCTACCCGTCAGGAGTGGTCTTGGCCGCTGCGACGAATTGGCCGCTGTGCGAGATCGGCGCTGTGCCTTGACCCTTCCCCACCAATGGGTTAGGTGTCGGAGAGAACCAGAGCCGGCCACCGAAGGCCGGCCGGTCGGGACGGCGAACGCTGTTGGGAGTCTCTGGTCTGGCTGCGGTCCGCCTCGGCGGCGGCCATCGGCCCAGGGAAGCGTCGCCCCCGACCCTCGAGGTAGAGGGAGCGCGACCGGCCCATGGCCATTTCAACCGGCACCACCGCGACCGCCACCGCCCTGCTGACGGAGGCCGGCTACCGCCCCGCCTGGGCCGACACGTTCCCGAAGCTCCTGCGCTTCCAGGCGAAGACGCGCGGCGATCGCCCGGCCTCGCGCGAGAAGACATACGGCATCTGGCAGTCCTGGACCTGGGGCCAGGTCGCGAGCAACGTGCACGACCTCGCCTGCGGCCTGCAAGTGATGGGGCTGAAGCGCGGCGACAAGATCGCCATCGTCGGCGACAACCGGCCGCGCCTCTACTGGACCATGGTCGCGGCCCAGTCGCTCGGCGCGATCCCCGTCCCGGTCTACCAGGACGCCGTCGCGGAAGAGATGCGCTTCGTGCTCGACCACGCCGAGATCCGCTTCGCCGTGGCCGAGGACCAGGAACAGGTCGACAAGCTCCTGGAAATCAAGCCGCGCTGTCCGCTGCTCGAGCACATCGTCTACGAGGACCCGCGCGGCCTCAGGCACTACGACCACGGCATTCTGACGTCCTACGACCAGGTGCAGGAGAACGGCCGCGGCTTCGCCGCCAAGAATCCGGGTTTCCTCGAGCGCGAGGTGGACAAGGGCAAGGGCAGCGACGTCGCCGTGATGCTCTACACCTCCGGCACCACCGGCCAGTCCAAGGGCTGCATGCTGAGCTTCGACAACCTGGTGATCACGGCGGAGAACGGCGCCCGCTTCGACCGGCTGACCGCGGACGACGAGGTGCTGGCCTACCTGCCGATGGCCTGGGTCGGCGACCACATCTTCTCGTTCGCCGAGGCCTATGTCGCTGGGTTCTGCGTCGCCTGCCCGGAAAGCGGCGCCACCGTGCTGAACGACCTGCGCGAGCTGGGGCCGACCTTCTTCTTCGCGCCGCCGCGCATCTTCGAAAACCTGCTGACGACCGTGATGATCCGCATGGAGGACGCGGGGGCGCTCAAGCGGAACATGTTCCACTTCTTCATGCGCGTCGCACGGCGCAGCGGCAGTCGCATCATGGACGGCCAGCCCGTGCCCCTGACGGACCGCCTGCTCTACGCCCTCGGGCGCTACCTCGTCTACGAGCCGCTCAAGAACACGCTGGGATTCAGTCGCGTGCGCATCTGCTACACCGCCGGCGAGGCGATCGGCCCCGACATGTTCGAGTTCTACCGCTCGCTCGGCATGAACATGAAGCAGCTCTACGGCTCGACCGAGGCCTCGGTGTTCATCGCCATGCAGGCCGACGGCCAGGTCAAGCGCGACACGGTCGGCCCGCCGGCGCCGCAGGTCGAGATCAAGCTGACCGAGGATGGGGAGGTGCTGTTCAAGAGCCCCGGCGTTTTCCTGGAGTACTACAAGAACCCGCAGGCGACGGCCGAGACGAAGACCGCGGACGGCTGGGTGCGCACCGGCGACGCGGGCTATTTCGACGCCGACGGGCAGCTCAAGATCATCGACCGCGCCAAGGACGTGGGCAAGCTCAAGGACGGCTCGCTGTTCGCGCCGAAATACATCGAGAACAAGCTGAAGTTCTTCCCCTATATCCGCGAGGCCGTGGCCTTCGGTGCCGGGCGCGACCATGTCTGCGCCTTCATCAACATCGACATGACCGCGGTCGGCGACTGGGCCGAGCGCCGCAACATCCCCTACGGCAGCTACCAGGAGCTGGCGGCGCGGCCCGAGGTCTACGACCTGATCCGCGGCAACATCGAGGAGGTCAACCGCGACCTGGCCAGGGATCCGCACATGAGCTCGTCGCAGGTGAGGCGGTTCCTGATCCTGCCCAAGGAACTCGATGCCGACGACGGCGAGCTCACCCGCACGCGCAAGGTGCGCCGGCGCTTCATCGGCGAGCGCTACGAGATGCTGGTCGAGGCGCTGTTCTCCGAGCGCGAGCACATCGACATGCAGATGGAGGTGCGCTACGAGGACGGGCGCACCGGCGCGATCCGCGGACGCGTGCGCATTGACCAGGCCATGACCTTCGCGTCCGAGGGCAAGTCGGAAGCCGCGCCCGCCGCCGCGGGCGGCCGCAAGGCCGCCTGAAGCCCGCGGCATGCTGCGCACCAGGCCCGTCGGCGACGTTCTGCTGAAGGTCGACGACATCACGCTCTCGTTCGGCGGCGTGCAGGCGCTGAGCGGCGTCAGCTTCGACATCCGCAAGCACGAGATCCGCGCCATCATTGGCCCGAACGGCGCCGGCAAGAGCTCGATGCTGAACGTGATCAACGGCTTCTACCATCCGCAGCAGGGCCGGATCACGTTCAAGGGCCAGACCCGCAAGCAGATGCGCCCGCACGAGACGGCGGCGCAGGGCATCGCCCGCACCTTCCAGAACATCGCGCTGTTCAAGGGCATGAGCACGCTCGACAACATCATGACCGGGCGGCTCCTGAAGATGCGCAGCAACTTCCTGTTCCAGCTCGCCTGGACCGGGCCGGCCGAGCAGGAGGAGACCCGCCACCGCGAGTTCGTCGAGCACATCGTCGACTTCCTCGAGATCCAGGCCATCCGCAAGACGCCGGTCGGCCAGCTGCCCTACGGCCTGCAGAAGCGCGTCGAACTGGGCCGCGCGCTCGCGGCCGAGCCCGAGCTGCTGCTGCTGGACGAGCCGATGGCGGGCATGAACGTCGAGGAGAAGGAAGACATGTGCCGCTTCATCCTCGACGTGAACGACGAGTTCGGCACCACCATCGCGCTGATCGAGCACGACATGGGCGTGGTGATGGACCTGTCGGACCGCGTCGTCGTGCTCGACTACGGACGCAAGATCGCCGACGGCACGCCCGACCAGGTGCGCGGCGACCAGAGGGTGATCGACGCCTATCTGGGCGTCAGTCACTGAGCATCATGAACGCGGCACGAACCTTTCCTTCGGTCCCCCCTTCCCCGCAAGGGGAGGGGGGACCAGATCAGGGGCGCCGGTAGATGGGTCCATTCATCGAGGTCGTGCTCGGCGGGCTCCTGGCCGGGGTGCTGTACTCCCTGGTGGCGCTGGGGTTCGTGCTGATCTTCAAGGCTTCGGGCGTGTTCAACTTCGCGCAGGGCGCGATGGTGCTGTTCGCCGCCCTGTCGCTGGTGCGGCTGATGAGCAACGAGCTGAGCCCGGTCCACTACTGGGGCGCCGCGGCCGTCCTGGGCGTCGCGGTCGGCTACGTGCTGCTCCTGTTCTGGCGCCGCGCCCGACCGGCGGCGCTGCCAGGGCGCGGCGCGAGCTGGGGCCTGATCGGCGTCTTCGGCCTGATCGGCGCCGCGCTCGCCGCCCTGCACGGCACCGCGGGCTGGTCGGGCTGGGTCGCCGTTCCCGCGACCGCCGCCATCATGGGGCTGCTGGCGGTGGCGATCGAGCGGCTGGTGCTGCGGCCGCTGGTCAACCAGGAGCCGATCATCCTGTTCATGGCGACGATCGGCATCACCTTCTTCATCGACGGCTTCGGCCAGACGATCTGGGGCAGCGAGATCTACACGCTCGATCTCGGCATCCCCAAGGACCCGATGTTCCTGCTGGAGTCCGTGTTCGAGGGCGGCATCCTGGTCAACAAGCTCGACATCTTCGCCGCGGTGATCGCCGGCGCGCTGGTGGCGGTGCTGGCGGTCTTCTTCCAGAAGACGCGCATCGGCCGCGCGCTGCGCGCGGTGGCCGACGACCACCAGGCGGCGCTGTCGGTCGGCATCCCCCTCAACCAAATCTGGATCATCGTGTGGACCGTGGCCGGGTTCGTGGCGCTGGTCGCCGGCATCGTGTGGGGCTCGGCGCTGGGCGTGCAGTTCTCGATCGCGCTGGTGGCGCTGAAGGCGCTGCCGGTGCTGATCCTCGGCGGCTTCACCTCGGTGCCGGGCGCCATCGTCGGCGGGCTCATCATCGGCATGGGCGAGAAGCTGGCCGAGGTCTATCTCGGCCCCGTGCTGGGCGGCGGCATCGAGAACTGGTTCGCCTACATGCTGGCGCTGATCGTGCTGCTGTTCCGGCCGCAGGGCCTGTTCGGCGAGCGGATCATCGAGAGGATCTGACGCGATGATCTACCGCGAAGCCGGCCAGTTCAAGACCACCTACCGCGCCGACCAGGCGATCTTCCCGATCCTGCAGGACCGCGTCGCGATCCTCCTGATCCTGGCCGTCGCCTTCGTCGGCGTGCCGGTGCTGGCCTCGGACTACCTGTTCCTCGCCATCCTCATCCCGTTCCTGATCCTCTCGATGGCGGCGATCGGGCTCAACATCCTGGTCGGGTACTGCGGACAGATCTCGCTGGGCACGGGCGGGTTCATGGCGGTCGGCGCCTACGCCGCCTACAACATCGCGCTGCGCGTGCCGGAGCTGAACCTCGTGATCGTGTTCCTGCTGGCGGGCGGCTGCGCCGCGCTGGTGGGCGTGCTGTTCGGCATCCCCAGCCTGCGCATCAAGGGCTTCTATCTCGCCGTCGCGACGCTCGCGGCGCAGTTCTTTCTCGACTGGCTGTTCAGCCGGGTCGGCTGGTTCACCAACTACACGGCCTCGGGCTCGGTCACGGCGCCGCAGCTCAACTTCTTCGGCTACGTCGTACGCGCGCCGACCGAGAAGTATCTCTTGTGCCTGTGCCTCGTCACGATCGCGGCGGTCGCAGCCAAGAATCTCGTGCGCGGGCGCCTCGGGCGCAGCTGGATGGCGATCCGCGACATGGACATCGCGGCAGAGATCATCGGCATCCGGCCGCTGCAGGCGAAGCTGTCGGCCTTCGCCGTGTCGTCGTTCTTCATCGGCGTGTCGGGCGCGCTGTGGGCCTTCGTCTACCTGGAGTCGTGGGAGCCGCTGGCCTTCGACATCAACCGGTCGTTCAGCCTGCTGTTCATGGTCATCATCGGCGGGCTGGGCTCGATCCTCGGCTGCTTCCTCGGCGCCGCCTTCATCACGATCCTGCCGATCTTCCTCAACCAGGTACCGGCCGCGCTCGGCATCCCGCTGTCCACGGCGACCGTGTCGCACCTGGAGTTCATGATCTTCGGCGCCCTGATCGTCTTCTTCTTGATCGTCGAGCCGCACGGGCTGGCGCGGCTGTGGGCGATCGGCAAGCAGAAGCTCAGGCTTTGGCCGTTCCCGCATTGAAGGCGATGGAGCGCGCATGTTGGATGGCGGGTTTCGCCATGCTACACCTAGCGGCCAAGGGCCGGCCGCGCTTGAGGCTGTTCGGCTTCGACAACAAGGGAGGACGTTCATGAAGTTTACCAGGATCTCGGTCATCGCGGCAGTCGCGTTGGCCATGCCGCTTGCCGTGGTCGGCGAGGCCGCGGCGCAGAACGAGCAGTTCATTCCGTCGCTGGTCTATCGCACCGGCGCCTATGCGCCGAACGGTATCCCCTTCGCCAACGGCGTGAGCGACTACATGGCCTTGCTGAACGAGCGCGACGGCGGCGTCAACGGCGTGAAGATCGTGCTCGAGGAGTGCGAGACCGGCTACGCCACCGACCGCGGCGTCGAGTGCTACGAGCGCCTGAAGGGCAAGGGCCCGACCGGTGCGGCGGCGGTCTCACCGCTGTCGACCGGCATCACCTTCGCGCTGACCGAGAAGGCGCCGGCGGACAAGATCCCGCTTCTGACGATGGGTTACGGCCGGTCCGAGTCGGCCGACGGCAGCGTGTTCTCGTGGAACTTCCCGCTGCTCGGCACGTACTGGAGCGCCGCCGACATCCTGATCCAGCACGTGGCCAAGAAGGGGTCGCTCAAGGGCAAGAAGATCGTGCTCGTCTACCACGACTCGCCCTACGGCAAGGAGCCGATCCCGGTGCTGCAGGACCACGCCAAGAAGCACGGCTATACCTTCGAGCCGATCCCGGTCACGCATCCCGGCGTGGAGCAGAAGGCCGTGTGGCTGAAGATCCGCCAGGGCCGGCCCGACTACGTCTTCCTGTGGGGCTGGGGCGTGATGAACTCGACCTCGATCAAGGAAGCGGCCGCCGTCAACTATCCGCGCGACAAGATGTACGGCGTGTGGTGGTCGGGCGCCGAGCCGGACGTGCTGCCGGCCGGCGACGGCGCCAAGGGCTACAACGCGCTGGCGCTGCATCCCGCAGGCACCGTCTACGAGGTGCACAAGGACATCTTCAAGCACCTCTACGACAAGAACAAGGGCATGGCCAAGCGTGATGAGGTCGGCCACGTGCTCTACAATCGCGGCCTTATCAACGCCATGCTGACGGCCGAGGCGATCAAGACGGCCCAGGCCAAGTTCGGCAAGAAGCCGATGACCGGCGAGCAGGTGCGCTGGGGCTTCGAGAACCTGAACCTCACTGCGGCCCACATCAGGGAGCTGGGCTTCGATGGGCTCGTGTCGCCGTTGAAGGTCTCCTGTGCCGACCACGAGGGCGCGCGCAAGGCCCGCATCCACCAGTGGGACGGCAAGCAGTGGGTCTACACGACCGACTGGATCGAGGCCGACACGAAGTATCTGCGGCCGAAGATGGAAGCCGCCGCCAAGGCCTACGCGACGGAGAAGAAGATCGAGGCGCGCGACTGCGCCAAGCAGAGCTAGGCCGGCTGATGCGGGGGCGGGCGGCGACGCCCGCCCCTTTCGCCTTCGACAGGGAGTGAACGGACGATGGCCGCCGTCGCGACGTCCGACGCGGGCGCCAAGGCCGCGGTGCAGGCCGCGGCGCTGCTGTCCGTCAACAACATCGAGGTCATCTACAACCACGTCATCCTGGTGCTGAAGGGCGTCTCGCTGCAAGTGCCCGAGGGGGGCATCGTGGCCCTGCTCGGGGCCAACGGCGCAGGCAAGTCGACGACGCTCAAGGCCATCTCGAACCTGCTGCGTGCCGAGCGCGGCGAGGTGACCAAGGGCTCGGTCGAATACCGCGGCGAGCGCGTCGACGGCCTCACGCCCAACGACCTGGTGCGCCGCGGCGTGATCCAGGTGATGGAGGGAAGGCACTGCTTCGGCCATCTGACGGTCGAGGAGAACCTGCTGACGGGCGCGTTCACGCGCGCCGACGGGCCGGGCGCGATCAAGACCGACCTCGAAATGGTCTACGCCTATTTCCCGCGCCTGAAGGAGCGCCGCAACGCGCAGGCCGGCTATACCTCGGGCGGCGAGCAGCAGATGACGGCGATCGGCCGCGCGCTGATGTCGCGCCCGCGCATGATCCTGCTCGACGAGCCCTCGATGGGCCTGGCGCCGCAGCTGGTCGAGGAGATCTTCGAGATCGTGGCCAGGCTCAACAGGCAGGAGGGCGTCAGCATCCTGTTGGCCGAGCAGAACACCAACATCGCCCTGCGCACGGCCAACTACGGCTACATCCTCGAGAACGGCCGCGTGGTGCTGGACGGCGCGGCCGCCAGCCTGCGCGAGAACGAGGACGTCAAGGAGTTCTACCTCGGCATGGGCGCGGGCGGGCGCAAGAGCTTCCGCGACGTGAAGCACTACCGCCGCCGCAAGCGCTGGCTCTCGTGAGCCGTCCATGGCGGTGCGCTTCGACCGGACGATTCCGATCCTGCGCATCTTCTCGATCGAGAAGGCGCGGGAGTTCTATGTCGATTTCCTCGGCTTCAAGGTCGACTGGGAGCACCGCTTCGAGCCCGGCCTGCCGCTGTACATGCAGGTCTCGCGCGACGGCCTCGTGCTCACGTGCGCGCACGTGACCGAGCCCGCGGCCGACGGCGGGCGCCTCGTCGCCGTCCTCCCCGACGGGAGCGAGGTCGGCCTCGCGGTGGTCGCGAGCAACGCGCGGAACGACCTCGCGCTCTGCCGGCTCGCGGGCGAGCGCAAGGACTGGCCGGCCTACGACCTCGCGCCGTCCGACCCCGCCGTCGGCGACTGGGTGGTCGCGCTCGGCCACCCCGGCGGCCCGTTCGCCGACCGCCAGCCGACGGTCGCCGCCGGCAAGGTGACGGCGGTCGGGCGGTCG
>CAZLBB010000175.1:0-10598 GCA_964557415.1 uncultured Rhodospirillaceae bacterium
AGCAGGCCCCCGCCAAGCCTGCCGGCCGCGGCCGCGCGGCGAAGCCGCCGCCGCAGGCCGGCCCGCCCTCGGCGCCGCCGCCGCAGCCGCGCGTCCCGGACCATGGGGCCGATGGCAGCGGCGAGGACGACGGCGGCGACGCCGGCTACCAGGACTGAGCAGATGGAGAAGCAAGCGATGACGAACGCGACGAGCAAGGTGCTGAACAGCGGCAACCCGGCGGCAGCTGCCGCATTGGGGCGGGGCGACGTCGAGAATGCGCTGATCGCCGCGACACCGGGCGGCATCGAGGCGCAGGAGAAGCACGGCCAGGAACTGCTGGTCAAGTCGACCGACATGCCAATCGAGTTGTTACCCAACCGCGAGGCTTTCGAGAAGGTCGGCTTCAAGTTCGGCGACCCGATCGACACGCTGTTCGTCGCGGCTGCGCTGCCGCCGGGCTGGCAGCGCGAAGCGACCGATCATGCGATGTGGTCGCATATCGTCGACGAACACGGCCGCAAGCGCGTCAACATCTTTTACAAGGCGGCGTTCTATGATCGCCGCGCCGATGCCCGTATCGAGCCGCGGTACACGGCTCAGTGGATGTTTCCGGGCGAGCCGAGCTCCGGCCTGCAGGACGGGCAGGTGGTTTGGGTGGTGCGCGACGCCGGCAAGGAAATCCACCGCGGCGCGCCGTTCAGCCGGGACGACTTCGACGCCGACAAGAAGGAGGCCGAAGCCGTCAAGACGTGGCTGAAAGAGCGGTTTCCGGATCACGAAGATCCGACGGCGTATTGGTGATCGGCCATGACCGACAAGCCGACTTGGCCGAAGCTGGCCGACCTGAAACCCGGCGACAGGCTCGTCGCCGACGGCGGGTTCACCTGCCTCGCTGATGGCGAGGTCGTGACCGTCGAAGCCGACGCGAAGGGCGAGCTGTTCGTCCGCTGTGCCGGGCCCGACGAAGGCGACAACGCGGATGCTGCATACGGCAAGCCGTCGACGCCGAAGCGGGGCTGCGAGCACGGGCTCGACGGCCAGGAGAACGAGGCCGGCGAGGTCGTCGGGCTGAGTCGCGCGCTGTGAAGACCAAGTACATGAACGGTCGCGGCGTCCTGTGCCGCACATCAAATCTGACCGACGCACTGTGGGCCGCTGTTCCGGGCGCCGTCATCGGGTCATCGGCAATAGTCGTTGGGCCGCTCGTCTCGTGGGCGGCCCTCATCCACGCATTCCCATGGGATGAGCCGGCAACGGTTTGGCACTGGATCGCCGCTGGCGTCATCTCCGCAGCTTCGATGATCGGCGGCTATTTCGCCGCCCGTCCATGGTGGCGCGTGCGATCCGCGTTGGTTGCCCACACGAAGGCCATGGAACGCGAAACCGAAACGCGCGGCCGCGGCTGGGCCGAAAACTGAGAGGAAGCGATCGATGACCATCACCCTCACCGTCCAGAACTTCGGCCCGATCGAGGCCGCCACCGTCGCGATCGAGGGCGTCACCGTGATCGCCGGGCCCAACGACGCCGGCAAGACCACGCTGGCCGACGCGCTGCGTTTCGCGGTCAGCGGCAACGTGGTCCCCGCCGGCTGGGCCAAGAAAGATGCCGCCGAGCTGGTGCGCGCCGGCATGAAGGAGGGCCAGGTCACCGTCGCCGGTCCCGACGGCAAGACCGTGGTCGTCTACCCCAAGGGCGAGAAGCACGACAGCGGCCGGCCGGTGCGCGCCGGCGCCTCCGCGCTCGGGCTGGTCGACTACCTCGAGCTCGACGACAAGGGCCGCGCCCGCGTGCTGGCCCAGCTGCTCAAGAGCGATCCCGACCAGGCCGATCTCGCTGCGGCGCTGCCGGAGCACGACAAGGACGCCGTCGCGAGGCTGTGGCAGCGCATCCAGGCGGTCGGCTGGGACGGCGCCGCCGCCGAGGCGAAGGACGAGGGCATCGGGCTCAAGCGCGACTGGAAGACCGCAGCCGGCGGCGAGCAATGGGGCGAAGCCAAGGCCGGCGCCTGGACGCCGGCCGGCTGGGAGCCCGATCTGCAGCACGTCGCCGTGTCCGGGCCGCTGGCCGAGGCGGTCGAGGACGCGAAGAAGGCGCTGGTCGACGCCGCGGCGCGCAAGATCGTGACCGCCGAGCACGTCGCGGCGCTGGAACGGAGGGCCGGCGCGCTCCAGAAGCTGCGCGACGGCCTGCCGGCGCTGGAGAAGATCGCCTCCGAGGAACAGGAGCGCCACGACCGCGCCAGGGCCGACTACGACGCCAACCCGCCGGTGTCGGCCTACGCGGAGCACTTCACGAAGCCGTGCCCGCACTGCGCCAAGGACGTCGTCGTCAAGGTCGAGCACAACGAATACGTCCTGAGCAAGCCGGACGCGGCGCTGTCGAAGGCCGAGATCGAGAAGCGGAAGAAGGCGCGCGATGCGGCCGGCAAGCGCCTCGAGGCGGCGGCCGGGCCGCTCGGCCGCGCCAACGACGCCGTCCGCCGCCACAAGAGCGTGATCGAGGACGCCGAGGCGGCGGCGAAAGAGCTGGCCGAGGCCCGCAAGGCCGCGGCCGGCAGCGACGCCGATGCCGCCCGGCTCGAGGCCGAGCAGAACCTGGAGCGCGCGCAGCGCCGCTACGGCGCCTTCCTCGCCAAGACCAGGGCCGACGGCATCCACCGCCAGATCCTGCGTAACGCCGAGGCCCAGGCGGCGCTCGGCGACAACGGCGTCCGGCGCGCCAAGCTGCTGCACGCGCTCGAGGCCTTCAACGAGACGCAGCTGGCGCCGCTGTGCGCCGCCGCGAAGTGGAAACCGGTCACGCTGGGCGAGGACCTGGCGCCGCGCTACGGCGGCCGCGCCGTCCGGCTCTGCCGTTCCGCGCAGTGGCGCGTCTCGGCCGTGCTGCGCGCCGCCTTCGCGCGGCTGGGCCAGGCCGAGGTCGTCATTCTCGACGACGCCGACGTCCTGGTCCGCGCCGCCGACCGCGGCGGGCTGGTCAGGATGATGGCGAGTTGCGGCATCCCGGCGCTGGTCTGCATGGCGGTGCCGGTGCCGGAGCGCCTGCCGGACCCGACCAAGCAGACGGACGGCCCGATCTACTGGGTCGAGACCGGCAAGGTCCGCCCGCTCGCCGACGTACTGGCCGAGCGCAAGGCGCAGCAGAAGGAGGCGGCTTGAGCCATGCGCATCATCGGCGAAGGCACCCCGCCGCTCACGGACGAGCAGTTCGCCAACGTGCTGGCGTGGCTATGGAACCTGTCAGGCGGTCGGCCTTTCTGGGCCTATCTGCGATACGGCGGCATGGGCGGCCCGTCCGGCGACGAGCCTCCACAAGCCGAGCTTAGCGAGCAGCAAATCTTTTGGCTGAGTCGCGCCGGCCTTATCACATGCTGGCACGCAGGCGGCTCCGGTGGCGGCCCGATGTACCAACTCACCGCCGAAGGCCAGCGCCGCGCGCAACACGCAGCCGTGGAGCTGGCCGACCGCGCCGCGACGGAGCGGCGCACTCTCCTGGCCGGCAAGGTCGCAGCCGAGCGCCAGGCGACACCACTCAAGGTCGGCCGGTTTGCCCTGCAAGGCGACAAGCTTTCGGCCGAGGTGACGCTCGCGGACGGCTCCCGCTGCACGATCTCCCTGCCATGGATCGAGGTCGGCGGCGTCAAATACTGGCCTGACCCGCACAAGATCACCGTCGACTATCCGGGAGCGAGCTGATGCTGGTGCTGGGACCCGGCCATTCCAGCAGCACGCTGCAGGTGTTCTCGGAGCGGCTCGTCGCCAGCGGGCTCGACTACACGCTGGCGGAGTGGTGCGCGCGGACTGGAGAAAACCCAGCTACATACCCGCCCGGTGTCACGTTCCTGGATGGCGTCACCAAGGCTCACGGATGGAACCAGAAACACGATCCCCGCTTCGGCATGTGCGTGGAGGCGCAGACCTGATGGACGAAGAAACCTTCCGCACCGGCCGGCAGCCGGACGGCACGCCGGTCGTGCAGCACGGTGCCGAGCCGGCGCTGGTCGTCGGCAAGGTCGAAGCATTGCCGGCCGATGTTGTCTTCGACAGAAATACCAACGTGGCTGCGTCGATGCTCGAAGAGATGTACCGCAACCTCCGCAGCGACTACGAGCGAAATCTATCCGAGCATGAGGCTCGCGTCGCCGCCATGGTGGCCCAGCACCAGAACGAGCTTGCCACGCTGCAGGCGCACTACGAGCACCGCGTCTCCGAGCTGCTCGAGGCCAACAACCGGCTCGTGGAGGATCGGCGCACGCTGCAGCGCCAGATCGACGTGATGGCCATGCCGGGCGTGCGCGCGATGGTGAGCGCTTCGGGCGTCGCCCGCCAGAGCTTCCTGGTGCGGCTCATCAACGACAAGGCATACGCATGGGCGTCGTTCGACCGCGCCGGGCTCGAGGACCTGCAACGCCAGATCGGCGAGGTCCTGGCCGGCGCGCCGTGGGCGGGGCCGCAGCAACCACAGCAACAGGAAGGGGAACTACGGTCATGACCTGGCTCATCATCGACACGGAGACGACCGGTATCGTCCAGCACGATCTGCGCTCCGACGATCCCAGGCAGCCGCATCTGGTCGAGCTCGGCGCCATCGTCTTCGACCCGGACGTCGAGAAGATTCGCGCCCAGGTGTCCTTGATCGTCCGGCCGCAGGGCTGGGAGATTCCCGAGGGTGCAGCACGGGTCCACGGCATCGATACCAACACGGCCCACAAATTCGGGGTCCCGCTGGAGACTGCGGTCGATCTCTTCGCGTCCATGGCAGCGTCGGCGCAGACGATGCTCGCCTTCAACCTGCCCTTCGACCGCCGCGTGATGCGCAGTGCCTGGCTGCGCTGCGGACGAACGCGCAAGGCCTTCGACGCGGTCTTCGACTTCATCGGCGAAGGGCCGAACGTCAAGGGCGCCAGGTGCGTCATGCACCGCTGCACGCCGATCGTGAATCTGCCGCCGACCGACCGCATGCTGGCGGCCGGCTTCGACAAGCCGAAGTCGCCCAAGCTCGGCGAGGCTTACAAGTTCTTCTTCGGCGAGGAGCTGCAAGGTGCGCACGGCGCGCTGGCCGACTGCCGGGCCGCACTCCGCATCTGGCGCGAGATGGATCGGCGCGCGTCGAGTCACGATGGTGCCTACATGGCGGACCCGAAGGACACCGAGGCCGCCAGGGCGGAGAGCCCGGCGTGATGCCGGCCGTGCGCAGACGGAGAGCGAGGCCGGCGTGGTTGCCGGCCGGATTCCGCATCGCCGATCGAGAGGATCGCCTGATACGGCGCGGCACGCACGCGGAATTTTTCGCGGTGCGTCGCGGCTCGATCTGGGTCTGGATCGGCTCGGAGCACGCCTATTGGGACCATGATCGGAACAGATTGGCCGTCGAGAGCGGGCCTTACTGGCATTCGCCGGCTGATCTCCGGAAAGAAGCCGATCACCGCAACCACCAGCTGGAGCTCGCAGCCGAGTGGGCGCCCGACTCCCGGGTTCGCGTTCACATTCCGCCTCTCGGGGGGCATCCAGCGGTCAGCCTGGAGCTTTGGAAGCGGCATCGCCCAACCGTCTACACCAGCTCGTGGTCGGCGGTCGCCCACACCGCGTTGCTCGGCGCGAAGCTGCTCAAGGCGACGGACGACCTGCTGCGGGCGTCGCCGATACCAACCGGCGAAGCCGCGTTGAAGATCGCAGTCACGCTCGGCGACATAGAGTTCGCCTGCACCAAAGGACACCAGGTCCAATGGGGCCTGTTCATCTTGGTGGCCCGGCGTCTCGGTTTCTCCGACAGGGCCATTCGGGAGGGCATCCATCCGCGGGCCAAGTTCGATTTCATCGTGCCGGAATGTCCGCGCCTCCTGATCGGATTCAACGACCACCCGGCCTTCGACTTCCCGGATTGCATCGCCGAGCATTCTCGTGTCCGGCGCGTCTGTGAAGACGGGGTCGTCACGGCAGCGGCATGGAGAGCGGTGCGCCTGGCCATCTACGACTGGCGAGCTTCTGGCGAGAAGGAGATGGACACGACCGGAGACGATGCCGTGGCACTGCCCAGGGCGATACTGGACTTGGCGGTGACGCGATGACCGCCTTCCCCATCCCCGACGCCGCCCTCGACGGCCGCATCGCCATCGTCGGGCTGGCCGGCTCCGGCAAGAGTACCACGGCCAAGGGCGGCGTCGAGCGGCTGCTCGCCACGCGGCAGCGGGTCTGCATCGTGGACCTGACCGACGGCTGGTGGGGCCTGCGGCTCCGCCGCGACGGCAAGCGTCCCGCGTTCGCGATCGCGATCTTCGGCGGCCGGCACGGCGACCTGCCGCTCAACGAGCACGCCGGCGCCGTGATCGGCCAGGCGGTCGCGCTGTCGCAGGAGCCGACCATCGTCTCGCTGGCCGAGCTCGACAGCGATGCCGCGCGCCGGCGCTTCGCGCTCGCCTTCTTCGACGCGCTGCACCGGCACAACCGGGCGCCGCTGCATCTGGTGCTGGACGAGGCCGACTTCTACGCGCCGCAGAACCCGGTCAAGGACGGGCCGGGCCCGCTGCTGCTGAACCGCGTGAAGGAGATCGCCTCGCGCGGCCGCATCCGCGGCTTCCGGCTCTGGCCGATCACCCAGCGGCCGGCCAAGCTGCACAAGGACGTGCTGTCGCAGGCCGAGACGCTGGTCGCGATGCAGCTGACGGCGTCGCAGGACCGCAACGCCATCAAGGCCTGGATCAGCGACCAAGCCGACGAATCTGCCGGCAAGGACATCCTGGCGACGTTGCCGCGATTGAAGCGCGGGCAAGGCGTGGTCTGGTCGCCGCGGCTCGGCATCCTCGAGCCGGTCCACTTTCCGCTGCCGGAGACCTACGATTCGAGCCGCACGCCGGAGCACGGCGAGGCGGTGCCCGACGTCGAGCTGGCGCGGCTCGACCTGCCGGCGCTGCGCGAGCGGATGGCGGCGGTCGAGGAAGAGACCAGGGCCAGCGATCCGAAGGCGCTGCGGGCCCGGATCAAGGAGCTCGAGGCCGAGGTCTTCAAGCTCGGGCATGACCTGACGCCGAAGCCCGATCCGGCGGCGCTGGCCGAGGCGGAGCGGACCGGCTACCAGCGCGGCGTGCTGACCGAGCGCCAAGCGCTGTCCGATCGGCTTGGGGCCAGCTCCCTTGAATCCGCAGCGCGAGAAGCCGGGATTCTCGCGATCGCGATGCAGCAACAGGTGGAGCAAATCACGCGCGGCGTGCGCGCCGCTTTGTCGTTCCCCGCCTCCGCGCCCGTAGCTCAGCCGGTAGAGCAAGGCCCTCATAAGGCCCAGGTCGCCGGTTCGAGCCCGGCCGTCCGTACCATGCCCGGGCCTCACGCGCGGTCAACTGGAACGCCGAAAGCGCAGCCCCAGGTCAAGGCGATTGCCGCCGTGGGCACCGCCCTTCCCGGCCCGCAGCAGCGTATCCTCGATGCCATCGCCTGGTGGGGGCGTGTCGGCGTCGACCAGCCGAGCCGCGTCCAGGTCGCCGTCGTCGCTGGCTACAGCCCCTATGGCGGTGCCTTCCAGAATCCGCTCGGCACGCTGCGCACGGCCGGCCTGATCGATTACCCGCAGACCGGCATCGTGGCGTTGACCGCAGCCGGCGTGCGTCACGCGCGATGGCCGGAGGCGATCGGCGCAACGGCCGATCTGCACGCCAAGGTGATGGCGATCCTCGACGGACCGCGCCGCCGCATCCTGCAGCCGCTGCTCGACGCCTACCCGCGTGCGCTGACGCGCGAGGCGCTGGCGGCGGCGGCTGGGTACGAGCCCAGCGGCGGGGCCTTCCAGAATCCGTTGGGGGCGCTGCGCTCGCTCGGCCTCATCGACTACCCCGAACGCGGCAAGGTCGCAGCCCTGCCGATCCTGTTCCTCGAGGGCCGCTGATGGCGCGCAAGCACCCCCGCCGGAGTGGCTTCCCGGTCTGCCCGTACTGCGACCGGGTCGCCGAGCTGGTCGACGGCAGCGCGATCTACCCGCGCCGGCGGGACCTGCACGCCAGGAAGTTCTGGCGCTGCGCGCCCTGCGACGCCTGGGTCGGCACCCACGCCAATTCCAGCAAGCATGCGCCGCTGGGTCGCCTCGCCAACGCCGAGCTGCGTCAGGCCAAGCAGGCCGCGCACCGGGCTTTCGACCGGCTGTGGAAGGCCAAGATCAGGCGCGACGGCTGTCAGAAGTTCGAGGCGCGCCAAGCCGCCTATGCGTGGCTCGCCGAACGCCTCGGAATCGACCCGAAGGACGCGCATATCGGCATGTTCGACGTCGACCAGTGCCGGCGCGTGGTCGAGGTCTGCAAGCCGTTCCACGGCGAGAACAGGAAGGGCGAAGCGGCATGAACTACCGGACCTGCTGCGGCTGCGTCACAGAGGGCCAGACCTGCGAAGCACGCGATCGGGTGCGCGCGCAGATCAGGGGGCTCGGCGTCACCTCCATCAGGTGGAAATGCGGCCATCGCATCCCTCGGTTCGTCGTCGGCGATCCTGTGTGGGCGCAGACGGTCACCGATCACGCCGGCGAGTACGTCGATGGCGAGCAATTCCGGGACGACTACCCCGCGGTCGTCATTCGCGATCTCGGATCGAAGATGCTGGTCTTCATCGAGTCCGGCGCGCCAGGCCGGGACTACGGCGATGGCGCCCCGTTTCAGCCCTCCCGCAACGGCTTCTGCAAGGTATCGCTCTCGCGCATCACCAAGCGCGATGGCGAACGTGTCGACGTCTGCCCGTACTGCGAATGGCCGGCACCGAAAGGGCACCAGGACGGCTACTCCTGCAGCATCGCCACCACGCGGAAGTCAGTAGCATGATGCGCGCCCTGGTCATCGACGATGCCGCCAAGGCTGCGGCGCAGCGCGTCATCGCGCACGCCGAGCGGCACCACTACGAGCCCGGCCGCAGCAAGTGGGTGCCCGGCGACGATGACCGCTTCGTCGCCCGGCTCGGCACCTTCCGTTGCGTCTTCACCTTCACGCGGTCGCGGGGCCGGCTCTACCGCCACCTGTCGATCTCGATCCCGGGCAGCAAATATCCAAACCCGGCCGCGGCCTTCATGCTCGCCGATCTCTTCGGCTTCACCGGCTGGGACGAGAATGAGCCCGGATGTCCCGGCGACGGATGGGGCATGGCGATCAACCAGCCCGATCAGTGCGTCGTGCTGGTGCAGCCGGTCGACGTCGTGGCGGTGGGGAGAGCGTGATGGTCGCCTATTCGTTCCAGCGCCAGTTCGCGCAACCGATCCTCGACGGCACCAAGGGCGGCACGATCCGCGCCGATCGCCGGCGCCATGCCAGGCCGGGCGAGGAGCTGCAGCTCTACACCGGCATGCGGACGAGACAGTGCCGGCTGATCGCGCGGAAGACGTGCCTCGATGTCGACCGTGTCAGGTTGGTCTTCGGTGACCGGCCGGCTGTCGTCATAGTGAGACCAGACATGATGGTATCGATCGCTGGCCGCAAGAGGCTCAACGCCTTCGCCGTGTTCGATGGCTTCCCGGACTGGGCGGCGCTGGCCGAGTTCTGGCGTGAGACGCACCACGTCGACCAATTCGATGGCGTCCACGTCCGCTGGCTCGAGATGCCGGCGGCGCTGCTCGGAGATGCGTGATGGCCAGCATGAAGCTGTGGCTGTGGAAGAACTTCGCAGACGGCAAGCCCGAGTACCTGGCGTTCGACAATCCGTACCCGTGCGGTCAGAACGGCGACCCGATCGTCCTCGGCGAGCCGTGCGGCTACGCGATCTTCACGCCCTCCACCAACGGACGCCCGGAGCGGACCGAGGAACAGGTCATGCGCAGCATGATGGCCGCGAGGACGACACAAGGAGAAACCGCCATGGAAGACCGCGAGCCCTACAGGGCCGAGCCCGCCGCGGAAGCCCGGGAGAAGGCGAAGCGCATCATCATGCTGACCGGCGCGCTCCACGCCTGGAAGGATGTCGATCGCGGCCTCGCCAATGGCGACACCAACGCCCTTGTGATTGCCACCGCGCATGTTGCCGGAGACGGCAATGACGACTACGCGGATTGGGACGAGATCAACAGCAACGGGTGGGCCTGCATCGATCTCGCGGTCGCGCGCAAGCTGGCGCCCGTCATCAAGCAGGCGCTCATCGACGAGCTGCGCGCGCTGGGGGTCGAAGTATGACGCTGACGATGGAAACGCTGCGCCAGGCTGCGGCCATCATCCAGCCGCACGATGCCGGCCAACCACGGCTTCGCGTCGTCGTCGCGCACGATCTGCCGCGCGAGCTGATCGGCCACCATGTCAGGCAGATCAAGGCGCACCCGCACCTGGCCTGGCTGCTGCGGCTGCTCGGCCTCTCCGACCACGTCATGTGGGTGGGCTTGCACACGCCGATGTACGGACCACCGGCCATGTACCGGATCGGCAACACGCTGGTCTGCAGCCCGGAACAGTTCGCCGATCTGCGCCGCGGGGCCGCATGACAATGGCTGGCCGCGCCTTCGACGAGGTCTTCGCCGAGCACCGGCTGACGCCGACCGAGCGCGAGGCGCTGGTCTGGCATCTGGCGGCGCTGCGCATGCGCCGGCTCGTCGAGGCGCTGCTGCCGCGCGTGCCGGAGCCGCCGCAGCCTTGACGGGCCTCTCCCACTTGCCCGACCGGGTACCG
>CAZLBB010000176.1:0-10550 GCA_964557415.1 uncultured Rhodospirillaceae bacterium
CCTTGGGGCCCAAAGTCACCCTGACCGCGTCGGCCAGGATGTCGACGCCGCGCAGCATGCGCGTGCGCGCGTCGGTCGAGAACCTAACGTCCTTTGCTGCCATCTGAGTGTCCTCCTCGTTACACCGTCCGTGCGAACAAGCGGCCGACTACTTCTTCTTGCCAGCCTCGATGACCCCCATGATGTCGGACTCCTTCATGATCAGGAGCTCCTCGCCGTCGAGCTTGACCTCGGTGCCCGACCACTTGCCGAACAGGATGCGCTCGCCGGGCTTGACCCCCATCGGCTGCAGCTTGCCGTCCTCGCCCCGCGCCCCCGGACCGACCGAGATCACCTCGCCTTCCATCGGTTTCTCCTTCGCGGTGTCGGGGATGATGATGCCGCCGGCGGTCTTCTGCTCGGATTCGACCCGGCGCACGACCACGCGATCGTGGAGCGGTCTGAACTTCATCGTCGATCTCCCTAAAAGCATGAATGCAAACGGAAAAGAGCGGCGCTTGGCACTCTCCCCCGGCGAGTGCCAAGCGTGTAGGACGGCAGCCGGGCGAAGTCAAGGAGCAGCCCGGCGGTCTGGCAGCACTCCGCGCAGTTGGCTGCTATGCAATTGATATCATTAGCGATTTTTTATTGCCTGGATCCCCAGAATCGGAACAGCATTTCCAGGCAAGCACGTGCACGTGCGCTGGGGCGCGGACCGGATAAGGAGGCTCGTACGCAATGCGCTCACTGGAACTACAGCTGCAAGGGTATCGGCTCACCACGGCGGAGATCATCTACCGCATGCCGGACCATCCCGGCGTGCTGCAGAGCTTCATCTGGCAGAGTCTCGACCTCGCGCCGCGCTTCCCGGTGCTGTACAGGTTCCTCGAGTTCTGGGAGAAGAACATCGAGGGCAAGCTGCACAAGATCATCGTCGCCAACACGCGGCTGATCACGCCGGGCGAGCTGCGCCAAGGGTCGATGACGACGCTGCAGTAGGGGCGGCGCGGCAGCAGGGCCTATCTCGCGTCCAGCAGCGCCAGCATCTCCGCGACCGTGGTGAACTTGCCGCGCGGCGCGCCTTTGCGCGCGCGGGCGATCTCGGCGGCGTCGATCCTGCCCCAGTCGGCGTAGCTGGTCGGCCTGGCGCCGCGCTGCTTCAGCAGGTCGGCAAGGCCGTCGCGGCCCCGCTTGCCGGCGCCGGTCTTCAGGTTCTCGACGATGTGCTTGGCCACGGTCTGGCCGTCGATCTTGTTGGTGCCGATCACGCCCGAGGGCCCGCGCATGGCCCAGCCGACGGCGTAGAGGCCGGCGTCGATCAACCCGCCCTGGTTGACGTAGAGCCCCTGGCGCTCGTCGAACCGGGCGCCCTGGATCTGCGGCGAGCGATAGCCGATGGCGGCGACGACGAGGCCGCAGGGAATGTCGTAGGTCTCGCCCGTGCCGACGGCACGGCCGCCCTCGACCCGGGTGCGCTCGATGCGCAGGCCCTCGACGCGCTCGCCGCCCAGGACCTCCCTGGGCGCGGCGTTGAAACGGAAATGCACGCGCTTCGGCCGGTCCTGCGGCAGGCTGGCGAAGCCGCGCAGCATGTCGACCATCTTCGCCTTGATGCGGCGGTCCTCCTCCGGCACGTCGTCGAAGCTCGTCGGCAGCGACGCGGCGTCGACCACGGGCGACGCGTCCTCGAGCTCGCCCATCTCGCGCAGCTCGCCGATGGTGAAGGCGGCGTGCGCGGCGCTGCGGCGGCCGAGCAGGTAGACGTCGGTGATCCGCGAATTGACGATCGCCTCGACGGCGTAGTCCGGCATGTCGGTCGCCTCGAGCTCAGGCCGCGAGCGCACCAGCAGCCGCGCGACGTCGAGGCCCACGTTGCCGACGCCGACCACGGCGGCGGCCCTGACGTTCAGGTCGGGGGCGAGCGCGCGGAAGTCGGGATGGCCGTTGTACCAGCCGACGAAGGCGGCCGAGCCATGCACGCCCTTCTTGTCGCTGCCGGGAATGCCGAGCGGCCGGTCGAGCGGCGCGCCGACCGCGAGCACCACGGCGTCGTAGAGGCCGCGCAGCTCGTCGAGCGACACGTCGCGGCCGACTTCGACGTTGCCGAAGAACGACAGGGACGCTCCGCGCGCGGTCTTGTCGAAGCTGCGCGATACCTTGCGCGTGCTCTCGTGGTCCGGCGCCACGCCGTAGCGGATGAGCCCGAACGGCGCCGGCAGGCGCTCGATCAGGTCGATCCTGGCGTCGATGCCCGATTTCACCAGGGCGTCGGCGGTATAGAACGCGCTCGGCCCCGATCCGATGATGGCGACGGACAGCGTCACGGCCCGCGCTCCTCCCCCTCACACGCGGGCAGCCACGCCGGCGGTTTTCTCCCGCCGCGCCCTCACCCTATATCAGCCTGCCACCGTCCAAGTATGCCCCTTGCGGAGCAGCTTGTTCATGTCCCCGTCCGGCAGGCGCACGGCCGCGACCTTGGCCTGGTCGCCCATGGCCTGCTCGAAGGTCGGCGCCGGATTGCAGTAAAGCACGCCGAGCGCGACCGGGAAAGACGGCGGCTGCAGCGTCGCCAGCATCATCGCCTGCACCCGGTTCTTCTCGTCGTGCACCAGTACGTCGGCCTCTGTGACGCCGTTTTCGCCGACCGTGACGACCTCCATCTCCAGCGCGCCTGGCTTGATGCGAAGGCCCTGCTTGCGGCCGGGGCCGAACAGCATCGGCTTGCCGTGCTCGAGATGCAGCTGCGCCGCCTCGGCGTGATCCTTGGCGGTGAAGTGGTCGAAGGCGCCATCGTTGTAGACGATGCAGTTCTGGAAGATCTCGACGAACGAGGCCCCGCGATGCCCGTGGGCGCGCTTCAGCACCTCGGGCATCAGCTTCTGCTGCGTGTCGATCGCGCGCGCGACGAAGCGGGCGCCGGCGCCGAGCGCGAACTGCGTCGCCGAGACCGGCATGTCGACCGAGCCCAGCGGCGTCGACGGCGAGCGCGTGCCGACCTTCGAGGTCGGCGAATACTGGCCCTTGGTGAGGCCGTAGATCTCGTTGTTGAACAGCAGGAACTGCACGTCGACGTTGCGGCGCAGCAGGTGCAGCAGGTGGTTGCCGCCGATCGACAGCGCGTCGCCGTCGCCCGAGACGATCCACACGTCGAGCTCGGGGTTGGCGAGCTTGATGCCCGTCGCGATCGCCGGCGCGCGGCCGTGGATCGTGTGGAAGCCGTAGGTCGAGACGTAATAGGGGAAGCGCGAGGCGCAGCCGATGCCGGAGACGAACACGGTCTTGGCGGGATCGGCCTGGATGTCGGCCAACGCCTTCTGCACGCCCTTCAGGATGGCGTAGTCGCCGCAGCCAGGGCACCAGCGGACCTCCTGGTCCGAGGCGTAGTCCTTGGGCTGCAGCTTGGGAGCGGGAGCGTTCATTTTACTGTCCTCGTCAGCACACAGCCGTCATGCCCGGGCTTGTCCCGGACTCCTGAGCCTGGCGAAGGGCACGTCGGGGCAGCGGCACGCTCGTGGAGAGCATAACGCGCTGCAGCCGAGCCATCGACGGCCAAGCCATCGGAAGCCGGCCGACGCGCCCCTCGACAAACGCTCGGGAGGCCGGAACAAGTCCGGCCATGGCGAGAAAGGGGAAGTCCGAGCATCAAACGCCAAGGTTCTTCAATATCGCCTGCTCGATCTCGGCGATCTTGAAGGGCTGGCCCGAAACCTTGTTGAGGCCCTCGGCCGGCACCAGGAACTCGCTGCGCAGGATGGTCTTGAGCTGCCCGGCGTTCATCTCGGGCACCAGGACCTTCTCGTAGCCGCGCAGCAGGTCGCCGAGGTTCTTCGGCAGCGGCCACAGGTAGCGGATGTGGATATGCGCGACCTCGTGTCCCTGCGCGCGCACGTTCTCGACCGCCCGGCTGATCGGCCCGAAGGTCGAGCCCCAGCCGACCACGGCCATCTTGCCCATCATCGGGCCCTGGCTGACCGTCTGCGGCGGGATGTCGTCGGCGATGCGCTGGATCTTGCCGATGCGCGTCTCGGTCATCTTCTGGTGGTTGTCGGGATCGTAGCTGATGTGGCCGCTGTCGAAGCTCTTCTCCAGCCCGCCGATGCGATGCTGCAGACCCGGTGTGCCGGGGACGGCCCAGGCGCGCGCCAGGGTCGTCTCGTCGCGCAGGAACGGATGGAAGCCTTCCGGGTCGGTGCGGAACTTGGCGGGGCTCCTGGGCAGGCGCGTGACGTCGGGGATCGCCCAGGGCTCGGCCGCGTTGGCGATGTAGCCGTCGGTCAGGACGAACACCGGCGTCATGTAGCGCACGGCGATGCGGACCGCCTCGATCGCGACGTCGAAGCAGTCCGAGGCCGAGCGCGCGGCCAGCACCGCGACCGGCGCGTCGGCATTGCGGCCATAGACCGCCTGATGCAGGTCCGACTGCTCGGTCTTGGTCGGCATGCCGGTCGAGGGGCCGGCGCGCTGCGAGTTCACGACCACCAGCGGCAGCTCGACGCCGATGGCGAGGCCGACCGCCTCCATCTTGAGCGCGATGCCCGGGCCCGAGCTCGAGGTCACGCCGATCGAGCCGGCATAGGAGGCGCCGATCGCGGCACAAGCCGCGGCGATCTCGTCCTCGGCCTGGAAGGTCGTGACGCCGTAGGAGCGCAAGGGCGCCAGCGTATGCAGGATGCTGGAGGCCGGCGTGATCGGGTAGGAGGCGAACACCATCTTCAGGTTGACCGCCTGCGCGCCGGCGACCAGGCCCCAGGCGAGCGCCTCGGCGCCGGTGACGGTGCGATAGAGCCCGGGGGCGATGTGCGCCTGCTTGACGCGGAAGCCGTGGATGCCGGGCATCTCCGCGGTCTCGCCGAAGGCATGGCCGGCGTTCATCGCGGCGATGTTGGCCTCGGCCAGCTCCGGCCGCTTGGCGAAGCGCTGCTTGAGCCACTCGGCACTGGCCTTGCGGTCGCGGTCGTACATCCAGTAGACGAGGCCCAGCGTCCACATGTTCTTGCAGCGCAGCGCTTCCTTGTTGGTCAGGCCGAACTGCTTGACCGATTCCATGGTGAGCGCCGAGATGTCGATCGGCACGACCTGGTATTTCGTGAGCGAGCCGTCCTCGAGCGGGTTCTTGTCGTAGCCCGCTTTCTTCAGGTCGCGCTCCTTGAACGAGCCGGTATCGACGATCAGCGTGCCGCCGGCGCGCAGGTCCTTGACGTTGACCTTGAGCGCGGCGGCGTTCATCGCGATCAGCACGTCGGGCGCGTCGCCGGCCGTGGCGATCTTCTGCGAGCCGAAATTGATCTGGAAGGCGGAGACGCCGAAGGTCGTGCCGGCGGGCGCGCGGATCTCGGCGGGGAAGTCGGGGAAGGTCGCCAGGTCGTTGCCGGCGAGCGCCGTCGCCTCGGTGAAGCGGCTGCCGGTCAGCTGCATGCCGTCGCCGGAATCGCCGGCGAAGCGGACCACGGCGGACTCGATCTCGTCGCGCGCTGTGGGATGAAGCTGCTCGGCCGTACTGCTGGACCTCATGGTCATTGTCGCCTGTTCCTTGGATGCATGTGCCGAAGACCTCTCCGGCGACTTCTCGCGCGGGCCTGCGCCACCTCGCGCGGCGTCGACGCCCCCGGCATTCGCGAAAGGGCTGGCATCATTCCATATCCGCCGCCCGCGCGAAAGCCGGTCGCCTCGCACCTGCCATATGGGGATGGCAAGCCGGTGCCGGGACCGCGAGCGCCCCAACATTAACGATTGCGCCGCCCGGCGCGAAACCACGGATTCGTCGGGCCAGCCATGCGCATGCCGCGAATTATTCACGTGCCGCAAGGGCGTGGATTGACTACATCCTTGTGGCGATGGAAGCCGCCCGCGCCCTTTCCCGCCCGTCGCGGCGCGACCCTGGGGCGACGCCCGAGTCGCGCCGCATCGTCGCGGGCTGGCTGTTTGTGTGCGCCGCAATGGTCTTCGCCATGGTGCTGATCGGCGGCATCACGCGGCTGACCGAATCCGGCCTGTCGATCGTCGAATGGCAACCGTTGATCGGCGCCATTCCCCCGTTGAGCGAAGGGGATTGGCATGCGCTGTTCCGGAAATACCAGACCAGCCCGCAATTCAAGCACGTCAACCAGGCCATGACCCTGGGCGAGTTCAAGACGATCTTCTGGTGGGAATACATCCACCGGCTCTGGGGCCGGCTGATCGGCGCGGTGTTCCTGCTGCCCTTCCTGTGGTTCCTGCTCACGCGCCGGGTCGGCGGCGCGACCGCATGGAAGCTTGGCGGCATCTTCGTCCTCGGCGGCCTGCAGGGCGCGATGGGCTGGTACATGGTGGCGAGCGGCCTGGTCGATCGCCCCGAGGTCAGCCAATACCGCCTGGTCGCGCATCTGGGTCTGGCGCTGCTGATCTACGCGCTGCTGCTGTGGCAGGGCCTGCAGCTGGTGCGTTCGCCCTCCGGCGCCCGCGGCTTCGACGGGAAGGCAAGCCTGGAAACGTTCGCGACGGTGCTGCTGACCCTCGTCACCCTCGCTTTCCTCGCCGGCGGCTTCGTCGCCGGGCTGGATGCCGGGCTTCTCTACAACACGTTTCCGCTGATGGAGGGAAGGATCGTGCCGCTGGACTACGGCACGATGGCGCCGTGGTGGCGCGACTGGTTCGAGAACCGCGCCACGGTGCAATTCCATCACCGCGTCCTGGCGATCGCGACGCTCGCGGCGGTCCTCGTCTTCGCCTGGCGCGCGCTCCGGGCCGGACCGCCTCCGCTCCTGCGCCGCGCGACGATTGCCACGACGCATGCCGCGGTGCTGCAGGTGGCGCTGGGCATCGCCACGCTTCTGCTCGTCGTGCCGCTGTCGCTTGCCGTTCTGCACCAGGCCGGCGCGCTGGTGCTGTTCACCGCGGCGCTGTGGCTGCGCTTCGAGCTTCGCGCGGCCTAGGCTTCAACCGATCAGTTGGTCTTCGCGCGCTTCGACGGGGCCGCGCCCGGGCCCGCGCCGGTCGCCGACTGCCGCGCCTTGATCTCGCACTTCTCGCGCGTCGCCGGCGACAGCCCGGGGATCTTGTCGCAGGCCGTCATCGCCTCGCCGATCTGCTGCGGGTCGGCCGACGGCTTCGGCAGCTGCGCCGCCGCCTTGCGCCGGCTCGCATACTCGTACTCGAGCGATCCGCGTGGCAGCAGCTGCGGGTGAAAGGCCTGGTCGTCGAAGAGCGGCTCCTCCGCCGCCCGCGCGCCGGCCACGCCGCCCGCCAGGGCTGCAGCCATCAACAATGCACAAAGCACTTGCCGGGCCATCGCGGCGCCTCCTCGGTTGAGAGCCACTCGCGTCACGGGCCGCCGCCCAGGCGGCACGCCGTCGCGACGTGTTCCGAATAGCCCTTCGGCAACGGAGGCGAATTGATCTAACCCCGGGTGCGACAAAATATTCCTTGCGCCCCGGGCGCCCGAGGCCGCCGCTTGACGGACGTCATCTCCGCCGGATTCGTCGGGCGGACGCCCGCCCTTAAATGGAGAGCCCCGCCAACGCGTAGGCCAGGGCGGCGATCGCCCCCGCCGCCGGCATGGTCACGACCCAGAACGGCACGTAGAACGTCTCGCCGAGATGGCCGCCGGCGACCAGCAGGCCGGCGATGATGCCCATGGTCTTCTGCGCGTCGTTGCCGCCATGGCCGAGCGAGTAGAGCGAGGCCGAGCCGAACTGCAGCACGCGGATGTCGCCGCGGTCGAACGGCGTCACGAACCTGCTGCGCACGCCGATCATGACGTCGCGCGTGATCGTGTCGGCCTCCTCCTCGTAGCGCACGACCCCCCGGCAACGCGCGGCGACCTGGTCGCCGCCGTCCAGCATGCGCCGCAGGGCCTCGGCGACGGCCGCCACAGTGCGCGCACGACGCTCGAACAGCGGGAGGAACAGCTGCTTGCGCGGCAACAGCCGCTGGAACCAGCCCGGTATCTCAGTGCGCGCCCTGTCCTCCGGCGCCGGCGTCGCGCGCGAGGCGGCGGATCACGTAGCTGCCCGACCGCTCGTCCCTCTCGAGCTCCAGCATGCCGCGCGCCTGGGCTTCCTCGAGCAGGTCGTGGAACGAGCCGAATCCGTAGAACGACTCGTTGAAGCTGGGCTGGCGCCGCTTCAGCGTCTGCTTGACCTGCGAGCCCCAGAGCTTCTCCGTGTCGCCCCGCTCCGCGTACAGCTCCTCGATCGTCTCGCGCACCAGGTCGAGCGCCTCCTGCGAGCGGTCGTCCGCCGCGGCGGCGGCCTGCTCCTCCGCCTTCGCCTCCTCCGGCGCCCTGGCGCCCGCCGGGCGGCGCTTGCGTCGGCGCGAAGGGCCCGCCTTGCGCACCAGGTCGTCGTAGAGGATGAACTCGTCGCAGTTGCTCATCAGCAGGTCCGACGTCGAGCTCTTCACGCCGACGCCGATCACCGTCTTGGCGTTCTCGCGCAGCTTGCTGACCAGCGGCGAGAAGTCGGAATCGCCGGAGATGATCACGAAGGTGTCGATGTGGTCCTTGGTGTAGCAGAGGTCGAGCGCATCGACGACCATGCGGATATCGGCCGAGTTCTTGCCGGTCTGGCGCACGTGCGGGATCTCGATCAGCTCGAACGCCGCCTCGTGCATGGCGGCCTTGAACTCCTTGTAGCGGTCCCAGTCGCAATAGGCCTTCTTCACCACGATGCTGCCCTTGACCAGCAGCTTCTGCAGCACCGGCTGGATGTCGAAGCGCGCGTACTTGGCGTCGCGCGCGCCGAGCGCGATGTTCTCGAAGTCGCAGAACACGGCGAGGTTGCGGTCACCGTTCACGAACGCTCTCCCTTCGGCCCTGTCGCGCGTGCGGCAGGAGGCGGCGGCGCTACGCTAGCACAACGCCGCGGCGCATGCCGGACCGCGACGGCACGGCCCGCCGATCGTCGCCCCCTGGCGCGAGGACGAAGCCGTCGATGGCGGCAGGCTCAGGCGCGCGGCACGCCGGCCAGTGCGAGTCCGTCGCCAAGCCGCGCCATGAAGCCCGGCCGGAACGGCCAGGCACGAACGGCCTCGGCGACCGACAGGTCCGGGTCCTTGCGCAGCAGGCGCCGCGCCATACGCCGGGCCTCCGCCCTTGCCCCGGCATGGGCGGTGCCCGCGACCAGGATGCGTTCGGCCCAGAAGGATTGCGGGTAGGCCTCGGTTCCGCTCCGGGCCCACAGCGCGGCGCGCTCGTGCCGGCCGGCGGCGGCGCGCGCGCCCATGCGCTGTGGAACGAGACAGCGCGGATGAAGCTGCTGGAGCACGGCCAGGAGTTCGACGCGCGGACGTCCGCGCGCGTGCTGGCGGCGCTCAACATCGCGCTCGCCGACGCCGCGATCGCCTGCTGGGAGGCGAAGTTCGCCTACTGGTACATCCGGCCGCAGCAGCTCGACCCCGGGCTCAAGACCGTGTTCCCGCCGCCCAACCATCCGAGCTACCCGGCCGCGCATGGCTGCCTGTCGACCGCGACCGCGACGGTGCTCGCCGGCGTGTTCCCGCGCGACAGGGACCGCCTGCTGGCGATGGGCAAGGAAGCGGCGGAGGCGCGCGTCTGGGCCGGCATCCACTACCGCTTCGACATCGACGCCGGCCAGGCGGTCGGCCGCGCCGCGGCGGAGAAGACGCTGGCGCGGGCGTTCGCGAGCCTCGCGCAGTGATTCAGCGCGAAGCGGACTCGAGGCCGAGCAGGTAGCCGGCGATGGCGGAAAGCTCCCGCTCGCGCTGCGGATAGCCGATCAACTGCACGCCGAGCGGAAGGCCGTCGAGCCTGAGCAGCGGCAGCGACAGCGCCGGCGCCCGCAGGGCCGAGGCGGGATAGTTGAACACCGGATTGCCGGTCGACTCGATGCCGAGCGGCGCGACGCCGGTCGCCGAGAGCGTCACGCAGGCGTCGAACTCGCCGGCCAGCGTCATCAGCGCGTCGCGCATGGCGTCCCGCCGGCCGAGCAGGGCCTGGTATTCGTCCGGCGTCATCGCGCGGCCCTTGGCGACCGCGCCGCGATAATGCGCACTCATGCCCGCGCCGGCGCGATGCTCGAGCTCGGCGAACGGCCAGAGCTTCTCCCAATTGTTGATCCGCTGCGAAACCTCCTCGGCGTCGGCGATCGTCCGCTCCAGCAGCTCGACGCGATGCGCACTCCGCCGGTCGACCGGCTCGACGCCGCGGTCGCGCAGCATGCCGCGATAGGCCTCGAACGCCGCCTTGGCCGCGTCGTCGGCGATCGCCCATCCCGCGGTTTCGAGCACGGCCAGCCGGTCCGGACGCCGCGCCGGCGCCGGCATCGCGCCGCCGGCGAAGGCGGGGAACCCGGGATCGCCGCCGACGCGGAGCGCGATCTCGTGGCACACGGCCCACGCGTCGTCGAGGCTCGCCGCCAGGGGCCCGAGGCAGTTCTGGCTGAAATTGTCGCCGATGCCGCCGCGATTGATCGCGCCGAAGGTCGGCTTGAAGCCGATCACGCCGCAGAAGCTGGCGGGCCTGAGGATCGAGCCGCCGACCTGGCTGCCGATCGCGACCGGCACCATGCCGGCGGCGACCGCCGCGGCCGAGCCGCTCGACGAGCCGCCGGGCGTGCGCGCCGGATCGTGCGGAT
>CAZLBB010000177.1:0-10434 GCA_964557415.1 uncultured Rhodospirillaceae bacterium
CGCGCGGATAGCCGTTGGCAACGCCGCCGAGCGAGCAGACGATCTCGCGCAGCGCGCGGTCGTTCATATCCATGACGCGCCGCCAGGTCACGCGCCGGCTGTCGATGCCGAGCGCATTGCCCCAATAGATGTGATTGTCGATCAGCGCGGCGAGCAGGTTGTGCGCCGAGGTGATGGCGTGGAAGTCGCCGGTGAAGTGCAGGTTGATGTCCTCCATCGGCACGACCTGGGCATAGCCGCCGCCGGCGGCGCCGCCCTTGACGCCGAAGCAGGGCCCGAGCGACGGCTCGCGCAGGCAAAGCATCGCCTTCCTGCCGATGTGGTTAAGCGCGTCGGTGAGGCCGACGGTGGTCGTCGTCTTGCCCTCGCCCGCGGGCGTCGGCGTGATCGCCGAGACCAGGATAAGCTTGCCGTTCTGCTTGGCCTGCAGCGTCTTGATGTAGTCCATCGAGACCTTGGCCTTGAAATGGCCGTATGGCTCGAGGTTCTCGGGCGCGATGCCCAGTTTCTCGCGGGCGAGCTCCATGATCGGCCGTTTCCTGGCGGCCTGCGCGATCTCGATGTCCGATTTCGGATTCGTGTGCTGCGTGCCGGCCATGGGCCGAACTTCTCCTTCCATCTGGTCTCTCCCCGGTTCCCTAGCCGAGCCGCATGCCTGCGGCCAGCTTGGCCGCGGCGGCGAATTCGCCGGCAGCGACCTTGCCGCCGTCGGCCGTCTTGACGCGGGTGATCTTCATGCGCCCGTCGGCGCACACGACGGTGAAGCCGTCGGGTCCGACGGCGACGATCTCGCCGACCTTGCCGCCGATACCTTTGGGATCGCGCGCCGGCAAGGGCTCGGCGTCGAAGATCTGCAGCGTCTTGCCGTCGTGCGTCGTCCACGCGCCCGGCGCCGGGTTGCAGCCGCGGATCAGCGGGTCGATCTGCCGCCAGGACTTGCCCCAGTCGATGCGCGCGTTCTCGGCCGTGCAGCGGCCCTCGTAGGTGGCGAGCCGCTCGTCCTGCTTGATGCGCGGCGCCTTGCCCGCCTTCACCAAGTCGACGGATTCGAGCATCGCCTCGACGCCCATCGGGAACAGGCGGTCGAAATAGACGGTGCCGAGCGTGTCCTTCGGGCCGATCGGCGTCTTCTTCTGCATCAGCACGTCGCCGGTATCGAGCCCGTTGTCCGGCCAGAAGATCGACAGGCCGGTCTCCTTCTCGCCCAGGATGATGGGCCAGTTGATCGCGCTGGCGCCGCGATAGGCCGGCAGCAGCGACGGGTGATACTGGATCGAGCCGTGCGTCGGGATGTTGAGGAACTCCTCCGGCACGAACAGCGTCACGAACGCCATGACCTGCAGGTCGGGCTTGAGCGCCTTGAACTCCTCCCACACCTCGGGCTTTCGGTAGGACGCGGGCTGGTAGACCGGCAGCTTGGCGGCGAGCGCCGCCTCCTTCAGGGGATCGGGCTTCTGGCCGGGCTTCTCGGGCGCGACATAGACGGCGACGACATTCTCGCCGCGCTTCAAGAGCGCCTCGAGCACCGCCTTGCCGAAAGCCTGCTGTCCGTGGACGACGATACGCATGGAATGGTCCGCTCCGCGCGGTGCCGATCGCCGTCGCGCGACAGGCGCGCGAGCGGCGTTGTTGCGATGTTGCCGTTCAACCCCGCGCCGCGCCTGTCGCGGCGCGGGGACTGCGCACCTACTCCGCCGCCCGGGCCGCCGGCTTCGGCGGCGGGGTGACCGCGCCCGAGGCCTTGATCTCGGCGATCTGGCTGTCGGTGTAGCCCAGCACCTTGGCGAGGATCTCGTCGGTATGCTCGCCCAAGAGCGGCGAGCGCTTCACCTCGGTGATCGAATCCGACAGCTTGATCGGGTTGCCGACCGTCAGGTACTTGCCCCGGGTCGGATGGTCGACCTCGACCACGGTGCCGGTCTTGCGCAGGCTGGGCTCCTCGGCGATCTCCTTCATCGACAGAATCGGACCGACCGGGATGTCGACGGCGTTGCACAGCTCCATGACCTCGAACTTGCTCTTGGTCATGGTCCACTGCTCGATCGTGCCGAAGATGTGCTTGAGCCGCGGCAGGCGCGCGTTCGGCGTGGCGTAGTCGGGATCGGTCTTCCATCCGGGCTTGCCGATCATGTCGCAGATCTGCTCCCAGACGGGCGCCTGGGTGATGAAATATATGTAGGCGTTGGGATCGGTCTCCCAGCCCTTGCACTTCAGGATCCAACCCGGCTGGCCGCCGCCCGAATCGTTGCCGGCGCGCGGCACCGAGTCGCCGAACGGAACGCCCTCGCCGTACTGGCTGTATTCCTTGAGCGGCCCGTGCGCCAGGCGCTGCTGGTCGCGCAGCTTGACGCGGCAGAGGTTGAGGACGCCGTCCTGCATGGCGGCGAGCACGCGCTGGCCGCGGCCGGTGCGGTTGCGCTGGTATAGGGCGCAGACGATGCCGAGCGCCAGGTGCAGGCCGGTGCCGCTGTCGCCGATCTGCGCGCCGGTGACCAGCGGCGGCCCCTCGCGGAAGCCGGTGGTCGAGGCGGCGCCGCCGGCGCACTGCGCCACGTTCTCGTAGACCTTGCAGTCCTCGTACGGCCCAGGGCCGAAGCCCTTGACCGAGGCGACGATCATGCGCGGGTTCCAGGAGTGGATACGCTCCCAGGTCAGCCCCATGCGGTCGAGCGCGCCGGGAGCGAAGTTCTCGACCAGCACGTCGCACGCCTTCACCAGCCGCTCGAGCACCTCCATGCCCTTGGGATGCTTGCTGTCGAGCGTGATCGACCGCTTGTTATGGTTGAGCATGGTGAAGTAGAGGCTGTCGGCGTTCGGCACGTCACGCAGCTGGCCGCGCGTGATGTCGCCGACGCCCGGGCGCTCGATCTTGACCACATCGGCGCCCAACCAGGCGAGGAGCTGCGTGCAGGTCGGTCCGGACTGCACGTGCGTGAAGTCGAGGATGCGAACGCCGTCGAGCGCCTTGCCGTCCTGGCCCCAGGGCTTGGAGCTGGGCCTGGGCGGCGCGGACGCAGTCGGGCGGGCGGTCCTGGCCGGCGCCTTGCGCGCGGCCGGCAGCTTCACGACCTTGCGCGCCGGCTTCGCCCTCGCCGCTCCCTTGCGCGAAGGCGGCCTGGCCTTCGCGCGCGGCTTGCCCTTCGCCTTACCGGATTTTCTCTTCATCGCCATGGGAGTTTCCTCCGAGTCTCGCAATACGTGGTCTGGTCCATGGTCCCGGCGCGCGCCGGCCTATTTCTTGCGCAGCGCGCTTTGCGGGTTGAGATTGCCGATGCGGCCGCTCTCGCTGCCGGCCGCCGGATCGATCACCGCGTTGATCAGCGTCGGCTTGCCGGAGTCCATGGCGGCGTTTACGGCGCGCTTCAGTTCGTCGGGGCTGGTCGCGTTGACGCCGACGCCGCCGAAAGCCTCCATCATCTTGTCGTAGCGTGCGTCCTTGACGAACACGGTCGTCGCGGGGTCCGAGCCGGCCTTGTTGACGTCGGTGCCGCGATAGATGCCGTTGTTGTTGAAGACGACGACGCAAACCGGGAGCCCGTAACGGCAGATCGTCTCGACCTCCATGCCGGAGAAGCCGAACGCGCTGTCGCCTTCGATCGCGAGCACCGGCTTGCCGGTCTCGACCGCCGCCGCGATCGCATAGCCCATGCCGATGCCCATCACGCCCCAGGTGCCGACGTCGATGCGCTTGCGCGGCCGATACACGTCGATGATGCCGCGCGCGAGATCGAGCGTGTTGGCGCCTTCGTTGACCAGGATCGCGTCGGGCCGCTCCTTGACGATGGTGCGCAGTGCGCCGAGCGCGCCGTGGTAGTCCATCGGCACGTTGTTGTTCATCAGGCGTGGCGCCATCTTCGTGATGTTCTCCTCGCGCTTCTTCGACACCGCATCCGTCCAGTCGGCCGGCGGCGCGGGCCAGTCGGCGCCCATGCCGTCGAGCAGCGCGGTGACGCACGATCCGATGTCGCCGACGACCGGCGCCGCGATCTCGACGTTCGAGTCCATCTCCTTCGGCTCGATGTCGACCTGGATGAAACTCTTCGGCGCGTCGCCCCACGTCTTGCCCTTGCCGTGCGACAGCAGCCAATTGAGGCGGGCGCCGATCAGCATCACGACGTCCGAATCCTTGAGGACCGTCGAGCGCGCTGCGCCTGCGCATTGCGGATGCGTGTCGGGCAGCAGGCCCTTGGCCATGCTCATCGGCAGGAACGGCGCGCCGCTCTTCTCGACGAGTCTGCGGATCGCCTCGTCGGCCTGCGCGTAGGCAGCGCCCTTGCCCAGGATGACCAGCGGCCGCTTGGCGCTCTTCAGCACGTCGAGCGCGCGCTTGACCGCATCCGGGGCGGGAATTTGCGCCGGTGCCGCGTCGATCACCTTCACGAGCGACCTGCGGCCCGCCGCGGCATCCATCACCTGGCCGAACAGCTTGGCCGGCAGGTCGAGATAGACGCCGCCCGGACGGCCGGAGACCGCGGCGCGGATCGCGCGGGCGAGGCCGATGCCGATGTCCTGGGCGTGCAGGATGCGGTAGGCGGCCTTGCACAGCGGCTTGGCGATCGCCAGCTGGTCCATCTCCTCGTAGTCGCCCTGCTGCAGGTCGACGATCTCGCGTTCGGACGAGCCCGAGATCAGGATCATCGGGAAGCAGTTCGTGGTGGCATGGGCGAGCGCGGTCAGGCCGTTGAGGAAGCCCGGCGCCGACACGGTCAGGCAGATGCCGGGCTTCTTGGTCAGGAACCCGGCGATCGAGGCCGCGTAGCCGGCGTTCTGCTCGTGGCGGAACGACAGGACGCGGATGCCAGCCGCCTGCGCCATGCGGCCGAAGTCGGTGATCGGGATGCCGGGCACGCCGTAGATGGTGGTGAGGCCGTTCAGCTTCAGCGCATCGATGAGGAGGTGAAAACCGTCGGTCAGCTCCTGCTGCTCCCCGGCTTCCGGCTTCAGTTTCGTTGCTGCGTCAGCCATCGCTCTCTCCCGTCATCTTCGCGAACGCGCGTCTTTCTGCGCGTGCGGCGTTCGCTCAGTCCAGATAGTCGACGTGCTTGGCCACGTGGTCGGCGAGGCCCAGCGCATGCTGGCGCACCAGGTCCTCGGCGCGCTCGGTGTCGCGCGCCTCAAGGGCGTGGATGATGTTCATGTGGTCATGGATCGACCTGGTGGCGCGGTGGTCCTCGCCGATCGTCTGCCGCCGGATCATGCGCATGTGCGTGAACAGGTTCTCGGCCAGCCGGATCAGCACCTGATTGCCGCTCAGCTGGATGATCGTCTGGTGGAAGTTGATGTTCACCTCGGAGTACTCGTCGAGCTTGGCCTCGACCTTGTCGTCCTCGAAGGTCGCGAACATCCGCCGCAAGCCGGCGATTTCCTCGTCGCTCGCGTTTTCGGTGATCAGCCGCGCCGCCATGCTCTCGAGCGCGGCCCAGGCGGTGATCATCTCGATCACCTCGCGCTTGGTCTTGCGCACGACGTAGATGCCGCGCCGCGGCACCGAGCGCACGAAGCCTTCGCGCTCGAGCTGCGCCATCGCTTCGCGCACCGGCGTGCGCGAGATGCCGAAATCCTGCGCCAGCTGGCGCTCGTCGAGGCGGATCTCGGAGCGCGAACGGTAGATGTCCATCGAGACGATCACGTTCTTCAAGGCGACGTAGGCCTTGTCCTTGAAGGTCTCCCGGCTGTCGATCGGCGGCACGACCAGCCGCGCTTCGTTCATCGCTGCCGCCAATCCCTTGGGCAGGGCGCCGCCGGCCGCAGCCAGAACACCGGGCCCGCCGGCTCCCTCCGGGTCAGGACCATAAAGTTGCCTCTGAGATACATTATTCATTATGCCACCAACCTTCCTGCGAGTCCAATGGCGCCTCCGCTCGGCGTCGTTTGCCCGACCGTGCCGACGCTCAGGCCGGCTCTTATGACACAGCCGGCCGCAGCAGGCGTCCCTTTACCTTGGAAACGAGGGGCCAGAACAGCATGACGATGCCGAGCGCCATGATCGTGCCGACCAGCCAGTTCGACCAGAAGACCGCGAGGCTGCCCTGCGAGCCGAGCAGAGACTGGCGGAACGATTCCTCGGCCCGGTCGCCCAGCACGATGGCGAGCACCATGGGCGCGAGCGGGTAGTTGCACTTCTTCATCAGGTACCCGACCACGCCGAAAACGATCACCATCACGACGTCGAAGACGTTGTTGTTGACCGTGTAGGCACCGACGGTGCAGATGACCAGGATGATCGGCGCGATGATCGAAAACGGTACGCGCAGGATAGCGGCGAACATCGGCACCATCGTCAGCACGACGATCAGCCCGACCACGTTGCCGAGATACATGCTGGCGATCAGGCCCCAGACGAACTCCTTCTGCTCGACGAAGAGCAGCGGGCCGGGCTGCAGGCCCCAGATGAGCAGGCCGCCGAGCAGAACCGCCGCTGTGGGCGAGCCGGGCACGCCGAGCGACAGCATCGGCAGCAGGGCAGAGGTGCCGGCGGCGTGCGCCGCCGTCTCGGGCGCGACGACGCCTTCGATCTCGCCGGTGCCGAACTTTTGCCCGTTGCGCGACACGCGCTTGGCGATGCCGTAGCTCATGAACGAGGCCGGCGTCGCGCCGGCGGGCGTGATGCCCATCCAGCAGCCGATCAGGCACGACCTGAGCGACGTGAGCCAGTAGCCGGGCAGCCGCGCCCAGGTCTGGAAGACCACCTTGGGATTGATGCCCGCAGCGCGGCCTTTGAAGTTCAGCCCCTCTTCCATGGTCAGCAGGATCTCGCCGATGCCGAACAGGCCGATGACCGCGACGAGGAAGTCGAAACCGCTGAGAAGGTGCTCGGAGCCGAAGGTCAGGCGCAACTGCCCCGTCACGTTATCGACACCGACCGCCGCCAGCGCAAAGCCGATCATCATCGCCGCCAGCGTCTTGAACGGCGGCTCCTTGCCCATGCCGATAAAGCTGCAGAAGGACAGGAAGAACACCGAGAAGATCTCGGCCGGCCCGAACTGCAGGGCAAACTTGGCGACGAGCGGCGCCACCAGCGTGATCATCACCACCGCGAACAGGGCGCCGATAAAGGACGACGTGAAGGCTGCGGTCAGCGCTTCGCCCGCCTGGCCCTTCTGCGCCATCGGATGCCCGTCGAAGGTGGTCGCCACGGACCACGGCTCGCCCGGAATATTGAACAGCACCGAGGTGATGGCGCCGCCGAACAGCGCGCCCCAGTAGATGCAGCTCAGCATGATGATTGCCGAGGTCGGCGACATCGAGAACGTCAAGGGCAGGAGAATCGCCACGCCGTTGGCGCCGCCGAGCCCCGGCAGCACGCCGATGATGACGCCGAGCACGATCCCGATCACCATCAGGGCGATATTGAAGGGTTGAACGACGACGCCGAAGCCGATGAACAGATTGGCGATTTCTTCCATTGTCTTTTCGTTTCCCCCCGCTGCCGCCGCGGCGGAGCGCGACATGCGCCCGGCGGCAGTCCCTCAGTAGCCGAGCAGATCCTCGATCGGCCCCTTGGGAAGCGGCACGAGGAACCAGCGCTCGAACGTCACGAAGAGAGCGACCGGGACCAGGACCGAAATCAGCGCGACCTTCGCCCAGGAGTAACGCCCGAAATAGCGCATGAACCCGCCGATCAGGAAGACCGACGCGACGTAGATGCCGACCCACGGCACGGCAAGCACGTAGACGGTCATCGGCACGACGACCAGCAGCACCTGCGAAAGTTGATGCCAATTCGCGAAGATGCGTCCGTCCGTGCCGGCCACGAAGACGCGCGCCAGGTTGGCGATGCTCGCCGCCAGGATCAGCACCCCGATCCAGAACGGGAAGAAGCCCGAGCGCGGTCCTTCCGCGCCCCAGCCGAGCCCGGCGAGGTAGCTGCCATAGATGGTGATCATCGCAAACACGATCATCGCGATCGCCATGCCGATCTCGACGTGGCGATGTAACGGTCCGCGCTGCGCGGACGCACGTGCCTGCTCTGACATCACGTGCCCCCGGAGGATGTGCCGGCCCTGTCTAGTCGGACATCGGTTCGCGGCGCCGGCAGCCGCTTGCGTTGCCGCCGGCGCCGGCCGGAACCGAAGTTCCGGCCGGCGCGGCGGCAAGGCATCACGTCGCCATGAAGCCGGCAGCCGTCATCAGGTCGCGGTGCCGCTTGTCCTCGGTCTCGACCCACTTGGCGTATTCGGCGCCGATCATGAACGTCTGATTGAACGCGCCGTCGTTCATCAGCTTCGTCCATTCCGGCGTCGCGCGCACTTTCTTGAACAGGTCGATGTAGTAGTCGACCGCATCCTTCGGGACGCCTGCGGGCATGAAGACGCCGCGCAGCATCAGGTACTCAATATTGAGGCCCGCCGACTTGCAAGTCGGGATGTCGCTCCATGCCTTGTCCGCGGTGACCTTGTCCTTGTACGCGAGCGGCTTGCCGTCGAACACGCATAGCGGCTTCACCGCGCCCGAGCGCCAGTGCGACACCGCCTCGATCGGGTTATTCACGGTCGAATCTACATGCTTGCCGACCAGCTGCACTGCCACTTCTCCGCCGCCCTTGTACGGGACGTAGGTCAGCTTGCCGCCGGTCGCCTTCTCGAGCGCCACCGTGATGATCTGGTCCTCCTGCTTCGAGCCGGTGCCGCCCATCTTCATCTGGCCCGCTGGCGCGGCCTTGAGGGCCTTCACGTAGTCGCCGACGTTCTGGTACGGCGCCGAGGCGTTCACCCACAACACGAACTCGTCGAGCGCCAGCATGGCGACCGGGGTCATGTCCTTCCACGAGAAGGGAATGCCGGTTGCCATCGGCGTGGTGAACAGGTTGGACAGGGTGATGACCAGCTTGTGCGGGTTGCCTTTCGAATTCTTGATGTCGAGGAAGCCTTCGCCGCCGGCACCGCCCGCCTTGTTGATCACAACCATGCTCTGCTTCATCAGGCTGTGCTTGGCAACGACGCCCTGGATCATGCGGGCCATCTGGTCGGCGCCGCCGCCCGTGCCGGCCGGAACGATGAACTCGACCGTGCGGCTGGGCTCCCACGCGGCCTGAGCGTGACCCGCGCCGAGACCGGCAGCCAGTGCGGCGGCCGCCACAAGGCGGAGTCCCGGAGTCTTGGACAGTGCAGTCATGAGCGTTTCTCCCAACATGGCTCGTTTTCGGTTAAACGCCATCGGCTTGGAATCGGCAATCCCGGGATTTGGGTGCTGCCTTTTCCGGCCGTGCTTGGCGCTGTCCGGTTCCGTCATCGCCACACGCACGTGACGGTATTCTTTATACGGTATACCAAACGAGCGTTGCATGCTAGCCCGTCCGCTACCAGGGGATCCTGCGTTGGCGTCGCGCGGGACAGACACCAAGACTGCGATCATAACCAAATCGACAACGGGCGATAATCCCTCGCATTCCTGTCCGTGCGCCGATTCCACCCGAAGGGTGTCCTCAGGCGTGCAACGCAGCCGGCATGGACTGACCGACCGTGGTGTCCGACAGCAGCACGGCATTGCGAATGATGTCGCTGATGCTGATGACGCCGATCAGCGTATGCTCCTCCATCACCGGAAGAAGCCGGACCTGGTGCTTGTCCATCAGGCGCAGGACGGTGTCGAGCGTGTCGCGCTCGTTGCAGCTGACCAGGGGCTTAACGTTGAGGAGCCGCGCGATCGGCGTTTCGAGAACGCCGGCGCCATGTCGCGCGATGGCGCGCGCCAGATCGCGCTCCGAGAACACGCCGACGACGATGTTCCCCTCGGTGCGCGACACGTCCTTGACGACGAGCGCGCCGATGTTCTCGCGCTCCATCAGCATCGCTGCCGTGGCGGCCGTCTCGCGCAGGCGGACCGTAATAATGCGTGTGTCTTTCATGCGAAGAATGTCCGCAACGGTCATCATGGTGTCCTCCATTCGTCCGCGACGTTGCCTCGGCGGGTCAGGTCGGGAAGGAGGAGACGGACGATGCGCGTCACGGCGGCGACCGCCGTGACGCCCGCCTCTGCGCAGAAATCGCGCGGCGCCATGGCGACAAGGCGGCCATTCGCGCCGATACCGTCGATGCAATGCTGCATGCCGTTCGTCCCGACCCCGCCAGATCTTGGCGGCAGCGATTTCTCGCCGTCTCCCCCTCTTCTGAAAGAGTGGTATACAAAATTATTTATGGCAAGCACTTTTTTTATGGATGGCGCGCCCTGTCAGTAACATAATTACGTAAAATCCCCTTGGTGGACATGGCAGGCGGTGCGCAAGCCTGGGTGCAGGCGCGCCCTCTCGCGCGCGGGCGTTTCGACGGCGGTCGTGTGGGAGCGTGGTTTCGGCGGGTGAGGCGCCGCGAACGATCGGGCGCGTACCCTTCTCACCCGAGCGGCTGCAATCCGATCGCCTGGCGCTTTTCCCGGTGGCGCGACGGCGGCAATTCGTGCGGGCCGTTGAACCGGAATGGTGCCCCGAGTCGGATT
>CAZLBB010000178.1:0-3239 GCA_964557415.1 uncultured Rhodospirillaceae bacterium
CTGGTCACGATCGCGCTGCCGACCAGGTCGCCGATCGTCGCCTGCTCCACGCCGGTGACGAGGTTGGTCAACACCAGCGTGCTGCCGGCGGCGGTGCCGGCGAACAGCACGACGTCGGTGCCGCCGTCGCCTTGGATCAACTCGCCGGCGGCGAAATCGGAGGCGACGGCGATCCTGAACACGTCGTTGCCGCCGCCGCCGATCAGCGCGTCGGCCGCGGCGCCGCCGTCCATCGTGTCGGCGCCGTCGAAGCCGAGCACGAGGTCGCGGCCGGCCGTGCCGGACAGGATGTCGGCGCCGTTGCTGCCGATCGCCAGGCCGAACACGTCGCCGGCGAAGCTCGCCTCTTCGATTTCCGACAACGTGTCCGCGCCGTCGCGCGCCGCGACCGGATCGGTCACCACCAGGCTGCCGCCGGCATCGAGCGCGTAGCCGTACTCGGCGACCCCGCCCTGGAACACCGCACGATCGGTGTCCGCGCCGCCGGTCAGCGTATCGTTGCCGGCGCGGCCGACGAGCGTGTCGGCGCCGCCGCCGCCCTCGAGCACGTTGGCGCCGGCATCGCCCGACAGCGTATCGGCCAGGCCCGTGCCGACGACGTGGTGGATGTCGACCAGCGTGTCGGTGCCCGATGCCTTGGCGGCGGTGCCGGCCGCCAGATCGACCGTCACGGCGGCGCCGAGGCCGGCATAGCTGGCCCGGTTCTGCCCGCTGCCGCCGTCGAGCCGGTCGTTGCCGCCGCCGGCCAGGAACGTGTCGTCGCCGGCGCCGCCCATGAGCGAATTGTCGTTGTCGTCGCCGGCGAGGACATCGGCGAAGCCCGAGCCGGCGACGTGGCGGATATTCGCCAGCGTGTCGGCGCCGGTCGGCTTCGTCGCCGTGCCGGCAGCCAGGTCGAGCGTCACCGCGCCGCCGGCCGGGCCGTAGTCGGCCCAGTTCGCGCCGGCGCCGCCGTCCAGCTGGTCGCTGCCGTCGCCGGCGCCGAGCGTGTCCTCGCCGCCGTTGCCGGCCAGCACGTCGTCGCCCGCGCCGCCGGCGATCACGTCGTCGAGCGCGCCGCCGGTGACGATGTCGTTGCCGTCGCCGCCGAAGAAGGTCGTGCCGGCCGCCAGCGCGTTCGGGCCGCCCGAGGCGAGCGTCACGACGTCGTTGCCGCCGAGCGCGTCGTTCAGGTTGCCGTCCTCGGCCCAGGGCGCCGTGGGATTGGCCGCGGTCAGGTCGGTCAGCACGGACAGGTCGACCACGTCGTCGCCCGGCGTGAAGATGCGGTCGATCACCGGCACGACCGTGACCGGCAAGGTCGCCGTGGCGGTCTGCTGCGCGCCGCCGAAGGTCGAGACCACGGTCACGGTCAGGCCGAAGCTGGCGTCGTCGTTCGGGGCCAGCACGATCGTCAGGCCGGCCAAGTCGGCGGCGGCAAGCTGCCACAAGCCGCCGCCCAGATCGGTCCCGGCGCCGAGCCGCGCGCCCGCCGGCACGCCCGAGATCAGCACGCTCAACCCGTCCGACGCGCCGGCGACGCGCGCCTGGATGTCGAGCGCGATCGCGCTGTCTTCCGGCCCGGTCGCGGGCGATGCGGTCACGGCCGGCGTGCCCGGCGGCGCGAAGAAGTCGGGCGGCGCGTCGGTCGCGGAGTCGTCGGACGAGGACGGCGTTCCGTCGTCGCCTGTCTGGCCGGTCGGCGAAGTGCCGCCCGCTTCGTCCTCGACCAGGAACGTGCCGTTGCGGCCGGCGGAGTTGCCGAACTGATCGGGCGCCACGAGATTCGGGTCGTTGAAGAAGGGGACGAACGGCGTCGTCTGGTAGTCGCCGACGGAAAGGCCGCTGCCGGACAAGGGCGGATCGGCATTGCCGTTGCCGGCGCCGGACTCGGCCGCCTGCAGCACCTCGGCCAGCGTGTCGAGTTCGAGCGGTCCGAGCGCCAGCACGACGGTCTCGCCGGCGATCAGATCGAGGAACCCGCCCAGGACGATCTGCGTCCCGTCGGGATCGGGGAAGAACAGCGTCAGGTCGCCCGCGCCCGGCTGCCCGGGTTGCAGGCGAACGTCGCCGGCCGGGAATTCGAGGCGATCGCCGGGCCGCAGCGCAAGGTTCGTGGCGCCCGCGGCTTCGCCCGCGCGCGTCGCGCCGTCCTGCTGGCGAACGACCCAGCGAATGGTCACGCCTTACCGCGCATTGGTGGTGTGCCCCTTCCCACCGCGGCCTGCCGGCTTTCAACAGCCAGTTGAGCTTCCTTGCAGAAGCTCACTCTAGTTTCCGATTGTGACCCCGCGCAACGTATTTGTTAATATATCGTTAACAACTCGGCAGTGACGGCCATCACAGGGTATCTCGCGCAAACCGAGTGCGGGGGCGGAACGGCCGCCGCGCCGGCGCGGAGATCGCGCCGCCAGCGCCCCGAAACCCTTGACCTTTCCGTCGTTTCGGGCGACCTAACCGCGCCCTGTTGGCGGCCCCGGGTGGAGAACCATTGGGGGGCCGCCGGGCGATAGGCTCCTTTGCATGACCGACCGTCCGGTGCTCTCCGTCGTCGTGCCGGTGCGCGACGAGGCGGGCAACATCGCTCCGCTGATCGACGAGCTCGTGCGCGCGCTGACGCCGCTCGGCCGATACGAGATCGTCTACGTGGACGACGGCAGCACCGACGGCACCGCTGCCGCGCTCGCCGCGGCGGCCGCCCGCGTGCCGCAGCTGGCGGTGCTGCGCCATCGCACGAGCTGCGGCCAGTCGGCGGCGCTGCTGACCGGCATCCGCGCCGCGCACGCGGACTGGATCGTCACGCTGGACGGCGACGGGCAGAACGACCCGGGCGACATCAAGCGGCTGCTCACCGCCTGCGACATCGAACTGACTGACCGCCGCGGCGGCGAGAAGGTCATGGTCTGCGGCCGCCGCGCGCTGCGCCGCGACAGCTGGGCCAAGCGCTGGGCCTCGCGCATCGCCAACGCCGTCCGCGCCGCGCTCTTGAGCGACCGCACGCCGGACACGGGCTGCGCGCTCAAGCTGTTCCGGCGCGACGATTTCCTCGCCATGCCGCCGTTCGACCACATGCACCGGTTCCTGCCCGCGCTGATGATCCGGCTCGGCGGGCGCGTGATCTCGGTCGATGTCGGCCATCGGCCGCGCTTGAGCGGCCGGTCGAACTACGGCGTACTCGACCGCCTCTGGGTCGGCATCGTCGATCTCCTCGGTGTGATGTGGCTGATGCGCCGCGCGGCGCGGCCGGAGGTCGAAGCGAT
>CAZLBB010000178.1:3249-10138 GCA_964557415.1 uncultured Rhodospirillaceae bacterium
CATGCAAGCCGCGGCAGGCGACGATCCGCCCGGGCCCGGCGCCTCCATAGCAGACTGGGAGCAACGATGAGCCCCGACACCATCGAGAAGATCTGGCTGGCGATCGGCTTCCTCGGGCAGGGACTCTTTTCCGCCCGGTTCATCGTGCAGTGGATCACGAGCGAACGGCAGCGCCGCAGCGTCATCCCGATCGCGTTCTGGTGGTTCAGCCTCGCCGGCGGCATGACGCTGCTCGCCTACGCGATCTACCGGCTCGATCCGGTCATCATCACCGGCCAGGCCGCGGGCCTGATCGTCTATGTGCGCAACCTCTATTTCATCATGATCGGCCGGCGGGACCCTGCCACGGCAGGCTAGCGGCAGTTGCCGGCGCCGCCGGCAAGCAGCACGTAGCCCAGTCGCAGCATGCGCGTGTCGGAGCCGCGATAGGGCAGCTCGATGATGCGCGCCGTGGGCGCCGGATCCACGCTGACGCCCAGCCGGATCTTGAGGAAGTCCAGGATGTCGTCGGGCAGCTCGTCGCCCTCGGCCGCGGCGTCCCACAGCGCCACGCACTGCCCGCTGCCCGGCGCGCGCCGCGGCGGCACGAAGTCGGGGAACTTGAGCGAGTACATCGGCGCATCGGGAAAATAGGTGCGCAGGTTGCCGCCGACGTGATGGTCGTCGGCGACGATCGTGCCGTGGGTGAAGCCGGCGGCGCGCAGCTTCTTCGCGACGCCGGCGTAGTCCCAGTGCAGGTAGCAGCGTCCGCAGTGCTCGGGCGCGCCGAAGCCGCGCCAGGCGGCGACCGCGACGACCGCGAGCACGCACAGCGCAGCCGCGCCCGAGACCGCCTGGCCGCGCCAGCCCGGACGCTCGGCGGATTCGAGGCCCAGGTCGCGCGCGCGCAGCATCAGCCAGATCGGCGCCGGCAGCAGCACCGCGACCATGTAGTGGTACTTGATCGTCGTCGCGCCGGCGAAGAAGACGCCGGCCGCCAGTACCGTGTAGCTCAGCAGCAGCCAGGCGCCGAACAGGCGCCGCGTCGACCGGCTCTCCGGAGTCCCCCGGGCCCCGGGCAGCAGCGCGCGCCAGAACAGGATCGCCCACACGACCACGCCCGGCGCCAGGAAGTCGAACGACGAGCGCAGCATGCTGAGGAGGCCGGATGCGACGCCTTCCCAGTAGGTGCCCTTCCAGCCGACCTGCAGCGCGCCGGTGAAGGCGCCGCGCAGGTTGTGCGGGCCGAACTTGAGCCAGAACACGTGCGGCGCGAGCATGACGAGCGCGAGCAGCAGCACGACGACCAGCCGCCAGTTCAACAGCGCGCGGCGCAGCCTCCGGTCGAGCAGGCCGGCGGCGAACAGCGTGCCGGCGAACAGGGCGAAGCCGTACTTGGTCAGCGTGCCGAGGCCGAGCACGAGCCCGAGCGCCAGGTACTCGGCCCAGGAGCCGCCGTCGCGCAGGCGCAGCGCCAGGTACATCAGCGCCGACGACAGCGCCATCAGCAGGACGGACTGCGTGTAGTTCTGCGTGACGTCCCACCCGAACATGTAGGTCATCGGCCACGCCAGCGTGGCGAGCGCCGCGAGCCATGCGTCCTCGAGCGCGCGTTCGGCGGCGAGGTAGTAGAACAGCAGCGCCAAATAGAGGCTGCCGAACTTCACCAGAACGTGCGCGCCGACCCCCGGCCCGATCAGGTCCGACGCGGCGACGATCAGCCAGGTGTAGAGCGGCGGCTGGGTCGGGTTGTAGCCGAGCGCCCAGCCCTGGGCGACGATCGCCTCGATCAGGTCGTCGCGCCCGAGCGAGGCGGAGGTGGCCAGCCGCAGGCCCGCCTGCACGATTACGTAGACCGCGATCAGCCAGAGGAAGGTCTGCCGCCGGGTCAGCGGCTGGGCGACGGTCCGCAGCGTGGCGGCGATCACGGCCTGCGGCACCAGAACTGGTACATCGTCCGGAACGTCGCGGGGCGGGCCTCCTCGACCGCGCGCCAGCGCTCGAGGTCGGTGCGCTCGCGGTCCTCGGGGAACAGCTTGGCGTAGGCCGCGCGCGCGCCCTCGTCCGCCAGCTCGAAGCCGAGGAAGCGAAGTCCCAGCGCGCCCAAGGCGGCGTCGATCTCGGGCAGGGTGAAGGACCGCTCCTGCACGTGGAACAAGAGGTCGCGGCAGCCGCTGATCGACGCGAAATCGAGCTCGTCGGCGACCTTGCGGATCGGGTCGTCGGCCGCCAGCGCCCGGATCGCCTGACGCGCGGCACGGATGCCCTCGGCCGTAGCCGCAAAGCCGCGCTCGGCGACGAAGCGCCGCGCCGCCTCGATCGGCTGCCGCCCCAGCCGGCTGTAGAGCCCGACCTTCATGAATCCGCCGGGCTTGAGCAGCCCGGCCAGCACGCGCCACCCGGCGATCGGGTCGGCCATGTGGTGCAGCACGCCCGAGGCCTCGATCAGTTCGAAGCGCTCGTCGATTGCGCCCAGGTTCAGGATGTCGGCCTGGCGGAAGCGCAGGTTGTCCACGCCCAGCTCGCGCGCGCGGCGCATGCCGTAGGCGAGCGCCGCGCGGCTCAGGTCGATCGCGACGATGCTGCTGTCGGCGTAGCGGAAGGCGACGTTCAGCGCGTGCCGGCCGGTGCCGCATCCGGCGACCAGGATGCGATGCGGCGGCGGCAGGGTGCCCGCGTTTACGGACGGGAATAGCGTGGTCACCACCTCGCCCAGCGGCCGCGCCGGACGGCGCATGATCGAGCGCCAGCGCGGATAGGGATCGGCCTCGTACTGCGCGCGCACGGCCATGGACACCGTGTCATCGATCGGCGTGAGGCTCTCGACCGACCGCGCCAGCGCGCGGTCCTGCGCCGGCTCATCGCATTGGCGCGCCAGGACGGAAGCAAGCGCGCCGGTCCGCCGCGCCTGAACGCAAGCGGCCACGGCGCCGGCGAACGCCTCGATCGGGCGGTACATCGCCGTCGCCAGCAGCCAAGCCTCGACGCGGCGGTCCGCGGCCGGCGGCGGGGTGGACAGCAAGGCAGCCAGCTCCTCGACCTGCGCCTGCTCCTCGGGCGCGACCGGCAGCGCGAACCCGGTCGCAAATCCCTGGGCGGCGAGCGAGGCGGCGGTCTCCGCATCGGCGAGCGCGCCCTCGCGCGCGGCTTCTTCCAGCAGCAGCCGCCTCAGCGCCGCGGCCAGGATCTCGACGCGCTCCTCCGACAGGATCGTCTCGCGCAGGAGGCCGTGGAACAGGGCGTCGGCGGCAAGCGCGCGCCCGCTCGGGCCCTGCCACCAGCTTCGCAGGATCGGAGCCGCTTCCGCCCAGGGCCGCACGGCCGCCGCGACCGCGTCGTTCACCCCGTCGCGGGCCAGCACCAGGCTCGCGGTCACCGCCATCAGGTCCTGGCGGTCGACATCCGGCGCGGCGAACAGCGCCGCGAGCCCCTCGACCACGGCGGGGCTGGCGCTCTTCAGGCGGATCGGCCGCAGCGCCTGGGCCAGCGCCTGGGCGAAGTCGGTGCGGTCCGAGGCCAGGCGGAAGGCCTGGAAGTGATGCTTCAGCGCCTCCATCGGCCGCGCCGCCGCGTCGAGGGCCTGGGCCAGGTGGTGATGCGCGGCGGCATAGCCGGGCCTGAGCTCGAGCGCGCGGCGATAGGCGCCGATGGCCTCCTCGCCGCGCCCGTCGGCGCGCAGCGCCACGCCCAGGTTGTGATGCGCCTCGGGATTGTCGGGATCGGCCTTGACGATGCGGCGATAGGCGGCGACAGCGTCGCCGGCCCGACCGCGCCGGAGCAGCGCGGCGGCGTCGCGCAGCGCCGTGAGCGCAGCGGCGCCCGATCGGCCGCCGATCCGCGGCGGGGCCGGCGCGGCGCCGCCTGGGCGGCCGGAACGCGTGGGCGTGGACACCATGATGAAACTGCTCAGATCACCGCTGGCCGAGAGGCCGACAGATTCGCGCGGCTCGCCGCCGAAGTCCACCATGGCGAAACCGCATGCGGTCAGCGCAGGCCCAGCTGGCGGCGGGCCTGCGCCATGCGCTCGCGGGCGAACTGGCTGGGCCTCAGTCGCCATTTCGCCTCCAGGCCGACGATGAAACCCGACGCCTCCATTTCCAGGAGAATGGGATTGAGCAGCGCGCGCAGCGCGTCGTCGTCGTGCCGGAGGCCGATCGCCCAGGGGACGACGCCGATCGACGGCAGCGGCAGGTGGAACTCGTTGCCCCATTCCGGATCGATCAGGCGCGCCGCCAGCGCGGAGTCGTCGTAGGCCAGCGCCTCGCAGCCGCCGTCGCGCAGCGCGCGCATGGCCCCCGGCAGCGCCGGGAAGCGAGCCAGCTCCACGCCCAGTGTCGCGAGCTGCTCCTCGTAGCCCGCGGCCTCGATCGTGCAGACGCGGCGACGGCGCATGTCGGACCACGCCTTGATCGGCGAGTCCTTGCGCAAGAGGAGCCCGACGCCGGAGCCGTAATAGGGCTCGGTGAACAGCACCTGGGTGCGGCGGTCCTCGGTCACCGCGAGGCTGGCGATCGCCAGGTCGACGCGGTGCTCGAGCAGCCCGTCGACGCGGCGGTAGCCCGCGAGCGGGACGAGACGCAGGCGGTTTTCCGATCCCATGAGCCGCAACGCCACGTAGCGTGCGATGTCGATCTCGAGCCCGGCGTTGCGCCCTTCGCCGTCGATGAAGGCGAACGGCGGATAGTCGGCACGCACGCCGATCAAGAGCCGGCCGCGCGCCTGCGCCTGCTCGAACGCGCCGGCTAGCGCGGGACCGCCCGCCGCCGCCGCGCAGAGCAGCAGCGCCAGGAAGGCGGGGAGCAGGCGATGGCGCACGCCGGCGCGGCGCGCGGGCGATGCGCGGCGGTGGATCGGATCGGCCAGTGGCGCGGCGGCTAGTCTTGCTGCTGGGCTTCGGCGCCGCTCTCGGCCGCTGCAGACTCCGACGCGGCAAGGGCGCGCGCGAGCTGGCTGAGCGCTTCCTGATGACGATCGTTCTTGATCATCGAGAAGTTGCGCGCCAGCTCCAGGCACATGCGCTGCCGTTGCGGAGCCTCCTTGTCGGCCTTGGCGCCGAGACCGTCGTAGAAATATCCGACGGGCACGTCCAGCACCTCCGCGATCTCGTAGAGGCGCCCCGCCGACACGCGGTTGATGCCGCGCTCGTACTTGTGGGCCTGCTGGTACGTGACGCCGATCATTTCCGCCAACTGCTGCTGGGTGTAGCCCAGCATCGTTCGACGTTCTCTGATTCGCGCCCCGACGTACTTGTCGAGTTCGTGTGTCCTGCTACCCATCGCACATTCGCCCCGAAAAAGCGTGTTATTGATTGCGCTACGGGCTATCCACACGGTTGAATCCGTCTTGAGCCAAGGCCCCGTAGCAATTTGGTTTATATAGTATCAGAGACCGTCCATTTTGGTCAGAAATTTTTAACCCTGATTTCCCAAGTCACGGAAATATCCCAGCACGTCAAATACTTCGGCGCGTGCGCGGGCCAGCGAATCGGCCCTGTACAACTGCGGGGAAGTCGGATCAGACGGCGAGGTCGATGCGATTCTGGCCAGCGTACCCGGCGAGCCCGCCGCTGCGGGCATAGGCGGCCGCCGCCCGGCCATGCGGGTCGAGGAACAGGCCGTCGCCGAGGCGCTCCTGGGCGATGTGCTGGGCAAGGAACGCGCCGGTCGGCGCCGTCGAGAACGCGCGCACGGGGCGCGCCTGGGGAACGCTCTGGGCGTAGAAGGCGAGGTCGTCGTCGAGGTGGGCGGCGAAGCGATCGGGAAACTCGAGGATCGCTGCGCGGCCGGCATGATCGCGATCCGCCTGGTGCGCCGCCCGCGCGCCGCCCGCCGGACGATCGTCGCCGACGCGCGGCTCGGCGCGCGGTCCGCGCAACAGCGCATAGGAAGCGCCCTCGCCCGCAGGCAGGACATAGGTTGCGACGGCGCCTGTCACGGCCATTTCGGCTACCGATTGCGTCCGCTCTGATCCCGATCGGCGGTTCGTTCGTGCCGTCGCGCGTTCTGCCGGCACGGAACCACCGTGCATTGTCCGGCAGAGTCTATTGAAGTTTTCTTAAAATCCGCCGATGAAAGGCTTGGCCTTGCAGGAGCGCGGCCATACGCTAACGCTCGTGACCGGCACTTACCCGAATCCGCCCTGGCTGGCCGCCGCCGTCAACGCCGCCGGCGACCTGCCTTACGAGTGGGATCTCGACAGCGACAGGCTGACGTTCGCCGGGCGCGCCGATCTGTTGTTCGGCGGCGGGGTGCAGATCATCACCGGCGACCAGCTGGCGGGCCGCATCAATCCCGAGGATCTGCCGCTCAGGCTGCGCGTGCTGGCCGAGCACATGGCCGGGCGCAGCGATTTCGATTGCGAGTACCGCCTGCGCGACGCCTCGGGCCAGGTGCACTGGGTGCATGATCGCGGCGCCTGCCGGCGCGACGCCGAGGGCCGCGCGCGATCCCTGATCGGCGTCCTGCGCCTGGTGACGCAGCGCAAGCGCAACGAGGCCATGCAGCTCAACCGCCGTGCCTTCGACGAGCTGACCGGTCACTTCAGCCGGAGCCGCCTGGCCGAGGCGCTGGAGCACGCCATCGAGCACGCCAAGCGCCATGGCGGGCATGTTGGGCTCCTGGCCGTCGGCATCGAGGGCCTCACCGCCGTCGAGGACGCGCGCGGCCCCGACGCCGCGGACCGCGTCATCGTCGAGGCCGGCCGGCACCTGGATTCCTGCCTGCGCGCGACCGACGTGATCGGGCGGCTGGGAAGCGACTCGTTCGGCGTGGTGCTGATGCCCGGCCCGGCCGACCAGCTGCGCCCGACCGCCGATAAGGTGCTGGCGCGCCTGGCGACGCTGACCAGCCCGGTCCCCGGCGCACCGGAGCATTACCTGTCGGCCGCCGCCGGCGCCGTGGCGCTGCCGGCC
>CAZLBB010000179.1:0-9946 GCA_964557415.1 uncultured Rhodospirillaceae bacterium
CGCGGCGGCGCTGAGGACGACGGCGCCGAGGGCGCGCGTGACCGCCTCGTCGGCGGCGCGCAGCTGGCCGTCGCGGCCGAGCGCCAGGCCGTCGGCGCGCTGCAGCAGCGACTCGGCGGCGAGGTTGAACTGCATCACCCGGCCCTCGGCGTCGAGCACGAAGGCGGCATGGAGCCAGCGGTTGAACGCCGCCTGCGAGGCGGAGCCGCCCATCTTCTGCACCGTCATCGCCCGGCGCACGCGGAAGGCGCGCACGAGATGCGGCGTCAGCACGCGCAGCAGCCGGAGCTGCAGGGCGCGGCGGTCCTCGTTGTTCTTGTGGTCCGCCAGCGACAGCGCCGTGCCGTAGTCCGGCCGGCGCTCGACCACCACGCCGGTGCCGTAATGGCCGAGCCCGCGCGGCTTGTAGTAGTCGTTGTAGAGCTCGGTCCTGAACAGCTCGCCGTCCTGGATCAGCACCTCGTAATGGCAGGGCTGCGCCGGCGGCAGGCTCCAGCCCCGCTGCGCGTAGGGGCTGCGGTGGACGAAATAGTCGACATAGGCCTTGAGGTCGTCGTCGGCGAAGTTGCGCGCGAAGCGCATCTCGGGGTTCGTCCCCTTGCCCTTGGCGCGGCCGAACAGCGTGATGCGGCTATCGGGGAACCAGGTTTCCAGCGCGCCGACGAACTTGTCCCAATGCGCCGGGTCGACGGCGGCCTCGTAGATATGGCCAATCAGTTCGGCCAGGGCATCGGGGTCGAGGTCGCGCTGGCCCATGAACCAATAAACAATCCTGGGCTGTAAATATGCTCGGGCAACTATCTAGCATTTTTCGCAAATTAAAGCGACGCCCATGATCGCGACGGTACGGCCTCCGCCGCCTTCTCCACCAGCAGGCGCAGCGGCGCGGTGAGACGTTCATAGAGGGCGGGATCGTTCTCCAGCGCCGCCAGCGCCAGCGCGGCCGACTCCAGCGTCGACAGGCTGTCGCGCCGCGGCTCGCGCCGGAGCCTGCCGTAGGCCGAGGGACGCGGCGGCGCCAGCACCAGCCGGCGGCATTTCAGCAGCCACGGGTTGCGCCACCACAGCGTCTTGGCCTGGCTCCAGGTGCCGTCGATCACGATGACGCCGCGCAGGCCGGCGAGCGCCGCTTCCTGGTCGGCGAGTAGCTGTCCCTTGCGGTCGACCGCGGTGACCGCCGCCGCGCCGCGCTGCGGCCGGTCGCTCTTCGGTCCCTGGTACAGCACGCCCCATTCGTGCGGATCGGCGTCGCGCCCGAGCGCCGCCGAGAGATTGCGCCAGGACAGGCCGGTCGCGACGCGCGTGCCGGGCACCTGCAGCTCGATCATCCGCGCCGTGCCGAGCACGCGGTCCTTCTCCTGCGGATGGCGCAGCACCAGCACGGACAGGTCGCCGCGATATTCGCTCAAGGCGGCGCAAATGCACAGCGCCCGCGGCTTCTGGCAGCGCGGGCAGGCGGGCTGGGGAATTTCCGTATCGGTCATGTGTCGTTCGCGTCGGCGTCCTTCGACAAGCTCAGGACGAGGACCAAAGAATGTTCCTTCATCCTGAGCTTGTCGAAGGATGAGGCGCACTCGGTCTGCCGTGCGGCCTTGACCCCCCGGCCGAACGACCGGACTATGCCCCGCTTCTCGCGGCGGGGGAACTCGGCTGGAACGGTTTTCCGTCTTCGGGCTCGTGCGCCATGCATGGAGCGGCCAGCGGCGCTGGCAACGCCACTGGCGCGCCGGCGCGCCGAAGCGACGCTACGACGTGGTGATCGTCGGCGGCGGCGGGCACGGGCTCGCGACCGCCTATTACCTGGCGAAGAACCACGCCGTCCGCAACGTCGCGGTGCTGGAGAAGGGCTGGCTCGGCGGCGGCAATACCGGGCGCAACACGATGACCGTGCGCTCGAACTACCTCTTGGGCGACAATGCGCGCTTCTACGAGTTCTCGCTCCAGCTATGGGAAGGGCTGGCGCGTGAGCTCAACTTCAACGTCATGTTCGGCCAGCGCGGCGTGCTGAACCTCTGCCACAACGACCACCAGATGGACGCGGCGGCCGAGCGCGGCAACGCGATGCGGCTGTCGGGCATCGATTCCGAGCTGCTGACGCTCGACGACCTCCGGCGCGAACTGCCGCTGCTCGATCTGTCGGATGGCCAGCGCTATCCGGTGATGGGCGGGCTGATCCAGCGCCGCGCCGGCATCGTGCGCCACGACGCGGTCGCCTGGGGCTTCGCGCGCGCGGCCTCGGACCTGGGCGTCGACATCGTCGAAAGCTGCGAGGTGACGGCGATCCGGCGCGAGGGCCGGCGCGTCGCCGGCGTCGACACGACGCTCGGGGCGATCGACTGCGGCGCGCTCGCCTTCGCTGTCGCCGGCAGCAGCGGGCGGCTCGCGGCGATGGCCGGCCTGCGCCTGCCGATCGAGAGCCACGTGCTGCAGGCCTTCGTCACCGAGCCGGTCAAGCCGATGCTCGAGCCGGTCGTCACCTACGGCGGATCGCACATGTATATATGCCAGTCCGACAAGGGCGGGCTGGTGCTGGGCGGCGACCTCGACGGCTACAACTCCTATGCGCAAGCCGGCAACCTGCCGCTGGTCGAGCACTGCCTGACCGCCGCGATGCAGGTCTTCCCCGCGCTGTCGCGCCTGCGCATCCTGCGTGGCTGGGGCGGCATCGCCGACATGACCATGGACGGCAGCCCGGTCATGGGACGCATCGGCTGCGACAACCTCTACATGACCGGCGGCTGGTGCTACGGCGGCTTCAAGGCGACGCCGGCCTCGGGCTGGACGCTGGCTCAGACCATCGCCGACGACCGTGCGCCCGAGCTGATCCGGCCCTTCGCGCTCGAGCGCTTCATGGACGGCCGCGCGCTGGACGAAAGCGGCACCGGGCCGTTCCCGAACCGGCACTAGCGGTACAATCGATGTCGCTTTTCACTGTTTTCATGCCGCCCGGGCCGACTAGACTGCGCGCCACTCCGTCTCCGAGGCGTCCTTGAGCCGCTACTCCGTCACATCGCTGCTCCGCCATTCGCTGCGCGGCCACCGCGACTGGGAGCGTGCCTGGCGCGACCCGGAGCCGAAGAAGCACTACGACGTCGTCATCATCGGCGGCGGCGGGCACGGGCTCGCCTCGGCCTACTACCTCGCCCGGCTGCACGGCATCGCGAACGTGGCGGTGGTCGAGAAGGGCTGGCTCGGCGGCGGCAATACCGGGCGCAACACGACCATCGTACGCTCGAACTACATGATCGAGCCGAACGCGCATTTCTACGAGCATTCGCTGAAGCTGTGGGAAGGGTTGAGCCAGGACCTGAACTACAACGTGATGTTCAGCCAGCGCGGCGTGCTGAACCTGGCGCATTCCGACGCGCAGATGGACGCGGCGGCGCGGCGCGGCAACGCGATGCGGCTGAACGGCATCGATGCCGAGCTGCTGACGGCCGACGACGTCCGGCGCATGGTGCCGCATCTCGACTTCTCCGACCACGCCCGCTTCCCGATCTACGGCGGGCTCCTGCAGCCGCGCGGCGGCACCGCGCGCCACGACGCGGTCGCCTGGGGCTTCGCGCGCGCGGCGTCGGCGCTCGGCGTCGACCTGATCCAGAACTGCGAGGTGACCGGCATCCGCCGCCAGGGCGACAAGGTGCTGGGCGTCGAGACCGCGCGCGGCTTCATCGGCTGCGGCCGCCTCGGCATGGCGGTGGCGGGCAATTCCGGCCATGTCGCCGCCATGGCCGGCCTCAGGCTGCCGATCGAGAGCCACGTGCTGCAGGCCTTCGTCACCGAGGGCCTCAAGCCGCTGATCGACACCGTCGTCACCTACGGCGCCGGGCATTTCTACATCAGCCAATCCGACAAGGGCGGGCTGGTGCTGGGCGGCGACATCGACGGCTACAATTCCTATGCGCAGAAGGGCAACATGCCGCTGATCGAGCACTGCCTGGCCGCCGGCATGCAGCTCTTTCCAAATCTGTCGCGCCTGCGCATTTTGCGGCACTGGGGCGGCGTGATGGACATGTCGATGGACGGCAGCCCGATCATCGGCAAGACGCCGATCGACAACTTCTACATCAACGGCGGCTGGTGCTATGGCGGCTTCAAGGCCACGCCCGGCTCGGGCTGGGTGTTCGCGCACACGATCGCGCACGACCGGCCGCACGCGCTCAACGCCGAGTTCACGCTCGACCGCTTCGAGCGCGGCCTCGCCATCGACGAGAAGGGCGGAGGGCCCACGCCGAATGTGCACTGATGCCCTCACCCTCCCAACGCTTCGCGTTGGGCCCCTCCCTCTCCCGCCTACGGCGGGCGAGGGGCTTGACATTCAGACCCTCGCCACCCGCGCAGCGGGGGGAGAGGGATACGAAGGCTTGGCGCGGCCGAAGGGCGCGCTTAGCCGGAGTTGGGTGAGGGGGGAACGCCGCCACACGACGGAGCGCGCGCCATGCTGATCCGCTGTCCCTGGTGCGGCGAGCGCGACCTGTCCGAGTTCTACTACGGCGGCGACGCGACCTTGAAGCGCCCGGCCGAGGACGCCGGCCCGAAGGCGTGGCACGACTACGTCTATCTGCGCGACAACCCGAAAGGGCCGCACCGGGAGCTGTGGCAGCACAGCGCCGGCTGCCGCGAGTTCCTGGTGGTCACGCGCGACACGCTGACCCATGCGATCGGCGACGTGCGTCCGGTGACGCGCAAATGACCGCCGCGCGGCTTCCTGTCGGCGGCGACATCGATCGCGCGCAGCCGCTCGCCTTCACCTTCGACGGGCGCGCCTATCGCGGTTTCGCCGGCGACACGCTCGCCTCGGCGCTGATCGCCAACGGCGTGCGCCTGGTCGGGCGCAGCTTCAAGTATCACCGCCCGCGCGGCATCTATAGCGCCGGGCCGGAGGAGCCGAACGCGCTGGTGCGCCTGCGCCAGGGCGGGCGCGCCGAGCCGAACACGCGCGCGACCATGGTCGAGCTCTACGACGGGCTCGCGGCCGAGAGCCAGAACCGCTGGCCGTCGCTGATGCTCGATGTCGGCCAGCTCAACGACCTGGTTTCGCCCTTCATCCCGGCCGGCTTCTACTACAAGACCTTCATGGGCCCGGGTCGCGGCGCCTGGATGTTCTACGAGAAGCACATCCGCCGCGCCGCGGGCCTCGGCGTCGCCGCGACCGAGCCGGATCCCGACCGCTACGAGAAGCGCAGCCTGTGGTGCGACGTGCTGGTGGTCGGCGGCGGCCCCGCCGGCTTGGCCGCGGCCCTTGCTGCGGCGGACACCGGCGCGCGCGTGGTGCTGGCGGACGAGCGCGCCTCCTTCGGCGGCACGCTGCGGCGCGAGCGCCGCACGATCGCCGGCAAGCCGGGGACGGACTGGGTCGCCGGGAGCGTCGCCGCGCTGTCGGGCAATGCGAGCGTCACGCTGCTGCCGCGCACGACCGTGTTCGGCTACTACGACCACAACGGCATCGCCGCGGTCGAGCGCGTGCAGGACCATGTCGCCGTGCCCGGCGACTTCCTGCCGCGCCAGCGCCTGTGGAACATCCGCGCCAAGCGCGTGGTGCTGGCGACCGGCGCGATCGAGCAGCCGCTGGTGTTCGCCGGCAACGACCGGCCCGGCGTGATGCTGGCCGCCGCCGCGCGCGCCTATGCCAACCAGTATGCCGTGCGGCCAGGCCGGCGCGCCGTGATCGCGACCGGCAGCGACGACGCCTATCGCACGGCGCTCGACCTCGCGACCGCGGGGGTCGCGATCGCCGCCGTGGTCGACCATCGGCCGATTCCCGACGGTCCGCTCGTGCGCGCGGCGCGGGCGCGCGGCATCGACGTGCTGGCGGGCCATGCCGTCGCCGCCGCCACCGGCATGTTCGGCGTCGACGGCGTCGAGGTCGTGCGCGTCGACGCGGACGGGCGCGCCGTCGGCAACGGCGTGCATCGCCTGGATTGCGATCTCGTCTGCGCCTCCGGCGGCTGGCAGCCCTCGGTGCACCTGCACAGCCAGTCCGGCGCCCGGCCGGTCTACGACGAGCGCCTCGCGGCCTTCGTGCCGGGCGCGCCGAAGCAGGCCGAGGCCTCGGTCGGGGCCGCGCGCGGCAGCTACGCGCTCGGCGACTGCCTCGGCGAAGGCTTCGCCGGCGGCGCCGCCGCCGCCAAGGAAGCCGGGTTCGGCGGCGGCGCGGCGCCGGTCGCGCCGGAATGCGACGACGCGCGCGAGGAAGCGCCGCGCCCCCTGTGGAAGGCGCCGCGCGTCGCCGGCGTGCGCGGCAAGGCCTTCGTCGACATCCAGGACGACGTGACCGAGAAGGACGTGGCGCTGGCGCATCGCGAGGGCTACGTCTCGGTCGAGCACCTCAAGCGCTACACCACGCTCGGCATGGGCACCGACCAGGGCAAGACCTCGAACCTGCCCGGCCACGCCATCATGGCGGGCCTGCGCGGCGAGAGCATGCAGGCGGTCGGCACCACGACGTTTCGTCCTCCGTACACCCCCGTGCCGTTCGGCGTCTTCGCCGGGCGCGAGCTGGGCCGGCATTTCCAGCCGATCCGGCGCACGCCGATGCACGACTGGCACGCCGCCAACGGCGCCACCTTCGTCGAGGCGGGCCTGTGGCTGCGCGCCCAGGTCTACATGAAGCCGGGCGAGGACATCCACGCGGCGATCGCGCGCGAGGTCAAGGCGGTGCGCGGCAATGTCGGCATCTGCGACGTCTCGACCCTGGGCAAGATCGACGTGCAGGGTCCGGACGCCGCGAAATTCCTCGACCGCGTCTACTGCAACACCTTCTCGACCCTGCCGGTCGGCAAGGCGCGCTACGGGCTGATGCTGCGCGAGGACGGCATGGTGACGGATGACGGCACCACCTCGCGCATCGCCGAGCACCGCTATTTCATGACCACGACCACCGCCAACGCCGGCAAGGTCATGACGCATCTCGAGTACTACCTGCAATGCGTCTGGCCCGAGCTCAAGGTGCAGGTCGCCTCGGTCACCGAGCAATGGGCCGGCATCGCCATCGCCGGGCCGCGCTCGCGCGAGGTGCTGCAGCGGGCGATGACCGGCATCGGGCTCGGCGGCAACGAGCTGCCCTTCATGGGCGTCGCCGACGGGCTGCTCGCGGGCATTCCGGCGCGCGTCTTCCGCATCAGCTTCTCGGGCGAGCTGGCCTACGAGGTCAACGTGCCGTCCGACCGCGGCATCGAGGCCTGGGAGGCGCTGATGGCGGCGGGCCGGCCGCTCGGCGTCGTCCCCTACGGGCTCGAGGCCATGGGCGTGATGCGCATCGAGAAGGGCCACGTGGTCGGCGCCGAGCTCGACGGCCGCACCACGCCGGGCGACCTCAACATGGAAAGGCTGGTCGCCAGGAAGAAGGACTTCATCGGCAAGCCGCTGCTCGCGCGGCCGGGCCTGGTCGACCCGAAGCGCAAGCGCCTGGTCGGGCTGGTGCCGGTCGACGGGCGCACGCGCATCCGCGCCGGGGCGCAGCTCGTGGAGGACCCGCGCGCGCCCGCGCCCGTGCCGATGCTCGGCCACGTCACCTCCGCCTGCTTCAGCGCGACGCTCGGCCACCCGATCGCCATGGCCCTGGTCGAAGGCGGCCTCGCGCGCAAAGGCGAGACGCTCGCTGCCGCCTTCCCCGTGCGCGACGAGTCCGTCGCCGTGCGCGTGGTCGACCCGGTCTTCTTCGATCCGAAGGGAGAGCGGCTGCATGGCTAGCTCGGCACTGTCGGCCGCGCGCAAGCCCGGCATCTACGGCCGCAACACCGCCGCGCCCGGCGTGACGCTGGCGGAGCGGCGCGGCCTCTACCTGGCGCAGGTTTCCGCCTTCCCCGGCGGCGAAGCCGCGCTCGCCGCCGCGCTCAAGGACAGGCTGGGCATCACGCTCGACGCGCGCCCCAACCGCGCTTCACACGGCAAGGACGCCGTCGCGCTGTGGCTCGGACCGCAGCGCTGGCTGATCGAAACCAGGTCCGACCCATCGCTCCGCTTGCCGCCGGAGCAGGCCGCCGTCGTCGAGCTTGATCACGCGCGCTGCGTCGTTCGCTTGAGCGGCCCGAGCGCGCGCGACGTGCTGGCCAAGGGCTGCCTGCTCGATCTCCACCCGCGCGCCTTCGCCGCCGGCGCCTGCGCGCAGACCACCCTGTTCCACTGCAGCGCGCTGCTCCACGCCGTGGCCGACGACACGTTCGACCTCTACGTGCCGCGCAGCTTCGCCCAGAGCTTCTGGGAATCGCTGACCGATGCGGCGGGGGAGTTCGGGTATCGCGTGGAGTAGAAGTTCCTCGCCCGCCGCAGGCGGGAGAGGGAGGGGCCCAACGCGCAGCGTTGGGAGGGTGAGGGCCGGCTGGGTACTTTCCGCAGACTCGACGCGCCGGCCGGAGACACCGAGCCAGCCCTCACCCGCTCGCTCCTGAGCTCTTATCGAAGGGGCTCACACCCTTTCCCGCTTCGCGGGCGAGGGTCATAACCCCACCCCGTCCGCCCCGGCGCCGCAGACCAGCACGCAGACACGCTCGCCCTGCTGCGGCACGTACTTGCCGGCCATGATCGCGGCCAGCGCGGCGGCGCCGCTGAGGTCGGCGGCGACGCCGAGCTCCAGCCACAGCACCCTGGCGGCCGCGCGCATGTCGTCGTCGGTGATCAGCACGACGTCGTCGACCGCCGCGCGGGCGATGTCGAAGTTGATCTGCTCGGTCGCCTGCGCCGCCATGGTCAGCACCGACGTGGTGATCGCCGGCAGCGTGACGATATGCCCGGCCTTCAGGCTGTCGTGCAGGGTCGGCGCGCCGACCGGCTCGACCCCGATCACGCGCGCCGTAGGCTTGACCGCCTTGACGGCGCTGGCCATGCCGGCGATCAGCCCGCCGCCGCCGATCGCCACCAGGAACGTGTCGATCGCCGGGTCCTGGCCGAGGATCTCCAAGGCCAGCGTGCCCTGTCCCGCGATCACCGCGGCGTCGGCGAAGGGATGGAAGTAGGTCAGGCCCTCGCGCCCGGCCTGCTCCAGCGCCGCCTCGTTGCTCTCGTTCCAGTGCCGGCCGTGCCGCACCAGCCTGGCGCCCCAGGCCTCGATCTTCTCGGCCTTGAGCGGCGAGACGCCCTCGGGCACGTAGATCGTGGTCGGCACCTTGGCCATCCAGCCGGCATAGGCGACGGCGATGCCGTGGTTGCCGCCCGAGGCGGTGATGATGCCGCGCTTCACCTGCTCGGGCGCCAGCGTGCCCAGCTTGCTGGAGGCGCCGCGCGCCTTGAACGAGCCGGTGACCTGCAGGCATTCGAGCTTCAGCACGATGCGGCCCGCGCCGGGGACCGGCGTCTTCATCGGGCCGGGTGCGAGCATCGGCGTCAGCCGCACCTTGCCGGCGATGCGTCGCCCCGCCGCCTGGATGTCGGCGAGCGGGATCAGCGGCGAGAGTCCGGTCGGGGCTTCGGGCATGGGATTCAGGCGGCTCCTTTCAGCAGCGTCTCGCCCGGCCGCACGCGGGTGAAGGCGACCGGCCGGCGGGCGATGCGGATCCTATCACCCTCGAGCTGCGCCTCGGTGAAACTGGCCTGGGCCGGATCGGGCTCGTCCGGGAAATCCTCGCGGTAGTGCGCGCCGCAGGAATCCCGCCGCGCCTCGGCGGCGGCGACGACGGCGCGGCTGACCAGCACGAGGTTCCTGAGATTGAGCCAGTCCTGCCACGCCATGCTGAACGCGCGCGGCTCGGCCGGGACGGCCGTCTTCGCGAGACGCGCGTCGAGCGCCTCGAGCCGCGCGGCGGCGCGCGCCAGGCCCGCTTCGTCGCGGATGATGCCGGCATCCGCCCACATCGCGTCATGGAGCTCGCCGCGGATGGCATCGAGCGCCGCCGCGTCGCCGCCCGCGCCGAGCGGCGCCGTCGCCTCCCCGATCGCGGCCTCGGCGGCCGCGAGGCCCCGGCAGGGCCGCGGCGATCACGCCTCGCTCCATGTCGTGGTAGGTGGTCAT
>CAZLBB010000180.1:0-9901 GCA_964557415.1 uncultured Rhodospirillaceae bacterium
TTTGCCCCCGTTTGGGAATCCCCTTTCTGATTCCTGATCGCGATCCGACGCTCTAGCGCTGCTTGGCGCCTGCGAGAAGAAAGAGGAGGCGGCCGCGCCCGAGATCCGCCCGGTCCGTACGATCACGGCCGAGGTGCGGCAGGAGGCCAGCGGGATCGCGCTGACGGGCGAGATCAAGGCGCGGTACGAGAGCGCGCACGGATTCCGCATCGGCGGCCAGGTCGTGACGCGGCTGGTGGATGTCGGCGACACGGTGAAGAAGGACCAGCCGCTGGCGCGGATCGACGATCGCGACCAGAAGAACCAGATCCGCGCCGCCCAGGCCGCGGTGACGGCGGCCCGGGCCGAGGTGGAGCGGGCCAAGCCGCAGGAGGAGCGGCAACGGCAGCTGCTCGCCAGCGGGTATACGACCCAGGTGCAGTACGACAACGCGCTGAAGAATTTGCGCGCGGCGGAGGCGAGCCTGGAGTCGGCGTCCTCGTCGCTGAAGCTCGCGCAGGACCAGCTCAAGTACACCCAGCTGGCGGCCGAGTTCGACGGCGTCGTCACGGCGACGGGCGCCGAGGCGGGTCAGGTGGTCCAGGCCGGTCAGATGGTCGTCGTGGTCGCCGATCCCGACCAGCGCGAGGCCGTGGTCGGCGTGCCTGAAAACCGGATGCGCACGGTGCCGCCCGACTTCCGCGTCAACGTGGAGCTGGTAGGCAATCCCTCCATCAAGACGAGCGGGAAGTTACGCGAGGTCTCGCCGATCGCCGATCCGGTGACGCGCAGCTTCACCGTGAAAGTGAGCCTGGACAACCCGCCGCCCGAGATGCGCCTGGGCTCGACCATCCGCGCTTCCGGCAGCGGGCAGGCGGCGAACACGGTTTCGCTGCCGCCTTCGGCGGTATTCGAGCGCGACAAGAAGCCGATGGTCTGGGTGGTCAATCCCGCGGACAAGACGGTAGCGATGAAGCCGATCGTCGTCCTGCGCAACGACACCGACCGAATCATCGTCTCCGAGGGCATCGCCAGCGGCGACATCATCGTCACCGCCGGCGTGACGAAACTGAGCCCGGGCCAGAAGGTGGCCGTGCAGGCTCCGGTGGCGAAATGAAGGGATTCAACCTCTCGGACTGGGCGCTCGAGCACCGCTCCCTGGTCGTCTACCTGATGATCATGATCTGTCTGACGGGGGTTCTTTCCTACAATCGGCTCGGCCGCGAGGAGGATCCGACCTTCGTCATCAAGACCATGACGATTCAGGCGCAATGGCCCGGGGCCACGGTCGCCGACATGATGGACCAGGTGACCGACCGCATCGAGAAGAAGCTGCAGGAGACGCCCTTTCTCGACTATACCAAGAGCTACACCAAGCCCGGCGTCACGGTCGTCTACGTCAACCTGCTCGAGCGCGCGCCGGGCGAGATGGTGCCGGAGATCTGGAACACCGTACGCAACAAGATCGGCGACATCGTCGACACCCTGCCCAAGGGCACGCTGGGCCCCTATTTCAACGACGACTTCGGCGACACCTATGGGTCGATCTACGCGCTGACATCAGACGGGTTCAGCTTCCGCGAGCTGCGCGACTACGCCGAGCTCATGCGCTCGGAGTTCCTGCGCCAGCCCGACGTGGCCAAGGTGCAGCTCCTGGGCACGCAGGACGAGAAGGTCTTCCTCGACTTCTCCACGCGCCAACTCGCCAACCTCGGCATCACGATCCAGCAGGTGACCCAGGCGCTGCGCGACCAGAACGCGGTGGTGCCGACCGGGCGGCTGGTGACCTCGGGCGAGAACATCATCCTCGACGTCAGCGGCGAATTCCAGTCCGAGGCGAGCCTCAGGTCGATCAACCTGCGCATCGACGGCCGCTTCTACCGGCTGGAAGACATCGTCACCATCAGGCGCAGCTACGTCGATCCGCCGCAGAAGATGTTCCGCTACAACGGCGAGCCGGCGATCGGCGTCGCCGTCTCGATGACGGCCGGCGGCAACGTGCTGGCGCTGGGCGAGAACCTGAAGCGGGCGGCGAAGCAGCTCGAATCCGCGCTGCCGGTGGGCGTCGACATCCACCTCGTCGCCGACCAGCCCGTGGTCGTCAACCACGCCGTGCACGGCTTCGTCAAGACCCTGGTCGAGGCCATCGTCATCGTGCTCGCGGTCAGCTTCCTGAGCCTCGGCCTGCGCGCCGGGCTGGTGGTGGCACTGAGCATCCCGCTGGTGCTCGGCATCGTCTTCGTCGGCATGGAGATGCTGGGCATCACGCTGCAGCGCATCTCGCTCGGCGCGCTGATCATCGCCCTCGGGCTGCTGGTCGACGATGCCATGATCACGGTCGAGATGATGATCGCCAAGCTCGAGGAAGGCGTGGGCATCCTCAAGGCGGCCACCGCCGCCTATACGCTGACGGCGATCCCGATGCTCACCGGCACGCTCGTGACGGTCGCCGGGTTCATCCCGATCGGCTTCGCCGCCAGCAATGCCGGCGAGTACTGCAAGACGCTGTTCGATGTTCTGGCGCTGGCGCTGGTCGCGTCGTGGTTCGTGGCCGTGATCTTCTCGCCGCTGATCGGCGTCTGGATCCTGCCCAAGCAGATCAAGAAGGCCGGCGGCGGCGGGCACGGGACGGGTCGCATGGAGCGGATGTTCCGCCCGGTGCTGATCTGGGCGATGCGGCTGCGCTGGGTCACGATCGCCGTCACGATCGCGCTGTTCGCCGCTTCCGTGTACGGCGCCGGCTTCGTGCAGCAGCAGTTCTTCCCCGCCTCGGACCGTCCCGAGATCCTGGTCGACATGCGGCTGCCGAAGGGCGCGTCGATCCACGCCACCGACCGCGAGGTCAGGAAGCTCGAGGAGATCCTCAAGGCGGACAAGCGGATCGAGCGCTTCACGTTCTACATCGGCGGCGGGGCGATCCGCTTCTACCTGCCGCTCGACGTGCAGCTCGACAACGACTTCTTCGCCCAGGCGGTGATCGTCACGCGCGGCATCGAGGACCGCAACCTGGTGATGAAGGATCTCGAGCGGGCCTTCGCGGCGGGCTTCGATGACGTGCTGGTGCGCATCGCGCCGCTCGAGGTCGGGCCGCCGGTCGGCTGGCCGATCCAGATCCGCGCCAGCGGCAAGACGCCGAACGAGGCGCGCGACATCGCCGACCGCGTGGCCGGCATCCTGCGCGGCTACGCGGGCGCGCATACCGTCAACTTCGACTGGTACGAGCGCAGCAAGTCGGTGCGCATCGACATCGACCAGGACCTGGCGCGGCAGGTGGGCTTGAGCTCCGAGCAGGTCGCTGCGGCGACCAACGCGATCATGTCCGGCCATGTCGCCACGCAGCTGCGCGACTCGATCTACCTGATCGACATCGTGACGCGCGCCGACAAGGACGAGCGCCTGAACCTGCAGACGCTGCGCGAACTGCAGATCCCGGTCGACAAGGGGCGCTCGGTCCCGCTGTCGGCGTTCGCCCGCATCACCGACACGTTCGACGAGAGCTATGTGTGGCGCCGCGACCGTCTGCCGACCGTCACTGTGCAGGCCGATCTCACACCGGGCATCCAGGCGGCGACGGCGATCAAGGCGATCGCGCCGCAGCTCGACGCCCTGCGCAAGGAGCTGCCGGTCGGCGGGCTGATCGAAGTCGGCGGCGTGGTCGAGAAGAGCCGGGACAGCAACGCGTCGATCCAGGCCATGTTCCCGCTGATGGTCGTCGTCATGCTGACGCTGCTGATGCTTCAGCTGCAGAGCATGCAGCGCATGCTCCTGGTCATCAGCGTCGCGCCGCTGGGCTTGATCGGCGTGGTGGGCGCGATGCTGCCGACCGGCGCGCCGATGGGGTTCGTCGCGACGCTCGGCGTCATCTCGCTGATCGGGATGATCGTCCGCAACTCGGTGATCCTGATCGACCAGATCGAGATGGACCGCGCCAAGGGCATGCATCCCTGGGACGCGGTGGTCTATGCCTCGGTGCATCGCCTGCGCCCGATCTATCTGACCGCCGCCGCGGCATCGCTCGGCATGATCCCGATCGCGCGCGAGGTGTTCTGGGGGCCGATGGCCTATGCGGTGATCGGCGGCCTGATCGTGGCGACGGCACTGACACTGCTGTTCCTGCCCGCGCTCTACGTCGCCTGGTTCCGCATCAAGGAGCCGACCGGCGCCGAGCAGACAGCGCATCCGCCGGCCGAGGCCGTGCCAGCAGCGGGCAACTGAGGGCGAAACCGGAGTCGATGAAATGATGCGGTATCTCGAACGTCGCTTGGGGCTGGCCATCGCGGCCGTGGCGCTGCTGGCATCCGCCGGGCCGGCGGCGGCCCAGCAATTCGACAATCCCGGACCGCGCCAAGCGTCCCGCCTGCTGCAGCCGCCGCAGAGCACGAGCGCGATTCACAAGGTCGACGAGCTGGTGCCGATCGCGGCGCACACCTATGTGTTCACGCTGCAGACCAACTGGGGCCCGATGCGCGCCTATGGCTACGACGCGCTGGTCCTGGTGCTGCGCGAGCTCTACGCCATCCAGTCGCTCGAGCACACCAGCAAGACCGAGGCCTACGGCAAGGCGCTGGGCAAGGCGGCCACGGCGCCGATCCGGGCAGTGGAGAACCTGGCGGCCGACCCGGGCGGCACGATCACCGGCATCCCGCGCGGCATCGGCGCGATGTTCAGCCGCATCGGCGACTCGCTGACGGGCTCGGGCGACGGCGTCGTCGGCACCGTCACCGGCTCGGCGGCGAAGAAGCGCGAAATCGCGATCCGCTACAACGTCTCGCCCTACAGCACGAACAAGGTGCTGCAGGACAAGATCGCCGATCTGGCGCGGGCCGAGGCGCTGGGCGGGCTCACCATGTCGGCGGCGCAGATCGCCATGCCGGGCGGCATCGGCATGGTCTTCTCGATGACGCGCACGAGCCAGAACCTGCGGGCGCTGCTGCGCGACCGTACGCCGGCGGAGTTGCGCGAGATCAACTACGACACGCTGCGCAACCTGGGCGTCCCGGTCGAAGACGCGCGCGCGCTGCTGGCGAACACCGCCTATCACCCGGGCATGCAGACGGTCCTGGTGCAGTCGCTCGCCGCCCTCGGCGGAACGCGGCAACTCGAATCCTACGTGCGACTCGCCAACGTCGCCGACGACCCGGACGAGGCGTTCCTCTACCAGCGCATTGCCCAGATGATGGCGGGCTACGTGGCGCAAGGGAAGCAGATCGACAATGTCGGCGTGATCCACCACCTGCCGGTCGCGCTGTCGAGCGAACGCGACGCGTTGCTGTTCGTGCCGGTCGACGAGCTGTTGTGGACCGAAGCCTCGTCGCGGACGACCGAAGCCTTCGAGCAGATCGTCAATCCGCTGCAGCCGCGCCGCAAGGAGCTCTATCTGGCCGGCTGGGCGTCCGAGGCGATGAAGCGCGCGCTCGCTGCCCGCGGCTGGACGGTCATCGAGAACGTGCGCGGCAAGCTCTACGACATCATGTAGCCGGCCGACCGTGCCGGGAGGAGTGCGAATGTTCCATCGATTCCTGAGGGCTACCGCCGCCGGTTGCCTCGTGGCGGTGATTGCCGCGCTGTGCGCCGGCGGTGCCGGTCCAGTCCAGGCGCAGGGCCGCGTTCCCGTGGTCTTCATCCACGGCATCGGCGGGTCGGTGCTCGCCGACCGGAGCAATCCGACAAAGGTCTTCTATGGCGGCGTCAAGCAGACGATGGACCAGTTCGCCAAGCTCGAGCTGCCGATCGACCGGTCCAAGGACAAGCTGATTTCGACCGACATCCTGCGCAAGGTGCAGCTGGCGCGTGGAAGCTACGTCGATCAGTACGACCTGCTGATAAGCCGCCTCGAGGCGCTGGGATACAAGGAAGGCGCCGATCTGTTCGCATTCCATTACGATTGGCGGCGCAGCAACTTCGAGACGGCCGATACCCTGCGCGCCTTTCTGGCGGCCAAGGGCCTGGCCGGCGGGCCGGTCGACCTGATCGCGCACAGCATGGGCGGGCTGGTCGCGACGATCTATCTTCAGAAGTACGCCGGTGAGCAGAAGGTGCGCAATTTCATCGCCATGGGCACGCCGTTCTTCGGCGCCGCCAAGGCCGTGCGCGCGCTGGCCGAGGGATTTCCCGTGTTCGGCGTCGAGAACCACGTCGTGGTCGGCGCCGGCAGCACCGGGACGGTCTATCGCGTGTTCGCCTCGCTGGAGTCGATCTACGAGCTGCTGCCGACCTATCCCGATTGCTGCCACATGCGCGCGGACGAGTCCGGGCCCATGACCGAGTTCAGTTTCCTGAGCAGCGAACTGGTCTGGGAGCGCTTCAACCTGCTGCTGGTCGAGAAGACCCGGGCGCCGGCGCTGGCCGCGTTCATGAGCCGGGTGCGCAAGAACATGGCCGAGCAGCGCCAGCTGGTCGACCGCCCGCTGCCGCCCAACGTGCGCCTGACCGTCGTCGTCAACGACACGGCCGAGAGCACGCTGGTGCAGTTCCTCGGCGCCAGGCGCGGCGTGGGAAAGCCCGCCTGGGGCGTGGCCAGGAATGCGGGCGACGGCACCGTGCCGCTGGTCAGCGCCATCGGCCACGCGCCGGCCGACCGGGTCGTCCGGTCGGGCCGCGACCACGGCTTCATCTTCGACGACGACGCGATCTGGCCGAAGCTGCGCCCGCTGCTGCAGCGATAGGCCACGGGCGGAAAGGAGACCGCAAGATGCGCAAACTCGTGACGGCCGGTTCTGTGCTTGCCCTGGTGCTCGCCGCCAGCCCCGTGGCGACGGCGCAGGTGCCGGGCCCTTATGCCGCGGCGCCGGTTCCCGCCGCGCAATCGACCGAAGAGATGTCCGCCCTGGTGGCGCCGGTCGCGCTCTATCCCGACGAGCTGCTCGCCGTCGTGCTGAAAGCGTCGACCGAACCGGTGCAGGTCGTCCAGGCCGTTCGTTTTCTCGACAAGCACGCCAAGGACAAGTCGCTGCAGCCCAACGCGGCCTGGAGCGAGCCGGTGAAAGTCCTGCTCAACTACCCCGAGGTGCTGCGCAAGATGAGCGACGACCTCGACTGGACCGAGCGGCTGGGCGAGGCGATGCGGACGAACCCGGGCGACGTGCTGGCCGGCGTGCAGCAGTTCCGCCGCCGTGTCGCCGCCGCCGGCAACCTGCGCTCGGACGACAAGCTCGTCGTGGCACAGGACGGCGCCAACTACGTGATCGAGTCGGTCAACCCGCAGGTCATCTACGTGCCGGTCTACGACCCCGCCGTCGTGGTCGTGCCGCAACCGCAGCCGGCGCAGCCGGTCTATGTCCCCGAGCCCTACCCGGCCTACTGGTATCCGGCCGCCGCGGCCGCGACAGGGTTCTTCCTCGGCGCGATGACCACCGCATGGGCGATGGACTGGCACGGCTACCACATTGACGAGGACGATCTCGAGGACTTCCAGGAATACCGCCAGCAGTCGCTGACGCAGCGCCAGCAGAACCGACAGGCCGCGGCCGAACAGCGCCAGCAGCAGAGACAGCAGACCCAGGGCGAGCGCCAGCAGCAGCGTCAGCAGAGCCAGGCGGAACGCCAGGGCCAACGGCAGCAGAACCAGGCGGAGCGCCAGCAGCGCCGCCAGGACGTCGCGCAGGGCCGGCCAGGCGCGGCGCCGCAAAGCGGCCAGGACATCCGCGCCGCGCTCGGCGGCGAGCGCCCGCGCCAGGGCGCGATCGGCGGCGGCGCCGCGGTACGGCCGGACGCCGGACGTCCGACCCAGCTGCCGAGCGGTGCGGGGGGCTTCGGTGGACGCCAGCCGGATATCGGGCGCGGCGAGCGCCCGGCGCAGATGCCCGCCGGCGGCGGCGCGCGCATTGGTGGCCAGCAACCGGGCGGCTTCGGCGGCGACCGCCCCGGGTACGCGGCGCAACGCGGGGGGAGCATCGGCGGGTCGCAGCGCTCGATGGACGGTTTCAGCTACGGGTCGGGACGCAGCGCCCACGTCTCGAGCAACCGCGGCGCGTACAGCCGCAACCCTGGCGGCGGCGGCCGGCAGTTCAGCGGCGGCGGCGGTCGCGGCGGCGGCGGCCGTGGCGGCCGGCGCTAGACGGGAGGCGAGCATCATGTACCTGACACGAGCGAACAGCCTTCGCGCCGGCGCGGTCGTCCTGTCCGCCCTGGCGGCGCTCTTTTGTGTGGCGGAGCCGGCCGCGGCGCAGAAGCAGTTTCCCACCGTCGAGGCGGCGGCCGAAGGGCTCAAGGCCGCGACGGCGCGATTCGACGAGGCGGCGTTGCGCGACCTCCTGGGACCCGACTACGACCGCATCAAGTCGGCCGACACCCTGCAGCTGCAGGACAACGTCGCGCGCGTGCACAAGGCGATCGGCGAGTTCCTGAGGGTCAGGCCGGATGGCGCCGACCGCGCCACGCTGGTCATCGGGTTCGAGGCCTGGCCCTTCCCGGTGCCGCTGGCGAAGCAAGCATCGGGCGCGTGGCAGTTCGACACGGCGTCCGGCGCCGAGGAGATCGTCAACCGCCGCATCGGCGAGAACGAGCTCAAGACGATCGAGACGCTGCGCTTCTACGTCACCGCGCAGCGCGAATACGCCAGCAGGCCGCGCGGCGATGGGCCCTTGCGCGCCTTCGCGCAGCGCATCCGCAGCTCGGCCGGCAAGAAGGACGGGCTCTACTGGCCGGCCGGCCCCGGCGAGGAGCAGAGCCCGTTCGGGCCGCTGGTGCCCGACGCCAGCCGCCGTGAGCCGGGGGCGCCCTATTACGGCTACATCTATCGCATCCTGACCGCGCAGGGGCCGGAAGCGCCGGGCGGCGCCTACAGCTATGTCATCAACGGCAACATGGTCGCCGGTTTCGCGATGATCGCCTATCCCGCGGAGTACGGAAACACCGGCATCATGACCTTCATCGTCAACCACTATGGCGACGTCTACGAGAAGGATTTGGGGCGCGACACGGCCCGCCTGGCCGCCGGCCTGCGCGCCTACAATCCGCGCGCCGGCTGGGTCCTGGCCGACGACGATCCACGATAGCCGCGAAGGAAAGGGAACAATCGTCATGAACCGAAAGCATTGGATTCCGGCCCTGGGGATTCTGGGCCTGGCCGTGGCGGTCTCGATCGCGGGGCCGGCGGCACCGGCGGTCGCGCAGGACAAGAAGGTCGACATCCGGTCGATCCCGTGCCGCGACCTCGACCGCCTCGACGACGAGGACCGCGTCGCGGCGATCTTCTTCTTCTACGGCTTCCACGCCGCCAAGCTGGACCTCTACGAAGTGACGCCGGCCAACCTCGAGCGCAACGTGCGCAACATCGTCGGCTACTGCCAGAAGAACGCCGACACGCCGATCTTCGAGGCGCTGCCCAAGGCGTTCCAGCGATGAGGCCGCGTCCGGCAGCGGCCATGGCCTGCGCCGCGCTCGCGGTCTGCCTGGCTTATGCCGGCACGCCGCCCGGCGCGCTGGCGCAGACGACGTACAATCCCAACTGCCAGCCCGGCATGGCCGGCTGCCCCGGCACGCCGCACAACTACGACCCATACCAGGGCGAGGTGTTCCGCGGCGCCGCGCGCGGCGCTGCGCGGGGCGCCATCATCGGCGGCATCACCGGCGATGCCGGCCGCGGCGCGGCCATCGGCGCGACGACGGGCGGCATCTTCGGCGCCGCGAGGCGCGCGGCCCGCCGTTAGAAGGCGGCGCGCGGCGCACAGAGCCCGGCACCGCATCGGACGGCGGCATGGCCCCGGCTCGCCCCGATCCCCGGCCGGAACGCGCGACGGCACCTGCCCGCAGCGCCGCCGCCGCGGCCGGCGCAGGGTCGCACTGGCACGTGCGCATCCAGCCCGGGCTCACGGCGCTGTTCTTTCTCATTATCGTCGGCCTCTCCGCCACGATCCTGTCGGTCGCCGGCGCCCGCACCGGCGCCATGGTGCGCGAGGCGTCCTTTCACTACGTCGGCGAG
>CAZLBB010000181.1:0-9857 GCA_964557415.1 uncultured Rhodospirillaceae bacterium
GGTGATGGCGCCGGCGTCGAGCTGCTCCTCCAGCCTCGGGATCAGCTTCGCCGCCGCGCGGTCGGCCCTGAGCGCCTCCATCAGCCCGTCGCCGACCTCGGTCCACAGGCGCGCGCGCGCCTGCATTCGCCGCCGCTCGGCGATGCCGCCGCCGGGCGCGCCCGGCGCCTCGCCCGCGGCACGGAACCGCGCGACCGCGTCCCACACGGCGGGAATGCCGGCGCCGGTGAGCGCCGAGCATTGCAGCACGAGCGACGTCCACCAGGGCGAGGCCGGGCGCAGCAGGCGGATGGCGTTGGCGTAGTCGGCGGCGGTGCGGCCGGCGGCCTCGAGGTTGGCGCCGTCGGCCTTGTTGACGAGCAGGATATCGGCAAGCTCGACCACGCCGCGCTTGATGCCCTGCAGCTCGTCGCCGGCATTGGGCTGGAGCAGCAGCAGGAACAGGTCTGTCATGTCGGCGACCGCCGTCTCGGACTGGCCGACGCCGACCGTCTCGACCAGCACGAGGTCGAATCCCGCCGCCTCGCACACCAGCACCGCCTCCGCCGTGCGCCGCGCCACGCCGCCCAGCGTGCCGCCGGAGGGCGACGGGCGCACGAAGGCGCTGGAGTGGCGCGTGAGCTCGGGCATGCGCGTCTTGTCGCCGAGGATCGAGCCGCCGCCGCGGCGCGACGACGGGTCGACCGCAAGCACCGCGACGCGACGCCCCTGGCCGATCGCGTAGAGGCCGAACGCCTCGATGAAGGTCGACTTGCCGACGCCCGGCGCGCCGGAGATGCCGAGGCGGAGCGACTTGCCCGCGTCGGGCAAAAGCTCCGCCATCAGCGCGTCGGCCGCGATGCGATGGTCGGCGCGGGTCGATTCGACCAGCGTGATCGCCCGCGCCAGCGCGCGCCGGTCGCCGGCGCGGGCCGCCTGCCCCAGCTCGCCCACGGGCGCTACTTCACCGCCCCTACTTGACCGCTACGATGACCTCGATCTCGACCGGGATGCCGCCGGGCAGCGATCCCATGCCGACCGCCGAGCGCGCGTGGCGCCCGCGCTCGCCGAACACCTCGATGAACAGGTCGGAGCAGCCGTTGATCACCTTGGGCTGGTCGCCGAAATCGGGCGTCGCGTTGACCATGCCGAGCACCTTGACGATGTCGGTGACGCGGTCGAGGTCGCCGTCGAGCGCGTCGCGCATGGCCGCGATCAGCACCAGGCCGACCTGGCGCGCGTGCCTGTAGCCCTCCTCGATCGTCATGCCGGCGCCGAGCTTGCCCCTGGGCATGGTGCCGTCCGGGTAGTGTGGCCCCTTGCCCGACAGGTAGAGCAGGTTGCCGACGCGCTTGGCATGCACATAGCTGCCCATCGGATTGCCGACCTTGGGCAGGTCGATCTTCAGCTGCTTCAGGCGTTCCGCGATGGTCATCGAACGATGTTCCCCTTTCAGTGCTTCTCATCCTTCGAGGCTCGCTACGCTCGCCCTCAGGATGACGGTTTCAACGGAGTTTCGAACCAGACGCGTCATCCTGAGGAGGCCGCGTCAACGGCCGTCTCGAAGGATGAAAAACACGACACAAGCGTATCTGCCGTCCCTACGCCGCCGCCACATCCGCCGTCTTCCCCTCGGCGGCGATCTTCTCCGCCGCCTCCTGCTGCTTCTGCCACATGGCGGCGTAGCGGCCGCCGCGCAGCAGCAGCTCGGCATGGCGGCCCCGCTCGACCACCTCGCCCTGCTCCAGCACCAGGATCTCGTCGGCGTCGATCACGGTCGAGAGGCGGTGGGCGATGACCAGCGCGGTGTGGTTGGCGGCGATATCGCGCAGGCTCGCCTGGATCTCGCGCTCGGTATGCGAATCGAGCGCCGAGGTCGCCTCGTCGAAGATCATGATGCGCGGGTTCTTGAGGATGGTGCGCGCGATCGCCACGCGCTGCTTCTCGCCGCCCGACAGCTTGAGGCCGCGCTCGCCCACCATGCTGTCGTAGCCGTCGGGCAGCGCGCGCACGAACTGGTCGATATGCGCCAGGCGCGCCGCCTCCTCGACCTCCGCGCGCGAGGCGTCCGGACGGCCGTAGGCGATGTTGTAGTAGATCGTGTCGTTGAACAGCACCGTGTCCTGCGGCACCACGCCCATGGCGGCGCGCACCGAGGCCTGCGTCGCGTCGCGGATGTCCTGGCCGTCGATGCGGACGGCGCCGGCCGAGACGTCGTAGAAGCGGAACAGCAGCCGCGCGATGGTCGACTTGCCCGAGCCCGAGGCGCCGACGATGGCGACCTTGTGCCCGGCCGGGACGGCGAAGCTGACGCCCTTGAGGATCGGGCGGCGCTGGTCGTAGCCGAAGAAGACGTCGTCGAACTCGACCGCACCGCCGCTTACCTTGAGCGCCGGCGCGCCGGGCAGGTCTGCGACCTCTTCCGGCACGTCGAGCAGGCGGAACATCGCCTCCATGTCGATCAGCGACTGCTTGATCTCGCGGTAGACGAAGCCCAGGAAGTTGAGCGGCATGTAGAGCTGGATCAGGTAGGTGTTCACCAGCACGAAGTCGCCCGGCGTCATGCGGCCGGCGACCACGCCGGAGCCGGCCATCAGCATGATGATCGTCACGCCCACGGCGATGATCGCGCCCTGGCCGATGTTGAGCAGCGAGAGAGTCGTGTGGCTCTTGACCGAGGCCTTCTCGTACTTCACCAGCGCCTGGTCGTAGCGCCGCGCCTCGTGCTCCTCGTTGCCGAAGTACTTGACCGTCTCGTAGTTGAGCAGCGAGTCGATCGCCTTGGTGTTGGCCTGCGTGTCGCTCTCGTTCATCTGGCGGCGGAACTTGATGCGCCATTCCGTGACGCCGAGCGTGTAGGCGATGTAGGCGACGATGGTGACGAAGGTGACGGCGGCGAAGCTGATGTCGTAGAGGCCCCACAGCACGCCGCAGACCAGCAGGATCTCGAGCAGCGTCGGCGCGATGTTGAAGAGGGTGAAGCTCAACAGGTTGTCGATGCCGTTGGTGCCGCGTTCGATCGCGCGCGACAGGCCGCCGGTCTGGCGCTCGATATGGAAGCGCAGGCTGAGCGCATGCAGGTGGCGGAACACGCCGAGCGCCACGTTGCGGATGGCGCGCGCCTGCACCTTGGCGAAGACGAAATCGCGCAGCTCGGCGAAGAGCTGCGACATCACGCGCGCCACGCCGTAGGCGAGGATCATCCCGACCGGCAGGGCGGCGACCGCGGCGGCGGTCGCGGCGGGGGTCAGCGCGTCGATCGCCTGCTTGTAGAAGATCGGCACGTAGACGGTGGCGCCCTTCGCGACCGCGAGGCAGGCGAGCGCCAGCACCACGCGCGTGCGCAGGTCCCAGTCGCCGCGCGGCCAGAGATGCGGCAGCAGCGTGCGGATCGCGCCCAGCTGGAAGCGCCTCGGCTGAGGGTCGGCGTCGCCCCCGGACAGCGGATGCGGCGGGTTCATGGGCCGAAGGTGCGGTTGCGCTTCACGCGGCTAATATGGGGGGCGGCGCCCCGGAAGTCACGGGGGACCGCTGTCACACGGGGAGAACCGTTCGCATGTCCAAGCAAGTGCTGCGCCCGCGCTCGTTGATGTTCCAGCCGCGCCCGACCTATCCCTATTCGCCCGGCGCCAAGGGCGGCGGCATGGTCTACACCGCCGGCCAGGTCGCCTGGGACGAGACCGGCAGGCTGGTCGGCATCGGCGACGTGCGGGCGCAGACGGTGCAGACCCTGAAGAACGTCGTGGCGGTGCTGAAGGAAGGCGGCGCCACGCCGGCCGACGTGCTGAAATGCAACGTCTACCTCGCCGACATCAGGCACTTCCAGATCATGAACGAGGAGTTCGCCAAGGTCTTCTCCACCGACCCGCCGGCGCGCACCACGGTCGAGGCGCGGCTGGCCGAGGCGGAGATGATGGTCGAGATCGAGGCCATCGCCTACGTCGGCCCGGCGGGAGGCGGCTGAAGATGGAGCGCGCGCCGCCTCCGTTCGAAGCCGCCCTCGACCGCCTGCACGCCGCGCTGCGGCAGGTCGCCAAAGGCGACGTCGCCGCGATCAAGGCGCTCTACTCGCACAGCGGCGACGCCACCAGCTTCTATGGCTGGGGCGGCTACGAGAAGGGCTGGCATGCCGTCTCGCGCCGCTGGGACTGGGCCGGACGGCAGTTCAAGGGCGGCACGGTCAGCCACGAGACGGTCACGTGTGTCGTCACGCCCGCGCTGGCCTATACCACCGAGATCGAGACCTTCGAGGTCGGGATGGACGGCATGGACAAGCCGGCGCGTTGGACCAACCGGGTGACGCACGTCTTCCGCCTCGAGGAGGGCGAATGGCGCCTGCTGCACCGCCACGCCAACCGGCTGGAGGAGCAGTACAAGCCCTCGACGCGGTTGAAGGCGGCCGACTAGCCCGGGCTCGGCTCCACCACGACCTTGCGGTAGAGATGCCAGGTGGCGTGGCCGAGCACGGGCAGGACGAAGATCAGCCCGAGCAGCACCGGGATCGAGCCGAGCACCAGCCCGCCCGCCACGATCACGCCCCAGGCCGCCATCGGCACCGGGTTGGCGGCGACGGCGCGCAGCGAGGTCATGATCGCGGTACGCAAGGTCACGTCGCGGTCGAGCAGCAGCGGGAAGGTGACGACGCTGATTACGAACACGAAGACCGCGAACAGGAAGCCGACGCCCACCCCGACAACGATCATCGTCCAGCCGGCCGGCGTCCTGAAGACACTCTCTGCGAACGCCACCAGCGATTCCGGCGGCTTGGGCCCGAGCGTGGCGTTGTAGATCATGAGCGCCGAGGCGAGCCACGCGAGGTAGATCGCGAGCAGGATCAGCCCGAGCGCCGCGATCGCGCCGAAAGACGGGTTGCGCACGAGGCTGAACGCGTCGGGCAGGCCGGCGCGCACGCCCTGCTCGCGGCGGCGGCTAAGCTCGTAGAGCCCCAGCCCCGCCACCGGCCCGATCAGCGCGAAGCCCGAGGCGAGCGGGAACAGGAGCGGCAGCATGTCGTAGCCGAAGGCGAGCCGCGCCAGGAACAGCCCGATCAGGGGATAGATCACGCACAGGAAGAACACGTCGGTGCGGCAGGCGGCGAAGTCGGCGACGCCGCGCGCCAGCACCTCGCGCAGGTCTGCGATCTCGATGCGGCGCACGACCGGCGGCACCGAGCGCCGCGCCGCGTCGGTCTCGTTGACGGCGCGTCCGGCCGAGCCCAGTGCCGCACCGGCAAGCCTGAGCTGGTCGACGCCCCATTCGGCGGGATTGCGTATGGTCATGTCGTTCCTCCCGAACCATGGGCCAGCGCCGTTGGTATCGAGGGGCCGCGGGTCGCCGGTGGCTTGGGCCACATCGGTCGTCAGCCACGGGGCAACCGCGGCCAGCAGCAGGCGAATCATACGCTCGCGCCGCGCCGCCGGCAAATCGGGCGGCGCACGGCATCGGCTTCGCCGGCACCGGCTAACCGCAAGCGGCGCCGAACGGCTCGATTCCGTAGTAAAAGGAGCCGACAACCGGCGCGAGGAACGACCGCATGATACCGAAGCCGATCAAGGGACCGGGACCCGAAGCGCAGTACCGCGAGTTTCTGCGCGCCGGCCGCTTCATGATCCAGCGCAGCGCCACGACGGGGCGATATGTGTTCTATCCACGCATTGCCGTGCCCGGCACCGGCATGTCCGATCTCGAATGGGTCGCGGCGTCGGGGCTTGGCACGATCTATTGCATCACCGTCAATCGTACGCGCACCGGCAGCTACAACATCGCGCTGGTCGAGCTCGATGAGGGGCCGCGCCTGCTGACCCGGATCGAGGGCGTGGAGACCGCGCCGATCGGCACGCGCGTCCGGGCGCGCATCGCCGCGAGCGACGGCGAGCCCGCGGTCGTGTTCGACGTCGTCGCCCCGGCCGGTACCGCGTGAGCGGCGCGGGGCTGCGCGGGCGCACCGCGATCGTCGGCATCGGCGGCGCCGGCTGGGGCGAGGCGCCGGGAAGGAGCGCGATCGAGCTGCTGGCGGAGGCGTCGCTTGCCGCAATCGCCGATGCCGGGCTCGAGCTCAAGGACATCGATGGCTTGTGCGCCGCGACAAGCACGCACGCCTTCCCGACCCTGTCGGTCGCCGAGTATCTCGGCCTCAAGCCGCGTTTCTTCGACGGCACCAACATCGGCGGCGCCTCGTTCGAGATCCATCTGCTGCAGGCGGCCCTCGCGCTCGACGCGGGCATCTGCAATGCCGTGCTGATCTGCTACGGCTCGAACCAGCGCACTTCGGGCGGGCGCCTGATATCGATGAGCGAGCCGCAATGGCACGAGGCGTCGTACAAGCCGCGCCACCCGATCACCGCCTATGCGCTGGCGGCGCAGCGCCACATGCACGAATACGGCACCACGCGCGCGATGCTGGCCGACATCGCCGTCGCGGCGCGGCAATGGGCCAATTTGAACCCGGCCGCCTTCGCGCGCGGGCCGTTGACGCGCGACGACGTGCTGAATTCGCGCATGGTGAGCGATCCCCTGACCATCCGCGACTGCTGCCTGGTGACCGACGGCGGCGCCGCCTGCGTGATGGTGCGCGCCGACCGCGCCCGGGACCTGAAGCGGAAGCCGGCCTACCTGCTCGGCGTCGGCGGCGCGCATTCGCATCGCTCGATCGCGCAGATGCAGGAGCTGACCCGCACCGTGGCGGTCGAGAGCGGCCAGCGCGCCTTCGCCATGGCCGGGCTCGGGGCCGCCGACGCCGACTTGGTGATGCTCTACGACGCCTTCACCATCACGACGCTGCTGTTCCTCGAGGACCTGGGCTTCTGCCCCAAGGGCGAAGGCGGGCGCTTCGTCGCGGACGGCGCCATCGCGCCGGGCGGCACACTCGCGGTCAACACGAGCGGCGGCGGCCTGTCCTGCGTGCATCCCGGCATGTACGGGCTGTTCCTGATCCTCGAAGCGGTCACGCAGCTCCGCGGCGAGGCCGGCGCGCGCCAGCTCCGGAAGTGCGACGTGGCGCTGTGCCACGGCAACGGCGGCACCTTGTCGAGCCAGGTGACCGCGGTGCTCGGCAGCGCGGCGACGGCCTGAACCGCCATGGCGATCGACTACGACAAGCTGCTGAACTTCCCGATCCCCGAGGTGCGCCAGACGCTGACCAGGCGCGATACCGCCTTCTACGCGCTCTCGATCGGGTTCGGCCAGGATCCGATGGACCGGCGGCAGCTCGCCTTCGTCGACCACCGCCGCGACCTCGAGGCCGTGCCGTCCATGGCCGTGGTGCTGTGCCATCCCGGGTTCTGGCTCGGCGACCCGCGCACCGGCGTCGATGCGGTGCGCGTCGTGCACGGCGAGCAGGAGATCGCGCTGCATCGCGCGCTTCCGGTCGAGGGCACGCTGGTCGGGCGCACGCGCGTGACCGCCATCGTCGACAAGGGCCCGGGCAAGGGCGCGCTGCTCTACTCCGAGAAGCAGCTGCGCGATGGCGCCGGCACGCTCGTCGCCACCACGCGCTCGACGAGCTTCCTGCGCGGCGACGGCGGCTTCGGCGGACCGCCCGGGCCGGTCAAGGTGCCGCATCCGATGCCGGACGGCGCGCCCGACATGGCGGTCGACCTCGCAACCAGGCCGGAGCAGGCGCTCTATTACCGGCTCAACGGAGACGACAACCCGCTGCATGCCGACCCCGACGTCGCGGCCAGAGCCGGCTTTCCGCGCCCGATCCTGCACGGACTGTGCACGCTGGGCGTCGTCACGCATGCGCTGCTGCGCGGCCTGGCCGGCTATCGGGTGAGCGCGCTCAGCGCGCTCAAGCTGCGCTTCTCCGCCCCGGTCTATCCGGGCGAGACCATCCGCACGGAGATCTGGCGGAGCGGCGCCTTCCGCGCCCGCGTGGTCGAGCGCGACACGGTGGTCGTCAACAACGGGTTCGTCGAAATCGGGAGCAAGTGATGAACGACAAGGCCGAGGCTGCAGGAACCATGGAGAAGTCGACGCTGCTGGCGGGCAAGGTGGCGCTGGTGACCGGCGCCGGCGGCGGCATCGGCCGCGCCATCGCGGTCGCCCTGGCGAATGCCGGCGCCGCAGTGCTGGTCAACGACATCGGCGTGTCGCTGGCGGGCGAAGGCGGCTCGGGCGGGCCGGCCGAGCAGACCCGGCAGATCATCGAGCAGCAGGGCGGCCGCGCCGCGACCAGCGCCGACAGCGTATCCGACTGGGCCTCGGCGCAGCGCATCGTCGCGGCCGCGGTCGACGCGTTCGGCCGCATCGACGTGGTCGTCAACAACGCCGGCATCCTGCGCGACGCGATCTTCCACAAGATGACGCCCGAGGACTGGCTCCAGGTGATCAACGTGCACCTGAACGGCTCGTTCTTCGTCAGCCGCGCCGCGGCCGAGCATTTCCGCAAGCAGGAATCCGGCGCCTTGGTGCACATGACCAGCACGTCCGGCCTGGTCGGGAATTTCGGCCAGGCCAACTATTCCGCGGCGAAGCTCGGCATCGCCGCCCTGTCGAAGTCGATCGCGCTCGACATGGCGCGCTACAACGTGCGCTCGAACTGCATCGCGCCCTTCGCCTGGAGCCGCATGACCAGCTCGATCCCGGCCGACACGCCGGAGCAGAAGGCGCGCGTGGCCAAGCTCATGCAGATGACGCCGGACAAGAACGCGCCGCTTGCCGTGTTCCTCGCGTCGGACAAGGCCAAGGGCATCACCGGCCAGGTGTTCGCGGCGCGCATGAACGAGATCTTCCTGATGTCGCAGAGCCGGCCCGTGCGCTCGGTCCACCGCGCCGATGGCTGGACAGCCGAGCTGATCGCCGAGCACGGCATGCCGGCCTTGAAGGCCGCGCTGCTGCCGCTCGACCGCAGCCCGGACGTGTTCTCCTGGGACCCGGTCTGAGGCCTTAGCCGCCGCTCTGATTGCGCCCGGCGACCGGATGCGATAGGCAGGCGCGCGTTCTCCGGGCCGCCGGCCTCCTCCATTGGAGCGTTCTTCTTGGAGCTCAGCCTGTTCCTCCGCGGCCTGGCGATCGGCCTGGCGATCGCCGCGCCTGTCGGGCCGATCGGCATCCTGTGCATCCGCCGCTCGCTGGCGGCCGGGTTCCCGCTCGGCTTCCTGACCGGCATGGGCGCGGCGGCGGCCGACGGCGTCTATGGCGCGGTCGCGGCCTTCGGCCTCACCGCCGTGTCGAGCTTCCTCGTGGCGCAGCAGGGGCTGTTCCGCCTGGTCGGCGGTGCCGTGCTGATCGCGCTCGGCGTGCAGACGGCGCTGAAGCGCCCGTCCCAGCGCGCGGCCGATGCCAATGCGGAGAGCCTCGTCGGCGCCTTCGCCTCGACCTTCGTGCTGACGCTTGCCAACCCGGCGACCATCCTGAGCTTCGTGGCGATCTTCGCCGGGCTCGGCCTCGGCGAGATCGCCGGCGGCGGCACGGGCCGCTCGACGCTCGGCGCCTCGACCGTCGTGCTCGGCGTGTTCCTCGGCTCGGCGGCGTGGTGGCTGTTCCTCGCCGGCGTGACGGCCGCGCTCAGCCGCCAGGTGCCGGCGGGCCTGCTGCTGTGGATCAACCGCATCTCCGGCACGGCCATCGCCGGATTCGGCGTGGCCGCGCTCGCCAGCTTCTTCTTCTAGTCGAACACGAGGGAGCCGGCGGCGCGCGCGGAGGCGCGCCGACGCCCGGTTCTCTGTCAGCCCTTGTCGGGCTTGGCGCGGCCGCGCTGGTCGCGGCCTTCCTGCTCGCGCGGCGACTTGCCCTTCATTTGCGGCGGCGGCTGGTTCGGCGGCGCGGCCGGCGGCGGCGCGGCCTGCTGGCGGCGCTGCTGCTCCGCGGCCGCCTTTGCGGCCTGCTCGGCCTGGCGGCGCGCCTGCTCCTGCTGCGCGCGCTGCTGCTGCTCGGCC
>CAZLBB010000182.1:0-9848 GCA_964557415.1 uncultured Rhodospirillaceae bacterium
GCGAGAAGCTGCAGGAGCGGCTGGCGAAGCTGGCCGGCGGCGTGGCGGTGATCCGGGTCGGCGGCGCCACGGAGGTCGAGGTGAAGGAGCGCAAGGACCGCGTCGACGACGCGATGCACGCCACCCGCGCGGCGGTGGAAGAGGGCATCGTCGCCGGCGGCGGCGCTGCGCTCGTCTATGCCGTCAAGGCGCTGGAGAGGATCAAGCCGGCGAACGACGACCAGCGCATGGGCGTCGATATCGTCCGTCGCGCCATCATGTGGCCGGCGCGGCAGATCGCCGAGAACGCCGGCGTCGACGGCTCGATCGTGGTCGGCAAGCTGACCGAGTCGAAGGACGCGACCTGGGGCTTCGACGCCCAGAAGGGCGAGTACCTCGACCTGGTGAAGGCCGGCATCATCGACCCGACCAAGGTCGTGCGCGTGGCCCTGCAGAACGCGGCTTCGGTCGCGGGCCTGCTGGTCACCACCGAGGCCATGGTCGCCGAGAAGCCGGAGAAGAAGGCCCCCGCGGCCCCGATGCCGGGCGGCGGCGGCATGGACTTCTAAGCACCGGCGCTTAGACAGTCGTCTCTCAAAGACGAAGGCCCGCCGTTAAACCGGCGGGCCTTTTCTTTTGCGCCTGCGCCGCGCGCTATTCCGCCGCGGCCTCGTTGCGCATCGCCACGCGGCGGATCGCGTCCAGCGCCTTCGGGATCGCCGCGGCGGGGATGTCGAGATGCGTGAGCGCGCGCACGCGGCGCGGGCTGCCGACCGAGACGCGGACGCCGTAGCGCCTAAGCGCCTCGTTGAACCGGTAGCCGTCGAGCCCGGTCGCGCCGACGTCGAAGAACACCATGTTGGTCTCGACCGGCTCGACCGCGAGGCCGGGGATCTCGGCGAGGCCCTTGGCCAGCGCCTTGGCGTTCCGGTGGTCCTCCGCCATGCGCTCGACGTGATGGTCGAGGGCGTAGAGACCGGCAGCGGCGATCACGCCGGCCTGGCGCATCGAGCCGCCGAGGCGCTGCTTCCAGCGCCACGCCTCCTTGATGAAGTCCTTCGTCCCGGCGAGCACGGCGCCGACCGGGCAGCCGAGGCCCTTGGTCAGGTCGAGCCAGACCGAGTCCATGTCGCGGCAGAACTCCTTCGCCGTCGTGCCCGAGGCGACCACGGCGTTCATCAGGCGCGCGCCGTCCATGTGGGTCGCGAGCTTGTGCTTGCGCGCGACCGCGGCGACGGCGCGGATGCGCTCGGCCGGCCAGACCGAGCCGCCGCCGCCGTTCGAGGTCTGCTCGACCTCGACCAGCACCTGGCGCGGGTTGTAGCGGTTGTCCGGCTTGAGCGCGGCCTCGACCTGCTCCGGCGTGTACATGCCGCGCGCGCCGTCGAGGCAGCGGAACATGGCGCCGGCCAGCGCCGCGCCGCCGCCGCCCTCGGAGTTGACGATGTGCGAGGTGCGGTCGCAGATCACCTCCTCGCCGGGGCGCACGTGCACCAGCAGCGCGATCTGGTTGCACATGGTGCCCGACGGCAGGAAGACCGCGTCCTCCTTGCCAAGCAGGTCCGCCACGCGCTCGTTGAGCTTCGCGACGGTCGGATCCGTCTTCTGCTGCTCGTCGCCGACTTCGGCTTTCGCCATGGCCTCGCGCATGCCCTGGGTCGGGCGGGTCTGCGTGTCGCTGTAGAGGTCGATCTCGATCGTCACGGGCGGCTCCTGGGAAATGCGTCGGGGCGGCAGCCTGTCGCGCCGGCGGGGTTTTGACAAGCCGGGGCGGCGCCGTCGCTACAGTGCCTGGCCGGCGACCAGCCGCGGAAGCTCGCCGACCAGGCCCATCGCGTGGCGCATGAACATACGCTTCAGGTCCGGCATCTGCTGCACGGCGGCGAGGCCGAGGCGACGGGCGAGCGCGACCGGCGGGAAGGCGGTCGAGAACAGGCGGTTCAGCCCGTCGGTGACGCCGATCAACGTCAGGTTGTCGATCCGCCGCCAGCGCTGGTAGCGCTCGAGCACGTGGCGCTGGCCGATGTCCTGGCCGAGCCGCCGCGCATCGACGATGGTCTCCGCCAGCGCCGCCACGTCGCGCAGGCCGAGATTCAGCCCCTGGCCGGCGATGGGATGGATCAGGTGCGCCGAATCGCCGACCAGGGCCAGGCGATGGTCGACATAGCGCTCGGCGTGCATGAGGCCGAGCGGATAGGACCAGCGGCCGCCGTCCAGCCGCACACGGCCGAGCCAGTCGCCGAAGCGGCGCTGCAGCTCGGCGGAGAAATCGTCGTCGCCGAGCGCCAGCGCCGCCGGCGCCAGCTCGGCGCGCTCGGTCCAGACGATCGAGGAGCGGTTGCCGGTCATCGGCAGCGAGGCGAACGGACCCGAGGGCATGAAATGCTCGTGCGCCACGCCGCGATGCGGCTCGTCGTGGCTGACCGTACAGACGATACCGACCTGGTCGTAGCGCCACTCGGTGACGCCGATGCCGGCCTCGCGGCGCAGGCGCGACTGCCGCCCCTCGGCGGCGACCGCGAGCGATGCCCTGATGCGGCGGCCATCCGCGAGCCTCGCCTCGACCGCGTCGGGCCCGCGCTCGAGCGTCTCGAGCGCAACCGGCGCCAGCACGCTCAGCGTCGACAATTCCTGGAAGCGCGCCCAGAGCGCCCGGCGCAGCACCGTGTTCTCGACGATGTGGCCGAAGGGAAAACGGGTTTCCGGGTTGCCGCGATCGGCAAGCTCGCGATGATCGTAGTGCAGGAACACCGGCGCATCGGCGTCGGTGATGCGGATGTCGAGGATCGGCGACGCGTCCGCGCCGACATGGCGCCACAGGCCGATGCCCTGCAGCACCCGCCCCGATCCGAGCGCGATCGCCGAGGCGCGACCGTCATGTGCCGCGTCCACCAGCGTGCGCGGGTCGGCGCGGTCCACCACCGCCACGCGCAGCCCGGCGCCGGCGAGCGCGGCCGCCAGCGAGCCGCCGACCAGGCCGCCCCCGACGGCCAGCACATCGACGTTCAGGACTCCGGCGTTGGGCGGCGGGCCGTCGGACATGGCGCTTCCCGTGGTCAAGACTCGATCAAATCGGCCGTCTTGCCCAATTCTTGGGCTGGTTGTTGGCTTCGTCGCGGTGCGGAACTGCGGCAGCGTCCCCGATCGCGCGGCTTGGATCAACCGCTATCGTGTCGCGCCTGATTCGCTGCCGGCATGCTTCTTGTATGCACGGTCTTCCGGGAGCAGGGGGGCGGCCCGCTTGGATCGGCCTCGCCAGAGGCACGGAGGCAGCTGCAAATGAAGCTGGTCATGGCGATCATCAAGCCGTTCAAGCTGGATGAGGTGCGGGAAGCGCTGACCAAGCTTGGCGTCCAGGGATTGACGGTGAGCGAGGTCAAGGGTTTCGGCCGGCAGAAGGGCCAGACCGAGATCTATCGCGGGGCCGAGTACACCGTGAATCTGCTGCCCAAGGTGAAGATCGAGATCGCCGTCGGGGACGACCTGGTCGAGCGGGTCGTGGAAACCATCCAGAAGGCCGGCAATACCGGGCGCATCGGCGACGGCAAGATCTTCGTGCTCGACCTCAAGCAGGTCGTGCGCATCCGCACCGGTGAAACCGGCGCCGAGGCGCTTTGACCCGAAGCTGCGACGAAGCCTGAGGGCAACCCTGTAAGCAATTGCTTTCTTTGAGGGTTCGGCGTAAGGTCCTCCTCGCCTAACAGCGGGTGGATGGGGGTTCGCTCGCGCGATGGCGCTTCTTCAAGGGAGGCCTCCGGTCGAACCCATGCCGATCGCCGCGTCCAGCGTTTCTCCAACCCCCGATGCCGCCATGGGAGGCGTTTGATCATGGCGGCGCAGATGTCCATCGCCAAGGGCGGGTTCCTGCCGCGCGGCACGGGCGAGTTCTTCCGGCGCCGGCTGCGCGAGCTTGTCGGCGTCATGCTGGTGTTCGGCGCGCTGGCGATCCTCGCGACTCTGGTCAGCTACCGCCCGAGCGACCCGTCGTTCAACACCGCGACCACCGGGCCGGCGCGCAATTTCCTTGGCGTGCCGGGCGCCTTCGCCGCCGACCTGCTGCTGCAGAGCTTCGGTGCCGCCGCCGGACTGTTGGCCCTGGTCCCCGCGGCCTGGGGCTGGCGCCTGATCATCCATGCGCGCCTACCCGCCGCCTGGCCGCGCCTCCTGCTGCTGCTGCCCGGGATGCTGCTGGCTTCGATGTCGGTGATGGCCCTGCCCTTGCCGCCGCGCTGGCCGATTCCGGCCGGTCTGGGCGGTGCCGCCGGGCGCGTCGTCTACGAGACCACCTACCGCCTGGTGGGCGACTGGTTCGCGATGGCCGGCGTGCCCGCGCTGTCCCTGGCCGGCGCGATCCTGGCCGTGCCGCTGCTGGCAATCGCGATCGGCGTGGCGCCGCGCGACCTGCTGGGGCCGGTGCGCCTGCTGCTGGCGCTGCTGCGCGCGCTGTTGCGCGCGGCGCGCTACGTCGGCGACCTGCTGGTGCCGACGACCAGAAGGAAGATGCCCGAAGCTGCCGATGATCCCGACGAAGTGCCGGCCTTCCTGCGGGCGGCGCCGGGGCGCGACGCGGACGAGCCCCGGCACGCGGTCGCGCGCGACAAGGCATCGGCCAGGCCGCGCGGAGCCGGCCTGCTCGGCACGCTGTTCGGCCGGCGCGCGGAGCGGATCGAGCCGACCCTGTTCGATATCGTCCCCGCGGACCCGGCTGGCGGCCCGATCGAGCCGCGGCTGGACGACGGCCTCGCCGAGGCACCGGCCAGACGCGCGGCGGCGCGCGACAAGCTGGTGGCGCCGCGCAGCGCGAAGGCGCAACCGGGCAAGCGCGCCGAGGCGCAGCGCCAGCGCCGGCTGGACCTCGGCGACGACACCGGATTCCGACTGCCGGGTCTCGATCTCCTCGGCCTGCCCCCCTCGGCGGGCCGCACGCAGACGATCAGCGACGAGGCGCTGCAGCAGAACGCGCGCCTGCTGGAGACGGTGCTGAAGGACTTCGGCATCAACGGCCAGATCGTGAAGGTCCGCCCGGGGCCCGTCGTCACCATGTACGAGCTGGAGCCGGCGCCGGGCACCAAGACCAGCCGCGTCATCGGCTTGGCCGACGACATCGCCCGCTCGATGAGCGCCGTGTCGGTGCGCGTCGCCGTGGTGCCGGGGCAGAACACGATCGGTATCGAGCTGCCCAATGCCAAGCGCGACATCGTCTACCTGCGCGAGTTGCTCGCCTCGGAAGCCTATGAGCGCGCGCCGGGCAAGCTGACGCTGGTGCTGGGCAAGGACATCGGCGGCGGTCCGGTCATCGTCGACTTGGCGCGCATGCCGCATCTGCTGGTCGCCGGCACGACGGGATCGGGCAAGTCGGTCGCGGTCAACGCGATGATCCTGTCGCTGCTCTACCGGCTGCCGCCCGACCAGTGCCGCTTCATCATGATCGATCCGAAGATGCTGGAGCTGTCGGTCTACGACGGCATCCCGCATCTGTTGTCGCCGGTCGTGACCGACCCGAGGAAGGCCGTCGTCGCGCTGAAATGGACCGTGCGCGAGATGGAGAACCGCTACCGATCGATGGCGAAGCTCGGCGTGCGCAACGTCGAGGGCTTCAACCAGCGCCTGGCCGAGGCACGCGCCAAGGGCGAGGTGCTGCTGCGCAAGGTGCAGACCGGGTTCGACCCCGACACCGGCAAGCCGGTGTTCGAGGACCAGCCGCTCGATACCACCCCATTGCCCTACATCGTGGTCGTGGTCGACGAGATGGCTGACCTGATGCTGGTCGCCGGCAAGGACATCGAGGCAGCAATCCAGCGCTTGGCGCAGATGGCGCGCGCCGCCGGCATCCACATCATCATGGCCACGCAGCGCCCCTCGGTCGACGTGGTGACCGGCACGATCAAGGCCAATTTCCCGACCCGGATCAGCTTCCACGTCACGTCCAAGATCGACAGCCGGACAATCCTGGGTGAGCAGGGAGCCGAACAGTTGCTTGGCCAGGGCGACATGTTGTACATGAGCACCGGTGGCCGGATCGCGCGTGTTCATGGTCCGTTCGTGCGCGACGACGAGGTCGAGCAGGTGGTGGCCTTCCTGAAGAACCAGGGAGAGCCTACATATCTCGAAGCGGTCACGGAGGAAGAGGACGAGATCCCGGCGGGCGCCTTGCCCGGTGGCAACAGCGAGCCGGGAGATGACCTGTACGACCAGGCCGTGGCGCTGGTCTTGCGCGAGCGCAAGGCCTCCACCAGCTTCGTGCAGCGCCATCTGCAGATCGGCTACAACCGCGCGGCGCGGCTGATCGACCGGATGGAAGCGGAGGGCGTGGTCAGCAGCGCCAACCATGTGGGCAAGCGCGAGGTGCTCGGCCGCAATCCGGTAGAGGACGGTTGAGCCGGAGTTTTTTCAGGGCTGTGACAGGGGTTTCCAGGAAATGATCGATCGTTTGAAGGGCCTCAAGCCGGCGCGTTCCGCTCTGGACCGCCGGCAATTCATTTCCGGCATCGGCGCCGTGGCGCTGGCGGGCGCCTTCGGTGCGCTGGCGCTGGGCAATGCGCGCCTGGCCATGGCGGCCGCGCCGTCGCCCGAGGACCTGAAGGATCTGCAGCGGATCGAGGAGTACTTCAACGCGATCACGACGCTGCAGGCGCGCTTCCTGCAGCTGTCGCCGAACGGCCGGACCGCGGAGGGCAACCTGTTCATCGCCCGGCCGGGACGCCTGCGCTTCGAGTACGACCCGCCGGTGCCGTACCTGCTGGTGGCCGACGGCGCCCAGGTCGTGTTCTACGACAAGGAGCTCGACACGCCGACCTTCGTGCCGCTGGGCTCGACGCCGCTCGAGTTCCTGCTCAGCGACAAGGTGAAGCTGTCGGGCAACGTGACGGTGACCAACGTCGAGCGGCGCCCGGGCATCATCCGCATCACGCTGGTGCAGACCAAGAGCCCGAAGGACGGCCAGGTGATCATCACCTTCACCGAGCGCCCGATCGAGGTGAAGAAATGGGCGATCGTCGACTCCAAGGGCACCACCGTCGAGGTCGCCATCTTCGACCCGCGGCTCGGCGTGAACCTGGACCCGAAGCTGTTCAAGTTCGAGAACACCAAGGTGATCCGCAACCAGGGCCGCAGCGCGAACTGACGAGGAAGGCCCGGTAGAGGAGATAGCGCGGCCCGCGGGCCGCGCTTTTTTTGCGGCCGGAACGGCCGCAGCAGCCGGCCGAGCGCCAAGCCCGGCGCGCCCGACCACCAGTCCGGCCGCCATTACGGCGCCACGTCGGACGCGGCGGCGGCGAGTGGCAGGACGGCCCGGGAGCGACAGCGCGGCATCGGCGAGCCAGAGCCCGAGGTTGCGCGCGTTGCGCCCGAGGCCGGCGGCCTCAGCGCGGCGCCCGTCGGTGCCGGCGCGGCGGGGAAGGCGCGCTCTGCCGGGAACAGCAGCACCAGCCATGCGCCGGCGACAACGCCCTTCAGGTCAACAGCGCTTGCGCGGCCGAATCCATCATGGAAGAAACATGGGCGCGGGGCTGGCGCGTCGCTATGCTGGCGGGCATTGATTGCGGCAGAGGATGTTCATGATCGGAACCTCATCGGTCCTGCCGGTTGTCGGCATTCCCAGTTGCCTGAAGCAGCACGACCACAGCCGGTCCCACTCGGTCGGCGAGAAATACGTATCCGCCGTCGTCAATGGCACGGGCGCCCTGCCGCTGCTGCTGCCTGCTTTGGGCGATCACTACGACGCCGGCGAGCTGGTGGAGCGGCTGGACGGAATCCTGTTCACCGGCAGCCCGTCCAACGTCGAGCCGCATCGTTACGGCGGCGAGCCGAGCGTGCCGGGCACGCTGCACGACGCGGCGCGCGACGCCACGACCCTGCCGCTCATCCGCGCGGCGCTTGCCCGCGGCGTCCCGATCTTCTGCATCTGCCGCGGCATCCAGGAGCTGAACGTCGCGCTCGGCGGCACGCTGCATCAGCGCGTCCAGGAGGTCGACGGCAAGCTCGACCACCGCTCCGACAAGACGCTGCCCCCGGAAGATCGCTACCGCGTCGCCCACCCCGTCGCCCTGCCGCCCGGCGGCTATCTGCGCGCCCTCGCAGGCGGCGCGAGCGCGGCCGACGTGAACTCGCTGCACGCCCAGGGCATCGACCGGCTGGCGGCGGGCCTGGTGGTCGAGGCCAGCGCCCCGGACGGACTGGTCGAGGCAGTACGCGTCGAAGCCGCCGCGAGCTTCGCGGTCGGCGTGCAATGGCACCCCGAGCATCCGAAGGCGATGGAATGGGCCCTGTCGCGCGCGATGTTCGGCGAGTTCCAGCGCGCCGTGCGCCAGCGCGCCGAGCAGCGGGCCAGGCCCGCCCTAACCAACGCGGCGTAGCAAGTCGATCAGGGTCGCGCGCTCGGCCGCCGTCAGGCGGCGGGCGATTCGCCGTTCGTGGTTCCGGACGCGCCTCAGCGCCGCCGCAAAGCGGCGCGCGCCTTCCTCGCCCAGCACCAGGGCATAGGAGCGGCGGTCGGTCGGCGAAGGCGCGCGGCGGACAAGGTCGCGCGATTCGAGCCGGTCGATCACCGCCACTACCGTGGAGCGGTCGACGCCCATCGCCTCGCCGAGCGCGCTTTGCGTCAGGCCGGGATTGGCCTGGATCAGCGCCAGCACGCCGAACTGGCCGGGCGTGATGTCCATGCCGTGCATCGTGGCGGCGAAGTCCTGGAACACGGCGACCTGCGCGCGGCGGAGATGGTAGCCGAGCAACCCGTCCAGCACGCCGCGCAGCAATCGCTGCGCGTTGTTCCCCCGGCGGCTGACGCGGTCACGAGCCATGCGAAACTCGCATGGCTGAGTTGCGCCTCGCATGGTGGGGCCGACCACCGTGGACCCCATCTAGGATGAAGAAGCGCTCGGTTCCGCAAGGAGCCGGGCACCCGCGGTCGGAAATCCCCTGCCGATCACGGGTTCCGTACGGAGCGACTAGAACGCCCGGTCCCCCCCTGGCCGGGCGTTCGCATGTCTGGCGTCCGCCGCCCGTCACAACGACCATAGGGCAACCAACGACAGCGCCGGCACGGCGATCAGCAGGGCCGTTCGCACGACATCGGAAACCAGGAAGACGGCGACGCCGCGGAACGTGTCGTACATCGGCACATCCTTGGCCACGCCGCTGATGATGAAGACGTTCAAGCCGACCGGCGGAGTGATCAAGCCGATCTCCACGACGCTCAGCACGAGGATGCCGAACCAGATTGCCGTCTCCTCGGGCGACAGGCCGAAATTCAGTCCCATGATGATGGGAAAGAAGATCGGTATCGTCAGCAGGATCATCGACAGCGAATCCATGACGCAGCCGAGCGCCAGGTAGAGCAGCAGCATGGCGATCAGCACGAGCATCGGCGGCAGGCCGCTCTCGGCGATCAGCCGCGCCGCCTCGACCGGCATCTGCGTCAGCGCCAGGAACACGTTGAACATGTCCGCGCCGAACAGGATCAGGAAGATCATCGCGGTGGATTCGGCTGTGCCGAGCATCGAAGCCGCCAGGCCGTGGCGATCGAGGCCGCCGCTGACGAGCGCAAGCACCCCGGTGCCGAAGGCGCCGACCGCCGCGCCCTCGGTCGGCGTGAACCATCCGGCGTAAAGCCCGCCGATCACCAGCGCGAAGATCAGCGCCACGGGCCAGACCTGCTTGAAGCTGTCCCACAGCTCGGCAGCCGTCGCCCGCGGCAGGGCCGGCCCCGACCCCGGCTTCACGCGCACGTAGACGGCGATGACGGTCATATACCCGGCCGTGGCGATGATCCCCGGAACGAAGGCGGCGAGGAACAGCTTGGCGATGTTCTGCTCGGCCAGGATGGCGTAGACGACCAGCACGACCGAGGGCGGGATCAGGATGCCGAGCGT
>CAZLBB010000183.1:0-9660 GCA_964557415.1 uncultured Rhodospirillaceae bacterium
CCCGGTCGGCCCGCCATCGCCGGGCGCGCCGCCGCCGCTCGGCCCCGCCGCCGCGCCCGGCCTCGACCGCAGCACGCACGACAAGCTGCGCCGCGGCCAGCTGCCGATCGACGGCAAGCTCGACCTGCACGGCATGGACCGCGAGCGCGCGCATCGCGCGCTCGACCAGTTCCTCGAACGCGCGGCGGCGCAGGGCCGGCGTTGCGTGCTGGTGGTGACCGGCAAAGGCGGCAAGAGCCCGGGCGAGCCCGGCGTGCTCAGGTCCGAGGTGCCGCGCTGGCTCAACGAGGCGCCGCATCGCGCGCGGCTGCTGGCCTTCTGCCCGGCGCAGCCGCGCCACGGCGGATCAGGCGCGCTCTATCTCCTGCTGAAGCGCCGGCGCGAGCCGTGACCCCGTTCGGCGCGAGACTGCGCGCGATGCGCGCCGAGCGCGGCGTGAAGCTGAAGGACATGGCGGCCGCGCTCGACGTGACGCCGGCCTATCTCTCCGCCCTCGAGCACGGCCAGCGCGGCCGGCCCTCGCGCTACTTCGTGCGCAAGGTCTGCAGCTTCTTCAACATCATCTGGGACGACGCCGAGGAGCTGCAGCGCCTGGCCGAGCTCAGCCATCCCCGCGTCGTGGTCGACACGTCGGGCCTCGACCCGCGCCGCACCGAGCTCGCCAACCGCATCGCGCGCGACATCGGCAAGCTCACGGACGAGCAGGTCGAGCGGATGCTGAGGGAGATGGGCGGGGGCTGAGATCCCGCGAGGCCGGCAGTGCATCAATCCGGCAAGCCGGCCTTGCGCAGCCCTTCCACATAGCGCTCGAGAACGGCCTGGTCCCGGTAGGGCGGCCGGTAGCGCCAGCGGGCGATGGTAAATTCCGGATGCAGCCGCATGACCTCCTGCGCCTGCTCGCGCGCCTCCGTCATCATGCCGAGATGCGCGTAGTTCGCGGCCAGCATGCGCCGCCCTTCGGCCGGATTCTGCATGCGCTGGACGGTCGAAATCACGTCGCGCGGGCGCCCCAATGCGTTGTAGGCGTCCGCCATGTACCAGAGATACCAGTCCGGATAGTACGGATTGAGGCGCATGGCGCGCTCGAGCAGCTCGAGCGATCGCTTCGGCTGTCCGGCATAGACAAGCGAGTCGGCATATTCCGCGATGATGTCGGCGTCGTTCGGATTGAGCGCCGTCGCGCGCCCATATTCCGCGAGCGACGCATCGTGGTACTTCTTGTACAGGTTGGCGAAGCCCAGCTCGGCGAATCCGCGCGCATCCAGGCGATCAAGCTGCACGGCGCGATGGGCGAGCTCCACCGCAGTGTCGAGCGACCGGTCGGGCGCGGCGGACCAGGAATAGCGCCAGTCCAGATTGTGCGTCCTCGACATGGCGCTGAACGCGCGCCCGTATTCCGGCGCGACATCGACCGCCTCCTCGAACAGCCGCCGCCCGTGGGCGTTCGCCTCGCGCGTGTATTGCAGAACCAGGTTCTGGCCGCGCAGCACCAGGCCATAGGCGCGCATGTCGCGCGGGTGCTGCGATTCCTGGCGGCGTTCGGCGAAATCGATCTGCACGGCCAGGCGCGAGGCGACGGCGCCGGCGATCTCGTCCTGCAGGTCGAACAGTTCCGCGATCGCGATGTCGAACCGGTCGGACCACTGCACCGACTCGGACTCGGCGTCGATGAGCTCGACGGCGATGCGCACGCGCTTGCCCGAGCGGCGCAGACTGCCGCTCAACAGATACCGGACGCCCAGGCGCCGCCCAATCTCGCGCGGCGGATAGGACTTGAGGCTGAACAGGAACGCCGAATGCCGGGCGATCACCATCAGGCTGCGGAACCGGCTGAGGTTGGCGATGATGTCGTCGGCGATCCCCTCGCACAGGTGATCGTTGTCCGGATCGCCGGACAGATTGATGAGCGAAAGCACGGCGACCGAGGGATGGCGCGACACCTCGATAGTCGGGACGGCGCGGACGGGCTCGGCGAAGGACGCGGGGGCGGGGCGCGGCTGGCCGATCGCGAAGGTTTCGACCGGCTCGGCGATGTTCTTGAGCGTCTGCGGCCCCAATGGCCGCAGCGCTATGTCTGCCATGTTGCGCAGGGCGGCGCGCAGGTGTCCCGAGATCAAGATGCTGCCCGGCTCGGCGAGGCCCTGCAGGCGTGCCGCCACGTTGACGCAATGTCCGGAAACGTTCTCGCCGCCGATCATCACCTCGCCGATGTTCATGCCGATGCGGAACTGGATCGGGGCGCCGTCGCTCCAGACGGCCTGGTCGCGGAATTCCTGTTGCATCTGGATGGCGAAGCGCACAGCGCGCTCGGCGCTGTCGAACAGCGCCAGGATGCCGTCGCCCGCCACGTTGGCGACTTGTCCGCCATAGTCGCCGATGAGCGAGCGGAACAGCTCGATCGAGCGCGTCGCATGGTCGACGTTCCTGGCTTCATCCCGTTCGAGATGGAGGCTGTAGTCGACCAGGTCGGCGAACATCACCGCCGCCAGCCTGCGCTGCAGGCCGGGCGTTCCCGTGGCCCTGTGCGTGTCCTCTTGTCCCATGGACTCGCTCATTGCGCGATCAATGGCCGAAGAGCATTATTTACGCTGCGCGGGCTGGGTGCAACGCGGTCGTGCGAAGATCGCCGCCCGGCCGGGCGGTACGGGAAGCCGGGCCCGGCGTTGCGGCGAAACGAGGCCCGGGGCGGCGGGCGATGGCGGCTTGATGGCAGGACGCATCATCCCTGAAGCGGCCGTGTCGCTCCGCGATGCGCGGCCGTCCGACTTCGGCTTCGCCGCCCGCCTCTATCGCGCCGGCATGCGCCAGCGCCTCGTTCCGCTGGGGCTGTGGGATGCGGCGCGCGTCGCCGCCCGCTTCCGCCGCGGCTTCCGGGTCGACGAATCCAGGATCGTCCGCCTGCGCGGACTGGACATCGGTTGGATGCAAGTATCGGAGTCGCCGCGCGGCTTTCACCTAAGCCAGCTGCACCTGGTCGATCGCTTTCGCAACAACGGCATCGGCACGGGGCTGATCCGATCGCTGCAGGACCGCGCCCAACGCGCCGGCAAGCCCATCGCGCTCAACGTGATCCGCGGCAACCCGGCCGCCGTGCTCTACCGGCGGCTCGGGTTTCGCGTGATCCGGAAGGGCGAGGAGAAGGTGCACATGCGGTGGGATGGTTCGGAGCGAGATGGGAGAACCGGTCATTGTTAAAGGGCCACATTGCGCGGACAGCGCGGCCGCGCTATTTCTTCTTAAGGTGCGTACTGGCCCGTGCAGGTGAAGGCACTTCCGTGAGTGTTACCGTCACCACGTTCGCGCCGTTTGATTTTTCCCCTGTTATGGACGTGAGACTCCATTTCTTGTTGGGGGGGACATCCGTGAGAGCATTTTGAAAAGCAATCAGGATATCGCCGCCGTTGTCAGATCCAGTGTAGGTATTAGGCATGTCCAGTCCTCTCGTTGATGTGCCGTGCTTCTTAGTCCCGTCAATGTGGTAGTACGGCTATCGCCGCCGTAGATCAGCACCGCTACGCAAATCTGCTCCGCTACGAAGGTCTGCGCCACTGCGCAAGTCCGCCCCGCTCCGTAGATCAGCACCGCTACGCAAATCCGCACCACTGGAAAGTCCGGAACTACCTCGCGCTAAAGCACTTGCAAGAATATGCTCCAGTGGACCTGACTCGATATCCATACGAAGTGAAAAATCGTTCTTATCGTATTCCCACATTCGAATGTCGGGGCCGAACTCCCAATCCTTTGCCGCGACGCCCGCTTCATCTGTGAGAGTACGACCGCCGCGCGTTACATTAAAGGTATTCGCACCAAGGATGGCGTTTGACCCGTTTGCAAGGTCTCGTGCTGCATTTATTATTGCAGTGATTTCCGCTTGTGTGTCTTTGTCCGTAACCGTAAGTGTCTGTGCGATTTGCTTGCCGGATTTTGCAAGCTGCCGTATTTTTTTCAACATTGATACCACAACTACCGGATCATCTGAGTGGTTCGAGATGCTTGTCGTGGAAACCGTAATATTACGGCTGATTTTTAGCAAAGCTTCCTTTGCATTTAAATTTCTTGCGTCTCTAATAAGGTCTATAGAATTAAAAAACAAACGATCCAACGCCTCAATAGGCTGGGCATCAATCTCTACATTCATCGCCTCAATTGGGGTACCATCGCCGTGCACGAGGACAATGGTTGGGCTACGTAGATCGTAATAAGAACCTTCAAAACTAAAGCCATAAATCCTCGCAAACCTTGAACCTGGCGCGCTCAGTTGACGTCGAAGAAATAGGTTATCGCCCAGCTGAGTAGAGATATTTTCTTCACTATAGCTCAACCCTTCGACAATACGCCCATACAATTTCACTAGAGATGGAGTTAGTAGTGTTTCGGCCATGTTTATCTACTCCTCGCCTTTCGAAGTTGTGTTCCTCGCGCTTCCAGCATTCGTCCGCGGTGCAACAAAGGGGTTAGCCGGTATCGATCGGCCGGGACGAGTGTGCGCTCAGAAAAAGAGTGACTTCCGATGTCCGGCGGCGTCAGGCGCGGACCCACCGTAATGAACCCGACCTCGCGCCAATGGAAGCTCTCGACCAGCGCTCGGCGATAGCGACCGCTAGTCAAGGCGCGATCGACCGCGAGCATGACTTCCGCTACCTCCACATAGGTGAAGTAGTCCGGCAACAGTCGCTTCCACGTCGCGGCAAAGACCGTACCCATGTAGTCCCGCGCCTCGATCAGCGCCGCGCGGAACTCGTCTTCGTGGCCGGGATAGGCCGCATCGAACACCGCCTGAACGACCAGCGCATTGTCGGGATCGGTCTCCACCTGCCGGCCGAGATCCGCGATATCGCGGCCGATCAGCCCGCGCTCGACCAGCTTCTCCTGGAACACGTCGACCAGGATGTCGAACAGCGCGCCGGTCAGCGGCTGCGACAGCTCGTGCTCGTCCTCCCAGCCAGCGGCGAACGCGGACAGCTTGACCGAGTTGCTGGCCATGCGGATCTGCGTCGTGGCGGACAGCTCGGCGAAGCGGTTGAGCTCGTTGTAGGCGTAGAGATTGCCGTGCGTTTCCTCGAGCAGGTCGTCGATCACCGACTCGAAATGGAGCGACGCGATCAGCGCGGTCATGTCGGCGGCGGTTTCGTGGAAGCCGAAATACTCGCCCTGCCGCGCCGACCTGTCGGGGATGCCGAGCGTTCCGTAGATGATCAGGTGGCCGAACTCGTGCGCGATGACGTCGAAATTCAGCGCGAACGGCACGACGGTGCCGTCACGGTCGTGGTGCGCGCCGACCTCCATGAAGCCGTAGCCGACATGCGCATTGTCGAAGGCGGGAAGCATGGCGACTTCCAGGCGCCGGTAGTCGCGCGCGAAGTGCCAGGGGATCGGCCGGCCGAAATAGCGTTCCCACACATCGAGCACGAAGCGCAGCACGCCGAACACGTGCGCCTCGGCGAATTCCGGCGCGTCGACCGGAATGTGGTCGAAGTGCCCGTCGGCGTCGGGCTGGACCGGACGCAGGATCGCGCCCGGCCAGGGCGGCAGTTCGAGGTGCGGCGTTCCAAGCGGTCCGCGGCTGACGCCGTAGGGCCGCCGCTTGCCGATCGGGTTGATCAGGTAGATGCGGTCGTCGCACGGGCCCGGCCCGATCGAGCCGGGCGAACTGGAAATCTCAACGGTTTCCGGCGGCCGTCCGGGATGCAGAAAGGGAGCCTGCGGGAAAAGCCTGAAGCGGGTGCCCGCCGTGGCCGCGACGCCGGTCATGCGAACACGCACAAGCGCACCATGTCGCCCCCGCCAGCATGGACAATGCTATTTTTCTACGGATAATTGATAAACCCACTCACGTTGCAATGCACTATCCAAGTCGGCGACACTGGAAATTCCCAACTCGCGCACGTAGGCAAGAAGATCGTCCGGCACGGCGATGCCCAGGCATTGCTGGAAGAACCATTGGCGAAGCTCGGGAATCCCGGGACAGGCGCGCGCGACATCGACACCGTCGAGCCCGCGAGCGGCGAGGACCGCCTGCTTGCGGCGCGCGCGCTCGGCCAGCTCTGCGTACTCGCCGCGCAGCCGCAACTCGTCCAGCACCTGCCGGTCGACGACGGGGCCGGAAGCCGCAGTGACGATGTCGCGCAACACCAAGTCTTCCAAGAGCTGCTCGAGCGTCGCCGCGTCCAGGTCGTTGCGCGCAAGCCATGCGTCCAATTCCGCGCGCGTAAACAGCCCGAGGTTCGTGCGCAAGCCGGTCAGGGTCTCGCGCAGAGCCTCCGGCGAGGCGACGATGCCGCGTTGGCGCCCCTCGTCCGCGGCGAGCCGGCGCAGCAGGGCCTGTGCCCTGACGCGGCCATAGGATTCGGCGCCGCGAAGCTGCAGCTCTTCGATCACGGAAGCGGCCGACCCGGCGGCGCTCGGCCGACCCGGGTTGGTCTGGCCGGCGCAACGCCCGGCCAGCTCGTCGAAAAAATGCGTGCGCTCGAACTGGAAGGCCGGCATAGGCCGGGCCGGCCGCGAAAGCGCGTCGCGCATCGTCCCTAGCATGGCCAGGGCGTCCGCCCGTTTCTGGTCCACGCGGCCTTGCGGAAGCCAGTCCCGCAGTGCCGCCAGCTCGGCCGGATCGACGCCCTGCGCCTCGGCCAGGATCGTCAGCCAGTCGCGCCGCGCGAAGAACAACGCCTTGGCGACCGACACGAACGCGTGGCGTGCGGACACGCTGATGATCGAGTCCGCTTCCGCGCGCGCCAGGGTCGCGCGGATGTTGACCATGGGTTCCGAGGTGGCGATGTAGCCCGTCTCTTCGGGCCCGTGCGTCACGGCGACCTCGTCGTCGTCCTCCAGTTGGCCGTCGCGGAAGGCTTCGAAGATGCGCCCGACCCCGGCCATGCCGTAGGCGTGCAGCTCGGCGGCGCGCAGCGCGCCCATGCTGGCGCTGCCGAAAACGGGGATACCTTCGGACAGCGCCCAAAGAATCTCCTTGTGCCAGACCGACGGCGCCCCGCTGAAATAGCCGTCGACGATGCCGATTGCCCGTGGCCGGCGCAACGCGATCCGGTACACGTCGCCTTGCGCCACCGGCGGAAGGAAGGTCGCATCCAGCGCCCGCGCGGCATCGTCCCGCCGCAGGCTGGGGCCGAGGAAGACGTAGACGTCCGCGGACGATAGGCTCATCGCCGGCTCGCGGATGTCCGCCGGGCGGCGAGCGCCTGCGCCCGCGGCCCCGGCGTATAGCCGGCGTGATGGTCCGAGCCTTCCAGCCCGGGGACCACGGCGCGGACGACGGCGATATCGAATTCTGGGCGCGCCAGGTCCACGACGACGGCCTGGCGCACGCCGACGCCTTTCAGGCGCTCCAGGATCCAGTCAACCTCGGCGTCGAAGCGGTCGAAGCTCCGGCCGGCGGTCTGCGCGAAGTCGCGCGCGGCCTTTACGGGGCGCATCATTTCGCGCGTTCGACGGCTCCTGCGTTCCAGCGTGGCCGGGCGATAGTCGTCGTGCTCGATGTCCTCGCGCGATCCGACGATATAGGTCGTGCGCACCTGCGCCGCCTCGGTCAAGGCGCGCAGCAGCGCGATCGAGGGAATCGGATGGCAGCCCGCGCCGCGGCCGACATGGCCGGGCGCGCCGGACCGTTCCGCAATCATGCACAGGAACGCCGGCACGCCCACGTCGCTCGTGATGTCCCATGCCGCGGCATCGAGTTCGGCCTCTTCGAGGCGCTGCAGCACGGACCGGCAGGCAGGGTCCGAGATGCTCGCCAGGTCGAGGCGCGTGGCGTCCTGCCTCGCCGGGCTGCCGTGGTTCCACAGGCTCGTGGCGTCGCGCTCGATCACTTCGCACAGCGCGTGGCTGACCGCTTCCAGCCGGTGATTGCCCGAGGCGAGCCCGTTGGTGCTGGCCGCGAAGGAACCACGGCCCGGCAGGTCGCCGGCGGCGCCGTTGGCATGAGCGACCTCGTACGGAACCCAGGTCCGCTCGCGCGAAATCAGGTCTTCGCCTTCGACCCACAGCATCGGCAGGCTGGGACGGTACCTGCTGTTCGGGATCTTCGGCAGGTCGTCCGCGTCCACCAGGCGGAGAGCCCGCGCCAGGTCGGACACGCTGCCGAGCCGGAGCGGCAACTCCGCGTGCTCGGCGTGCCAGGTCTCGATCGCCTCCATGAGTCCCGACGCCTTCGCCGCGGCCATGTCGATGCCCTTGCCGTGGAACACCGCGCTCGAACGGGAATTGGGCCGGCAGACCATGACCACCGGAATGCCGACCCTGTCGAGGCCGGTCAGATTGGCGATGCGCGTTATGCCGAATGTGGCCAGGAACGGCCGGACGCGATCGACCGTCTCACTCGGAGGCAACGCCCGATGCGTGCCATGGCGATAGGCCTTGACGGCGGACGGGCTGGTTGCGGGTGCGGTCATGCGTTGCAGGCGCCGTCGATGGACCGACGGGCCAACTATAGCACGCGAATACGCGCCGCCGCTCCTTGGCGCCCCGCCGGAGCGGTACGCTACAAGATGAACCGGCTGATATCCGAGTTCTTCGCCAGCCCCGCGACCTTGTCGCGCACATAGGCGCCGTCGATCTTCAACACCGCGCCTGGCGTGTCGGTGGCGGTGAAGCTGATCTCCTCCAGCAGGCGCTCCATCACCGTGTGCAGGCGGCGGGCGCCGATGTTCTCGACCGAGGCGTTGATCTCGGCCGCGAGCTCGGCGATGGCGTCGATGCCGTCCTCGGTGAAGTCGAGCTCGACCTCCTCGGTCTTCAAGAGCGCCTTGTACTGGCGGATTAGGCTCGCCTCGGGCTCGGTCAGGATGCGGCGGAAGTCCTCCTTGCCCAGCGCCCTCAGCTCGACGCGGATCGGCAGGCGGCCCTGCAGCTCGGGCAGCAGGTCGCTCGGCTTCGCCAGGTGGAAGGCGCCCGAGGCGATGAACAGGATGTGGTCGGTCTTGACCGTGCCATGCTTGGTTGGGACCGACGTGCCCTCGATCAGCGGCAGCAGGTCGCGCTGCACGCCCTCGCGGCTGACGTCGCCGCCGATGCGCTCGGAGCGCGCGCTGATCTTGTCGATCTCGTCGATGAACACGATGCCGTTCTGCTCGACCGCGGCCCTGGCCGCCGCCGTCACCTTCTCCTGGTCCAAGAGCTTGTCGCTCTCCTCCTGCATCAGCAGCTCGTAGCTGTCGGCGACGTTCATGCGCCGCGGCTTGGTGCGCTGGCCGAACGCCTTGCCCAGGATGTCGCTCAGGTTGACCATGCCCATCTGCGCGCCCGGCATGCCGGGGATGTCGATGGTCGGCAACGCGCCGGCGCCGGTGTCGGCGACCTGGACCTCGATCTCGCGCTCGGCCAGCTGCCCCTCGCGCAGCATCTTGCGGAACTTCTGCCGCGTCTCGACCGTGGCGCTCTCGCCCACCAGCGCGTCCAGCACGCGCTCCTCCGCGCGCAGCTCGGCCTTGGCCGCCACTTCCTTGCGCATCTTCTCGCGCGTCATGCTGAGCGCGATCTCCATCAGGTCGCGCACGATCTGCTCGACGTCGCGGCCGACATAGCCGATCTCGGTGAACTTGGTCGCCTCGACCTTGAGGAACGGCGCCTGCGCCAGCTTGGCGAGCCTGCGCGCGATCTCGGTCTTGCCGACGCCGGTCGGGCCGATCATCAGGATGTTCTTCGGCAGCA
>CAZLBB010000184.1:0-9582 GCA_964557415.1 uncultured Rhodospirillaceae bacterium
AGGGCCTCGGCAACCAGTTCCTCGCCAACATCCGCGAGGTCGACGCCATCGTGCACGTGCTGCGCTGCTTCGAGAGCAGCGACATCGTGCATGTCGAAGGCAGCGTCGACCCGATCCGCGACGCCGAGACGGTCGAGACCGAGCTGATGCTGGCCGATCTCGACAGCCTGGAGAAGCGCGTCACCGCGGCGCAGAAGAAGGCGCGCGGCCAGGACGCCGAAGCCAAGGCGCAGCTCGCCGTCATGGAGCCGGCGCTGGCCGCCTTGCGCGACGGCCAGCCGGCGCGCACGGTCAAGCTGCCGCCGGAGCAGATGGAGGCGCTACGCCAGTTGCAGCTGCTGACGTCCAAGCCCGTGCTCTATGTCTGCAATGTCGAGGAAGCGAGCGCCGCGACCGGCAACGCGCATTCCAGGCGCGTCGAGGAGCGCGCGAAGGAGGAGGGCGCGGCCTCGGTCGTCGTCTCGGCCGCGATCGAGGCCGAGGTGGCGCAGCTGACCGACCCCGAGGAGCGCACCCAGTTCCTCGACAGCCTGGGCCTCAAGGAAACCGGCCTCGCCCGCGTCATCCGCGCCGGCTATGTGCTGCTGGGCCTCATCACCTACTTCACCGCCGGGCCGAAGGAGGCGCGCGCCTGGACGGTGCGCCGCGGCGCGACCGCCCCAGAGGCCGCCGGCGTGATCCACACCGACTTCCAGCGCGGCTTCATTTCCGCCGAGGTGATCTCCTACGCCGACTATGTCGCCTGCGGCGGCGAGCAGGGCGCCAAGGACGCCGGCAAGATGCGACTCGAAGGCCGCAACTACATCGTGCAGGATGGCGACGTGATGCTGTTCCGGTTCAACGTGTAGGAATCGCCTGCTGGTCCGCGCTTCTCACGCTTCGAGACACTCGCTTCGCTCGTTCCCCAGGATGACGCGGTTCTGTTGAGCGACAAACGAACGTGTCATCCTGAGGAGCCCGCCCTTCGACGGGCTCAGGAGGCGTCTCGAAGAATGATTGACGCAGACCCCTCAGTTCATCCGCAGAATCTTCCCCGGATTGAGGATGTTGTCCGGGTCCATCGTTTTCTTGATCGCGCGCATGACCGAGATCGCGTCGCCGTGCTCGGCCAGGAGGAAGTCGAGCTTGCCCATGCCGACGCCGTGCTCGCCGGTGCAGGTGCCGTCGAGCGCCAGCGCGCGCTGCACCAGGCGCTCGTTGATCGCGTGCGATTCCTTGTCCTCGTCCGGATTGTTCGGGTCGATCAGCATCATCAGGTGGAAGTTGCCGTCGCCGACATGGCCCAGGATGTGGATCGGCATCGACGCCTTCGCCATGTCGGCCTCGGTCCCGGCGATACACTCGGCCAGGTTCGAGATCGGCACGCAGACGTCGGTCGACACGGCGCGGCAGCCCGGCCGCGTCTGCAGGCCGGCGAAATAGGCGTCGTGGCGCGCCTGCCACAGCTTGTTGCGTTCCTCCATCGTGTGCGCCCAGCGGAAATCGTCGCCGCCGTTGTCCTTGGCCAGCGCGCCGACCATCTCGACCTGCTCCGCCACGCCAGCCTTAGTGCCGTGGAACTCGAACATCAGCGTCGGCGCCACCTTGTTGTCGAGCTTGGAGAACTTGTTGACCGCCTCGATCAGCGGCGCGCCCAGGAGCTCGACGCGGGCGATCGGGATGCCCGACTGGATCATGGCGATCACGGTGTCGACCGCCGCCTTGATGCTGGGGAAGGCGCAAACGGCCGAGGAGATCTGCTCGGGGATGCCGTAGAGCTTCAAGGTCACCTCGGTGATGATGCCGAGCGTGCCTTCCGAGCCGACGAAGAGCCGCGTCAGGTCGTAGCCGGCGGCCGACTTCTTGGCGCGCCGCGCGGTGCGGATCGCGCGCCCGTCCGCCAGCACCACGGACAGCCCCAGCACGTTCTCGCGCATCGTACCGTAGCGCACCGCGTTGGTGCCCGAGGCGCGCGTCGAGGCCATGCCGCCGAGCGAGGCGTCGGCGCCGGGATCGATCGGGAAGAACAGGCCGGTGTCCTTGATATGGTTGTTGAGCTGCTTGCGCGTCACGCCCGCCTCGACCGTGACGTCGAGGTCCTCGGGGCTGACGCGCAGGACCTTGTTCATCTGGCTCACATCGAGCGAGATGCCGCCGTGGATCGCGAGGATATGCCCTTCCAGCGACGTGCCGGTGCCATAGGGGATGATCGGCGTCTTGTGGCGGGCGCAGATGCGCACGGCGTCCTGCACGTCCGCGGTCGACTGCGCGAACACGACCGCGTCGGGCGGTGCGTAGGGAAAGTGCGACTCGTCCTTGCCGTGATGCTCGCGCACCGCCGGCGAGGTGGACAGCCACTCGCCGAAGCGGGCGGCGAGCTCCTCGACCGTCGCGCTGTTGCGCGGCGCTGCCTTGGCGACCATGGGCTTGACCTTCAGCTGAGAATAGTTCGCGTTGCCCAGAACCTAGGCCATGAAGGCGCAGGCTACAAGCGAGGACGAGCCGCCGGTCAGGCACGCCCCGGTGCCAGAACCAGGCGCGCAGCCAGCGCCGCCAGGATCGCGGCCGTGACCCGGTTCTGCCAGCGCCACCAGCCGGCATGCCGCGCCAGGAACCGCCCCGCCTCGCCGGCGAGGGCGCCAACGACCAGGTTCACGATCGTGCCATTGAAATTGAAGATCAGGCCGAGCACGACCAGCTTCAGTGCCACGTTCCCGCCGGCCGGATCGACGAATTGCGGCAGGAAGGCGAGGAAGAACAGCGCCACCTTCGGATTCAGCACATTGATCAGCACGCCCTGGGCGAAGACGCGCCGATGGCCCGCTGGCTCCACGAGGCCCGCGTTCGGCGCCAGCTCGCCCTGGCACCAGGTCTGCCATGCGATCCACAGGAGATAGATCGCGCCGCCCCAACGGATCGCCTCGTAGGCCAGCGTCGAGGCCATGAGCAGCGCCGCGAGGCCGAGCGCGACGAAACCGGTATGCGCCAGGCATCCGGCGCCGATGCCCAGGGCGGAGATGATGCCGGCGCGCCGGCCGCCCGCGGCGCCGCGCGCGGCGCAGTAGAGCATGTCCGGCCCGGGCGTCAGGTTGAGCGCGAGACCGGCCGCCATGAAGGCGAGGAGCGACGGGAGCGAAGGAAGAAGCTCGTGCAAACGGTGCCTCCGATGGTTCGGCCAGCGATCAGGCGTACTTGAACTTCGGCGCCCATTCCACCTCGCCTTCCGGTAACAGGTCGAGAATGTGCCACATCGTGCAGAAATCGTCGCCGGGCGAGAACCTCGCGTCGGAGACCCGCAGGATGCGGCCGCGTTCGCGCCTGAACACGGAGATGCCGGGCAGCCAGCCGCCGTTCTCGCCGCGATAGCCCATGTCCTCGGCGAAGCTGCTGCCAGCGTGGCTGGCCATCGGGAAGCGCCAGCCGCGATTCTTGGCGAAGCGCTTCTGCACCGGGACCGGATCGGGCGTGACCACCGCGAAGCCGGCGCGGTCGGCCAGGTGATGATAGATGCCGTTGAACCCGTCGGCCCACAGCGTGCAGTACGGACATGCGCTGCCCATGTTGTGGATCACGAACAGCTCGCTCTTCCTGCCGAACAGATGCGACAGGCGAACCGGCCCGCTGGACCCCGCGAGCTCGTAGTCCCCGACCGGTTCGGGCGCGATCCCGGCCTGGACCTTGCGCATCTTGCCGCGGAGCGCCGCGATCTGCCGACGATAGGCCTGCAGCCGCTTCCGCCCGTCCTCGTACTTCATGGTCGCTCTCCTCCCATCCCTCACGTACCGTACTGGTCGCGGTATCTGACCCAGGACATCGTGTAGGGCAGGCCTTCCTCGTCGCGGCCCTTCGGGGTGAGATCGAGGTAGTGGTAGGCCGCGTTGAGCATGTCGAGGCCGCGCGCGTAGCACGAATAGGTATGGTAGACGGCGCCGCCGGCGTCCTTGGCGAACACGCTGATCCCGGGGAGATCGGCCATCGAGGTCCGGCGATCGGCGAAGTTGTAGGTCACGACGCCCTTGGCGCGGTCCCCGGGCCGGAACGAAACCCGGTAGTCGTAGTTGAAGTCGCCGTCGCCCGACGAGAGCCAATTGAAGCTCCAGCCCACGCGCTTGGCGAAGGCCCGCAGCCTGTCGAGCGGCGCGCGCGAGATCGCCGCGAAGCTGACGTCGCGCTGGTTCAAGTGCGGCAGGATGCCGTCGAAATTGTCGGCCCAGAACGAGCAGCTCCTGCAGGGGCTCTCGGAGTCCGGCGCGAACATGAAGTGATAGACGATCAGCTGGCTGCGGCCATCGAACAGCTCGGCGAGGGTCTGCTTGCCGGTCGGCCCGTCGAACAGATAGGCCTTCTCGACCCGCTCCCACGGCAGCGCGCGCCGTTCCCGGCTCAGCTTGTCGCGCAGCTTCGTGAACTCCTTCTCCTTCATCAGCAGGCGCTTGCGCGCTTCCAGCCATTCCGCCTCCGAGACGATCTGATGCTGTGTCACCGTCGTTGCTCCCTCGACAGCGTTGAAACCGGGCCTCACCGCCGCAGCTTGCGCCGCGCGCCGCGCTTGGCGATCTGACCGAGCGAAACGGCCAGGGTGTCGAACTGCGCCTGCCAGTACTTGCTGTAGCGATTGATCCAGACCGCCGCCTGGAAGATCGGCCCAACCTCGAGCCGGCAGCGGCTGATCCGACCGGTGCGCTCCTGCTGCACGAGGCCGGCGCGCACCAGCACCTGGATGTGCCGGGAGACGGCCTGCAGCGAGATTTCGAATGGCGCCGCCAACTCGTGGACCAGGAGCGGCGCCTCGTCGAGGCGCGCCAGGATCGCGCGCCGCACCGGGTCGCTGAGCGCGAAGAACACGCGGTCGAGCCGCTCCTCGTTCGGGTCGACGGACGGATCGATGAACTGGACCGTTGCGGGTGCGGTGCGCATATCCCCTATTATCAAACGATCGGTTGATAGTCAATCGATTGATTGATCATCGGAGCAGGACTGCGCGGCCTCATCTTTCCAGTCTTCTGCTGGCGAAGCGACGAAGGCTGCGGCGGCAAAGCCCGCAAGGCCGAAGGCGGGGTGCGCCCGGCGAGCTATGGCCCGGCGAACGCGCTGGAACGAGGGCTCTTGGTTCGAGTTGGTCGGCTTCCGGTTCGCCTCGCCCCACCCCCGGGCTTGCCGAAGAGTCGAAGGACCAGGCTCGCGCAGACCGGAGGGCCCTATTCCGCCGCCCGGCGCTCCGGCGGGTCCACGTGGCGCGCGGCCGGCGGGCCGTATCCGCCACCCGACGGCGTCTCGATCACGAACACGTCGCCCGGATCCATCTCGGCCTTGTCGCAGGCCGTCAGCTCGACGCGCGTGCCGTCGGTGCGCTCGACCCAGTTGCGGCCAGCCCGGCCCGGCTCGCCGCCGGCGAGGCCGAACGGGCGAATGCGGCGGTGGTTGGCGAGGATGACGGCGGTCATCTTCTCGCGGAAGCGCACGCGGCGGATCGTGCCGTCACCGCCGCGCCACTGCCCGGCGCCGCCGGAGCCGCGGTTGATGGCGAAGCTCTCGAGGATCACCGGGAATCGCCACTCGAGGACTTCGGGGTCGGTGAGTCGCGAGTTGGTCATGTGCGTGTGCACGGCCGAGGTGCCGTCGAAGCCGTTGCCGGCGCCCGAGCCGCCGCAGATCGTCTCGTAGTACTGGTGCCGGTCGTTGCCGAAGGTGAAGTTGTTCATCGTCCCTTGGGCGCCGGCCATGACGCCGAGCGCGCCGTACAGCGCGTCGGTGATGCATTGCGAGGTCTCGACATTGCCGGCCACGACGGCGGCGGGATAGCGCGGGCACAGCATCGAGCCGTCGGGGATGACGATGTCGAGCGGCTTCAGACAGCCCTCGTTCATCGGGATGTCGTCGTCGACCAGCGTCCGGAACACGTAGAGGACCGCGGCGCGGCAGACGGCCGAGGGCGCGTTGTAGTTGGTCGGGCGCTGCGGACTCGTGCCGGTGAAGTCGATCCTGGCGCGCCGCGCCTTCTTGTCGATCGAGATCGCCACCTTGATGACGCTGCCGTCGTCCATCTCGTAGGCGAAGCTGCCGTCCTTGAGCACGTCGAGCACGCGGCGCACCTGTTCTTCCGCGTTGTCCTGGACGTGCTTCATGTAGGCCTGCACCGTGTCGAGGCCGAAATGCTCGACCATGCGGCGCAGCTCCTGCACCCCCTTCTCGTTGGCGGCGACCTGCGCGCGCAGGTCGGCCAGGTTCTGGTGCAGGTTGCGCGCCGGGTACTTGGCACCCACGAACAGCGCCGAGATCTCCTTCTCGCGGAAGCGCCCCTGCTCGACCAGCATCTCGTCGTCGAGCAGCACGCCCTCCTCCTCGACGACGCGGCTGTCCGGCGGCATCGAGCCGGGCGTGATGCCGCCGACATCGGCATGATGGCCGCGGCTGCCGACATAGAACAGGATGGTCTTGTTGTCGGTGTGGAACACCGGCGTGACCACGGTGATGTCGGGCAGATGCGTGCCGCCGTTGTAGGGCGCGTTCAGCACGTAGACGTCGCCGGGCTTCATCGTGCCCGTGCGCTCTCGGATCACCGTGCGCACGCACTCCCCCATCGAGCCCAGATGGACCGGCATGTGCGGCGCGTTGGCGATGAGCGCGCCGTCGGCGGCGAACAGTGCGCAGGAATAGTCCAGCCGCTCCTTGATGTTGACCGAATAGGCCGTGTTGCCGAGGGTCACGCCCATCTGCTCGGCGATCGACATGAACAGGTTGTTGAAGACCTCGAGCATGACCGGGTCGACCGTGGTGCCGATCGCGGCCTGCCGACGCTTGGCGACGATCCGCTCGAGGACGAGGTGGTTGAGCGCGGTGACGCTCGCGCGCCAGCCCGGTTCGATCACGGTCGTGGCGTTGGCATCGATGATGATGGCCGGCCCGTCGATCGCCTGGCCGGGCGCCAGCTTGTCGCGGTCGAACAGCGGCGTCTGGTGCCGCTCCCCCTCGGTGAACATGGCGACGCGCGCAAGCGCCTCGGGCGCGGCCTCGACCGCCTCCGGCGGCGGAGCCTCGACGGAGGGCTCGGAGCGGCCGACCACTTCGACCGAGGCGGCCTCGATCACGTGTGCCTTCTCCGGCATGAAGAAGCCGTACTGCTGCTGATGCGCCGCCTCGAACGCCTCGACGATCCCGGCGCGGTCGGCGAAATCGACCAACATCGGCGTATCGGTGCCAGCATAGCGTACCAGCACGCGCCGCCGCACCTCGATGCGCGGCTCCGGCACGCCTTGCCGGCGCATCTCGGCCACGCCGTCGGCGGCAAGCTGGTCCAGCACTCCGGCGGCCTCGGGCACTGCCGCGTCGTCCAGGGTCAGCTCGATGGCGCGCTCGCGCATGACACGCTGATCGGCCAGGCCCATGCCGTAGGCCGACAGAACGCCGGCGAGGGGATGGATGTAGACCGTCGTCATGCCGAGCGCGTCTGCGACCAGGCAGGCATGCTGCCCGCCCGCCCCGCCAAAGCAGTTCAGCGTGTACTCGGTCACGTCGTAGCCGCGCTGCACCGAGATCTGCTTGATCGCGTTCGCCATGTTCTCGACCGCGATCTTGAGGAAGCCGTCGGCCACCTCTTCGGGCGTGCGGTCGCTGCCGGTCTTCTCCTTGATCTCGCGCGCCAGCGTCGCGAATTTCCGGCGCACGATCTCGTCGTCCAGCGGCTGGTCGCCGTGCGGCCCGAACACGCGCCGGAAGAAGGCGGGCTGGATCTTGCCTACCATCACGTTGGCGTCGGTGACCGAGAGCGGACCGCCGCGGCGATAGCAGGCGGGACCAGGGTTGGCACCGGCGGACTCCGGCCCGACGCGGAAGCGCGCGCCGTCGAAGAACAGGATCGAGCCGCCGCCGGCCGCGACGGTATGGATGTGCATCATCGGGGCGCGCATGCGCACGCCGGCGACCAATGTCTCGAAGGTGCGCTCGTACTCGCCGTCGTAGTGCATCACGTCGGTCGACGTGCCGCCCATGTCGAAGCCGATCACCTTGGCGAATCCCGACTTGGTCGCGGTCTCGACCGCGCCGACGACGCCGCCGGCCGGGCCCGACAGAATTGCGTCCTTGCCTTGGAAGCGATGCGCGTCGGTGAGCCCGCCGTTCGACTGCATGAACATGAGGCGGACGTCGCCCAGCTCCGAGGCGACGCGGTCGACATAGCGGCGAAGGATGGGCGAGAGATAGGCGTCGACCACGGTCGTGTCGCCGCGGCTGACCAGCTTCATCAGCGGGCTGACCTCATGACTGGTCGAGACCTGGGTGAAGCCGATGGCCCGTGCGAGCTCGGCCACCGCCCGCTCGTGTGCGGGGTAGCGGTAGCCGTGCATGAACACGATCGCGAGGGAGCGGATGCCGGCGTCGTGGGCGGCCTGCAATCCCTTGCGCGCCGCGCCCAGGTCGAGCGTCGTCAGCACCTGGCCCTGCGCATCCACGCGCTCGTCGATCTCGACCACGCGCTCGTACAGCATCTCGGGCAGAACGATGTGTCGTGCGAAGATCTTCGGCCGGTTCTGGTAGGCGATGCGCAAGGCGTCGGCGAAGCCGCACGTGATCGCCAGCGCCGTGCGCTCGCCCTTGCGCTCGAGCAGCGCGTTGGTGGCGACCGTCGTGCCCATCTTCACCGCCGATATGCGCGCGGACGGAACCCGTGCCGCGCCAGCCACGCCCAGCAGCTCGCGGATTCCCTGCAGCGCGGCGTCGCGATAATGCTCCGGGTTCTCCGACAGGAGCTTGTGGGTGACAAGCGTGCCGTCAGGCCGGCGCCCGACGATGTCGGTGAAGGTGCCGCCGCGGTCGATCCAGAACTGCCACTGCTGGGCGGCGGAGTTTGCCATATGCTGTTTCCTAGTTAGAGACGAAGCTTGCACGAGGTACCAACCTTGACCCGTGAACGCAAGGCGCGGCCTGGCAGATATCCATTGTGGCCTAGGATAACCAATGGCAATTCGGCATGACGCGACATGAGCATACCTTGATGCGAAACCTCACGCCGCCTCGCTTGTCCCTCTCCCGCCGCCACTTCCTCGCTGGCGCCGCTGCGCTCGTCACGGCACCAGCCGTGCTGCGGTTCCCGGCTGCCAGCGCGCAGCTCGACCCGTTCGCGCTCGGCGTAGCGTCGGGCGATCCGTGGCCGGACGGCATGGTGCTCTGGACTCGCCTGATCCTGGGCGACGCTGGCGCGCCGCCGCCGGTGTCGGCGGCGGTGCAGTGGGAGGTGGCCGAGGACGATGCGTTCCGCCGCATCGTCCGGCGCGGCACCGCGCGGGCGACGCCGGAGCTGGCGCACGCCGTCCATGTCGAGCTGACAGGCCTGCAGCCCGGGCGCTGGTACAGCTACCGCTTCCACCATGGCGGCGCGACCAGCCCGGTCGGACGCACGCGCACCGCGCCGGCACCCGGCGCCACGATCGACCGCTTCAACTTCGCCTTCGCCTCGTGCCAGCAATACGAACAGGGCTACTATGCGGCGCACCGGCACATGGCGGCCGAGGACCTCGACCTCGTGCTGTTCCTGGGCGACTACATCTACGAGAGCGATGCGCTACGGTTTGGCATGAGTCTGGACGAGATATTTAAATGGACTCATAT
>CAZLBB010000185.1:0-9466 GCA_964557415.1 uncultured Rhodospirillaceae bacterium
GCCGCGCCACCCGCGCCAGCGCCGCAGGCGGCCGCTCCGGCAGCGCCGGCCGCCGCCGGCGCCGCGCTGGCCGCCGCCGGCGAGAAGGCGTTCAACAAGTGCAAAGCCTGCCACACGCTCGAGGCCAATGGGCCCGACCGGGTCGGCCCCAACATGCACGGGCTGTTCGGCCGCAAGTCCGGCACCAAGCCCGGCTTCAAGTTCTCGGAGGCGATGCAGAAGGCCGGCATCACCTGGGACGAGGCCACGATCGACAAGTACATCGCCGATCCGAAGGGCTTCATCCCGCAGAACCGCATGGCATTCCCCGGCATCTCCAAGGCCGAGGAGCGCGCCGCGATCATCGCCTATCTGAAGCAGGCCACGAAGTAGGCGGACGGCGGCCGCTCCGGCGCGCGCTGATCCGCGCGCCAGGCATTTTGGGTTGGCGGCCGGATCAGCGGCCGCCCCGGCGCGCGCTGATCCGCGCGCCAGGCATTTTGGGTTGGCGGCCGGTTCAGCGGCCGCCTAGGATGCCGGCGCTTCAGCTTCATCTCTCGAGCAAGGGCGCGCGATGCACATCAAGGACCACATCCGGTCGATCCCCGATTTTCCCAAGCCCGGTATCCTGTTCTACGACATCTCGACCCTGCTGCGGCATCCCGCGGCCTGGGAGGAGACGGTCGAGCTGCTGACCGCCGCGGTGAAGCAGCACCAGCCGGACATGCTCGCGGGCATCGAATCGCGCGGCTTCCTGGTCGCGGCGCCGCTCGCGCTCAAGCTCGGCTGCGGCTTCCTGATGGTGCGCAAGAAGGGCAAGCTGCCCGGACCGGTGGCGCGGCACACCTACAAGCTCGAATACGGCAGCGACACCTGCGAGATCCAGGAGGACGCCGTCATACCCGGGCAGCGCGTCGTCGTGCTCGACGACCTGCTGGCGACCGGCGGCACGCTGCGCGCCGCCATCAACCTGCTGCGCGAGCGCGGCGCCGACGTGCGCGCCGCGGCGACCATCATCGAGCTGACCTTCCTCGACGGCCGCAAGCATCTCGACGTGCCGTTCACGTCGCTGGTCGCCTACGACAGCTGAGTCCCGTCAGGCGCCGATCCGCTCCGCCAGCGCCAGCAGCGTCTCGTCGCGGCCGGGGGCGGCGATCAGCGACAGGCCGATCGGGCAGTCGTCGATCCGTCCGAGCGGCAGCGTGACCTGCGGCAGGCCGGCGTGGCCGGCGATGCAGGTCAGCATCAGCGTGCGCACGCGGAACTGTTCCGACTCCGCCGCCGGCAGGTTGCGCAGCGGCGCGATGCTCGGCGCGGTCGGGATGCACAGGACGGCGCCGTCGCGCAGCAGCTCGTGCATGCGCCGGCGCACATGCAGCCGCACCGCCTCGGCCGCGGCGACCTGGCCGGCGTCGACCGTCGCCACCCAGCGGAAGCGGTCGGCCACGCCGGGGCCGAAGCGCGGCTTGTGCTGGGTGACCCATTGACCGTGCACGCGCCAGACCTCCGCGCCCTGCAGCACGCGGAACGCCTCGTACCAGGCGCCGAGCCCGCCCGGCGCCACCGCCACGCTGCGGCGCGGGCCGATCGCGGCCTCGGCGCGCCCGAGCGCCGCGGCCAGGGCGGGCGCGACGGCGGCATCGGACTCGCCGAAGGCGTCGACGCCGACCAGCAGGCCGGAGGGTGGCGAGGCCGGGGCCGCGCCCGGCGTCGCGCGCAACAACACGGCGCCCACGCGCCGCAGCAGGCCTGCGTCGCGCGTGAACCAGCCGCACACGTCGAAGCTGGGCGCGAGCGCCATCGTGCCGTCGAGCGCGATGCGGCCGTGCGTGGTGCGGATGCCGTAGAGGCCGCAGTTACTGGCCGGGATCCTGACCGAGCCGCCCGTGTCGCTGCCCAGCGCCAGGTCGCACTGCTGCGCCGCGACCGCGGCGGCCGAGCCGCAGGACGATCCACCCGGCACGCGGCCCGGCGCGGCAACATTGACCGGCGTGCCGTAATGCGCGTTTTCGCCCATCAGGCTGAAGGCGAGCTCGTCGGTGATCGTCTTGCCGACGAGTGTGGCGCCGGCATCGAGCAGCTTCTGCACGCAGCTCGCGTTCTGCGCCGCGGGTCCATGCGTGCGCGCCCAGTCCGGATTGCCGCAGCCGGTCACGCGCCCGGCGACGTCGTAGATGTCCTTGGCGGCGAAGGTGAGCCCTTTCAGCGGCCCTTCGCCGTTGCCCGCGACGACGAAGCGTCCGCCGGGAATGAAGGCGCCGATGGAGTCGCTGGCAAGATCGTTCATGGCCGCACCATGCGACGGAGCGGCGGTACGGTGCAAGGGCGTCGGGGCGGCGATATGTTGGTGCGGAGGGACCATGCGGTTCGATCCGATGACACCGAGGGACCGGGTCATGGCCTGGGTCGCGGCGTTCAACCGCCGCGATCCGGATGCGCTGGCGGCCATGTACGCGCCGGACGCCGTCAATCACCAGGTCGCGGAAGCGCCCGTTGCCGGACGCGACGCCATCCGCGCGATGTTCGCGTCCGCCTTCGCCGCGGCCGAGATGGTCTGCATCGTCGAGAACCTGTTCGAGGACGGCGAATGGGCGATCCTCGAGTGGCGCGACCCGAAGGGGCTCCGCGGCTGCGGGTTCTTCCGCGTCGTCGACGGCCGCATCGTCTTCCAACGCGGCTACTGGGACAAACTCAGCTTCCTGCGGCAGGAGAAACTGCCGCTGCCGCGGGAATGAGGCCCGGCGCGGGCAGGGCATGGATGAAGACGGCCGGGGTCGTCACCGCTCGCCCAGCGCGCTCGACAGCGTCTTGAAGAAGGGCTTCAGCAGGTAGGTCAGCACGGTGCGGTCGCCGGTCAGGATGTCGGCGGTGACGGTCATGCCGGGCTGGATCGGCAGCGGCTTCGCCGCCGTGCCGAAGGCCGACTTCTGCGTGCGCAGGCGCACGCGGAAATAGGGCCTCTGCTCGCGGTCCTGCGGGTCGATGATCGAATCGGCGCTGACGTCCTCGACCTTGGCGTCGAGCGCGCCGTAGATCGAGTAGTCGTAGGCGGTGACCTTCACGCTCGCCTTCTGGCCCTCGTGCACGAAGCCGACATCGGCCGGGCTGATCTTCGCCTCGACCAGGAGCGTGTCCTCCAGCGGCACGACCTCGACCAGCTCCTGGCCCGGCTTCACCACGCCGCCCAGCGTCTTGACCATGATCTGCTTCACCGTGCCGCGCATCGGCGAGATGATCTCGGTGCGCCGGACGCGGTCGCGGTCGGCGCGCTGCATCTCCGAGACGCCCTCGAGCTGCGTCCGGCGCTCGTTCAGCTCCTTCTGCGCCTCGGCCTTGAAGGCCTGCAGCTTCTCCTCGATCTTGCGCTCGGCCTCGCGCAGCGCGGCCTCGGCGCGCGGGATCTGCAGCTTCGCCGATTCGAGGTCGGATTCGGACTGGGTGCGGTCGCGCTGGCCCCGGATCACGTCGACGCGCGGCGCCAGGCCCTCGGCCGCCAGCGGCTCCAGGATCGCAAGCTGCTCCTGCGCCAGCTTCAGCTGCTGCTCCAGCTTCGCCGCCTTGTTGCGCAGGTCGGCCAGCTCCTGCGCGCGCTGCGTGCGCTGGTCGCGCAGGATCTGCATCTGCGTCTCGAACTGCGTCAGCCTGGCGGTCATCAGCGCCGATTCCGCGCGCACCACCTCGGGCGCTTCGGCTGCCACCTCCGGCGGGAAGTTGACCGGGGTGCCGTTGATCTCGGCGGTGAGCCGCGCCACCTGCGCCAGCAGGCTCAGGTATTTCGCCCGGTTGTCGGCGAACTGCGCGACGGCCTGCAGGTTGTCCAGGCGCATCAGCTTCTGGCCCTTCTCGACCACGTCGCCCTCGCGCACCAGGACCGCGTTGACGATGCCGCCCTCGAGGTTGGCGATCACCTGCGTCTGGCTCGACGCGATCACCTTGCCCTCGCCGCGAGTCACCTCGTCGATGCGGAAGATCGCGGCCCAGACCAGGAAAACCGCGAGGAAGCCGAGGATGAAGCGCAGCAGCGTGCGCGCCAGGCGCGAGGTCTCGCGCTTGCTCGCCTCCTTGACGTCCTGGATCAGCTCGGCGTCGGTCCACTCGCTGCCGACCGGCGGGCCCTTCCAGCCGAGGCCCCGCATCGGGCCCGGGGCTTGCGCCTCCTTCGGCGGCGGCGCGCCGTCGCCGCCCATGCCGGTGATGCGGTCGATCATGCGGGTGAAGCCGCCGCCCATGCCCGCGCCGCCCTCGACCACGCGGCCGAGCCGCTCGGTCATGCGCGCGATCGGGGCGGGGATCGCGCTGCGGTCGAAGGCCGATCCTGCCGTCGGCGCGGCATCGGCCGGCCGGCCGGCGTCGCGCGGCAGGCTCCATTCGGCGCCGCCTTCGGCCGTGCGCATGGACCCGCCGGCCGGATTGGCCGCCTCCATCGGTCGCGGGGTGAAGGGTGCGGGTGGGCGGCGCCGGTCGGCTCTTCCGCCCTGGGCCGGCGGCTGCCACGTGTAGCCGACGGGCCCGCCGGCCGAGGCGCGCATGCCCTTGAGGCGACGGGCGAAGGCGCCGATGGGCCCTTCGGCCTCGTCGTCGCGGCGGTTCAACGCCTCGTCCGAGCGCCCCGTCAACCGGCCGATCCACGCGGTCAATGCATTGGCCATCGCGCTTCCTGTCGCCCGCGCCCGCGATTCACGTCTGCGCCGCCTGGATCTGGCCGCGGGCGAGGGCGTTCATCACGTCGTCCTTGGGCCCGTCGGCGACGATGCGGCCGCCGTCGAGCACGATCAACCGGTCGACCAGCGTCAGCATCGATCCGCGATGCGTCACCAGGACCAGCGTTCGGCCGGACAGGATCTCCTGCAGCCGGGCCTTGAATCGGTTCTCGGTCGAATTGTCCATCGAGCTCGTCGGCTCGTCCAGCAAAAGGATCGGCGGGTCGAACAGCATGGCGCGGGCGATCGCGACCGACTGGCGCTGCCCGCCCGAGAGCGTGCGGCCGCCCTCGCCGACCGGCATGTCGAGCCCCTGCGGATGGCGGCTGGTGAACTCGTCCACGCCGGCGATGCGCGCGGCGCGCAGGATGGCCGCGTCGTCGACGTGGAACGCGCCCAGCACGATGTTGTCCTTGATCGAGCCGAAGAACAGGAAGTTCTCCTGCAGCACGCAGCCGATCGAGCGCCTGAGCTCGGCCGGGTCGATCTGGCGCGCGTCGACGCCGTCGATCAGCACCGCGCCGTCCTGCGGCTCGTACAGCCCCATGATCAGGCGCTCGATCGTGCTCTTGCCCGAGCCGATGCGGCCGATCAGCCCGACCTTCTCTCCCGGCTGTATGCGGAAGGTCACGCCCTGCAGCGCCGGCACGCGCTGACCGGGATAGGCGAAGGTGACGTTGCGGAACTCGATCGCGCCGGCCGGGCGCGGGCGCGACAGGTAGGAGCGCCCGGCCGGACGGTCGACGGGAAGCTGCATGAGCTTGTCGAGCGCGCGCAGCGAGTTGAGGGTCTGGTGGAAGCGCACCAGGAGCGAGGCGACCTGGCCCAGGGGCGCCATCGCGCGGCCGGACAGGATGGTGCAGGCGACCAGGCCGCCGACCGTCAGGCGCCCGCCGGAGATCAGGTACACGCCGGCGATCACCACCAGCACGTTCACCAGGTTGGCGGCCATCTGCGCGAAGGTGACCGCGAGCAGCGAGAGTCCGTGCGATCGGGTCGCGGTGCGCGACGTGGCATCGACATAGCCTTCCCAGGTGCGCTGCAGCCGCGACTCGGCATTCATCGCCTTGATGGTCTCGATGCCGCTGATCGCCTCGACCAGCACGGCGTGCTTCTGCGTCTGCTCCTCGAAGCTCTGCTTGACGACCTGGCGCAGCGGCGCCTGCAGCATGAAGCCGACGCCCAGCACCGCCGGGATCGCCATCAGCGGGATCAGCCCGATCACGCCGCCGATGATGAAAACGATCAGGATGTAGAGAAGCACGAACGGCAGATCGATGACGGCGACCAGCGTCGCGGAGGTGAAGAAATCGCGCAGGTGCTCGAAGTCGCGCAGGTTGCTGGCGAGCGCGCCGGCCGAGCCGGGGCGCGCCGCCATGCGCATGGCCAGCACGTGCTCGAACAGGCGCGACGACAGCTGCAGGTCGGCGCCGCGTCCGGCCGTGTCGATGAAATAGCCGCGCAGCATGCGCAGCAGGAACTCGAAGCCGAAGGCGATCATCACGCCGATCGCCAGCACCCACAGCGTCTGTGTCGCCTGGTTCGGCACCACGCGGTCGTAGACGTTCATCGTGAAGATCGGCGCGGCCAGCGCCAGCAGGTTGACCAGCACCGCCGCGGCGATCACCTCGCCATAGAGCTTGCGGTACTGGGTGATGACGCTCCAGAACCAGTTGCCCTCGGGCGCCGCGGCGGAAGTCGCGCGCGCGCGGTCGTCGAGCCGGTATTCGGCGCGCGCGAACAGCGCATAGCCCTGGTACAGGCCGTCGAGCGTCGCGCGCGCCATGCGGCGGGGCTGGCCGGCGTCCTCGGGCATCAGCACCTCGGCCTCGCCGGCGCCCGGCAGGCCGGTCAGGACGCAGGCGCGCCGGCCGCGCAGCAGCAGTACGCAGGGCAGCGACAGTGGCGAGACCTGCTCGAGCGGCAGGCGCACGAGACGTGCGGAAAGCCCGGCGCGCTCGGCGGCGCGCACGAACAATTCGGGCGTGAGCTTGCCGTCGACCAGGGGCAGGCCGCCGGTCAGCGCCTGGGCCGACGTCGGGCGCTCGAGCAGCCGCGCCATGACGACGAGGCAGAAGGCGAGCGGATCGTCGCCCGCCGTCGCGCCCGGCGGCACGCTCCAGTCGCGCGCCTCCCGCTCCGCCGGTTCGGCGGGACCGGCGACGCCGCCGATCGGCACGTCGCCGGCCGAAGCGCCGCCGCCCATCGTCATGACGGCGTTCTCCATCGCTGGGGGCGGCGCGCGCGGCCCGGACACACGTGGCAGGCGGCGGGCCGGTTCATTGCGGCGTCTCCTCGGTCGGACGCGGTATTTTCACCGTGACGCTCGGCAGCGGGCCGGGCGCGGCCAGCGGTATGGTGACGGCGGGCAGCTTCGATGCCAAGGCCGAAGCGCCGTCGGCGCTCGACGGCAGGCGTGGCGTGAGCGCCGCCGTGCGGGCGCGCACCGGGTCTTCCTCGGCCTCGTGATCCTCGGGTGTCGGCGCGGTCTTGGGCGGCTTGGGTGCCGCGGCGGTATCGCCGATCGGGGGCGGGGTCAGCGTGCCGGGCCAGCGCGACGCCGGCATCGCCGGGGTTTCGCGCTGCCGCGGCGCCGCGCCGGGCGAAGGCTCCGCGATCGGCGGCAGCACGGCGTCGCGCGGCCAGGCGCGGCCGCGATCGCTGCCGTCGTCGATCGGCGGCACCGGCAGGTCGTTCGGCCAGGTCCCGCTCAGCGTCGCCGGAATGGCGCCGGCCGTGGCCGATGGCGGCAGCGGCGCCAGCGGCGCGCGAGACGGCTGCACGCGGGCGGGCGAGTCCGGCACCGGCTGCCCGGTGGGCGATTGGCGCGCCGGGTTCTGGCCGGCGCGCGGCGGCTGGCTCGGGACGATGGACGGCGCCTCCGGCGTCAGGGGCGGCGCGATGTCCGGCGCGAGCTCCGGCGGCGGCTGCAGCCGCAGCCCCGGCGGCAGGGCCGGCGCCATCGGCTCTTCGGGCTTGGCCGGCCGGCCCGGCGGCACGACCGCGACGTCGGCCGTCCAGCGCATGTCCTCGCGCAGCGCCTCGTCCGGCGGCTTGATCTTGAGCGTGCGCAGCAGCACGCCGGCCGACTGCAGCACGCGATAGACCCCGAACAGCGCGGTCGCTTCCTGTCCCGTGCGCTGGGTCAGCGAGTTGTAGTAGTCGCGCTCGGAATCGAGCAGGTCGAGGATGCGCGAGCGCCCGACGTCGAACTGGCGGCGGAAGGCATCGCGGCCGCGCGCGTCCGACAGCACCTGCTCGTTGGCGGCGCGCGCGCGCGCGCGCGCGGTCGCGAGCGCATTCCAGGCCTGCCGCATGTCGCGCTCGGCGTCGCGCCGCGCCACGCCCAGGCGCTGGTTGGCGGCGGCCAGGCGCTCGATCGCCTCCTGGACGCGGTAGTAGTCGCCGCCGCCGCGCGACAGGTTGTAGCGCATGACCAGAAGCGCGTTGGCGAAGCTGTCGCGCCCGGCGATGCCGCGCAGGTTGTCGCCGGTGAAGCCGCTCATCTCGATGTCGAACTGCGGGTAGTAGCCGGCTTTCACCTGGCGCACCTGCTGGCGGGCCGCCTCGGCATCGGCCTCGGCGCGCTGCACCAGCGGGTTCATGCGCAGGGCCAGTTCGACGCCGGCGTCGACGTCGGGCGGCAGCGCGCTTTCCGGGGCGGCCGGCCGCTGCAGGTTCACCGGCATCTCGCCGACCACGCGGTTGTAGCGCGACCGCGCGGCGTTGAGCTGGCCTTCGGCTTCGGAGAGCAGATCCTCGGCGCGGGCCTGGCGCGACTGCGCGCGCCTGAGGTCGCCCACGTCGCCCGCGCCCACGTCGATGCGCCGGCGCAGGGCGGCGACGTAGGACTGGTGCGTGCGCACGTTCTCGCGGTTGACCGCGACGATGTCGGAGAAGCGCACGACGTCGATGAACGCCTCGATCGCGTCGAGCCCCGTGCTCTCCGATGTCTGCATCACGCGCGAGGCGGCCGATTCCGACAGCGACTTGCGCCGTTCCACGTCGCTCGGCGTCTGGAAGCCGTCGAACAGCATCTGGCGCACGGTGAGCGTGGCTTCCGTGCGGTTCATGCGCTCGGAGTCGTCCTCCGGCGGCCGGGCGGCCGCGCGCGTCGACGGCGTGTTGGAGTACTCGCGGCCGATGCCGGTGCGGACATCGGCCTGCGGCAGGTAGTTCGCGCGCGCCTGGCGGATCTGCTCGTCGGCCGCGCGGCGGTCGCCGGCCACGGCGCCGACGTCGGGGCTGGCGCTGATCGCGCGCTCGACCGCTTCCTCGAGCGTGGTGGCAAAGGCCGGGCCGGGACCCCAGGCGGCGACCAGGGCAAGCACGGAAATGCCGCCGCGCAGCATGATGCCCACGCGTCCGCCGCGTTCCCCGTGGCCAGGCCGGCGATGCTTCAACCCAGACCCCTAACGCCCTTCTGGCGCCCGGCACCCCACCGGCGACTACCAGATATAGGAGTTAAGCATTGAATAGCATACGAAACCTGGAGTTATCAACATAAGTGCGCGGAGCCAGACGGCAGCGCCGGCCGGAGCGGAAACGGCGAGTCGAATGAATCGGTTAGCAGGGGTCGTCCCCCGCGGGCGCAACCGGCCGGAACGGGCTTCGCCGTCTCGGTCGCCGCCGCGCCGGCGCGTCAGCGCGCAGGAGACGGCCGCACAGACCGCCTCCTGCGCGCCCGAGGGTTCACGGCTTCTTCATGCCCGGGATCGACTGCAGCAGCCCGCCGGCGCCGGCCGGAGCCGCGGGGGCGGCCGGCGCCGCCGTGCCGCCCGTCGGCG
>CAZLBB010000186.1:0-9386 GCA_964557415.1 uncultured Rhodospirillaceae bacterium
CGGGCAGATAGCCGAGGCTCATCAAGAACTCGCTCACCACCTCGCCGCCGGTGAAGCGGAAAGTCTTGCGGAACAGCCTGACCCAGTCCTCCTTGCTCGCGGGATGGTGGGCGTCCAGCCAGGCGGCGAAGCCGCCGTGGCTCCCGCGCAGGTCCTGGATGCGCTTGGCGTTGTCGATGATGGCGTCGACCTTGAGGCGGTTGCGGATGATCCCCTCGTCGGCCAGCAGCCGCCTGACGTCGCGGGCGCCGTACGCGGCGACACGGTCGACGTCGAAGCCGTCGAAGGCGGCGTTCATCCCGGCGCGCTTCTTCAGGACGATCAGCCAGCTCAGGCCCGCCTGGAAGATCTCCAGTGCGAGGCGCTCGTGCAGCACCCGTTCGTCGCGCGAGGGGAAGCCGTATTCCGTGTCGTGATAGGGCCCGTGGAATTCGTGGCCCGGCGCGATCTTGCAGTAGGTCGACATGGCCGGTCGCTATCGGAACGACCACAGGCCGTGCCGCACGGCCTGGTCGAGTGCCACCCAAATCACGGCGGCGATCGCCGTGGTCACGGCGAACTTGAGGGGCAGGCGCGGGTTGGCCGGCGCCGAGGTAGCATGCCCCTTCTCCACTACGTCGGGCGGCCGGTTGCCCCAAGGCAGGACAGCGAACAGCACCGTCCACCAGATCACCACGAACACCATGATGCCGGTGTAGAGGCTCATGCCTGCTCGATCTCGACCAGGGTGCCGCAGAAGTCCTTGGGGTGCAGGAACAGCACCGGCTTGTCGTGGGCGCCGATCCGGGGCTCGCCGTCGCCGAGCACGCGCATGCCCGCGGCCTTGAGCCGGTCGCGCGCGACGCGGATGTCGGGCACCTCGTAGCAGACGTGATGGATGCCGCCGGAAGGATTGCGGTCGAGATAGCCCTTGATCGGCGAGTTCTCGCCCAGCGGGTGCAGCAGCTCGATCTTGGTGTTGGGCAGCTCGACGAACACGGTGGTCACGCCGTGCGCCGGCATCGGCACGGGCGCCGAGACCCTGGCGCCGAGCGTGTCGCGGTAGAGCCGGGCCGCCGTATCCAGGTCGGGCACCGCGATGGCGACGTGATTGAGCCGGCCGATCATCGTCCTTTCGCCTATATCCTGACCACGTGCACCTCGGTCAGCGGCTTGTGGCCCCGGAGCGCCACGACGCTGCGCCGGACCGCACGCCGCGCCGCTTCGCCGACCGCGGCGTCGTCGCGCCGCTCGCCCTTCGGCAGGGCCTCGACCGCATCGCGCACGGCCTTTGCGACCTGCTCGAGCGCCTCCTGGTCCGCCTCGGGGTCGAGGATGCCGCGGGCCGAGATCTTCGGCGCCGCCGCCAGCGCTCCCTTCGCGTCCACCACCACGGTCGCGACCGCCGATCCGTTATACATGAGGCGGTGGCGGTCCCGCAAAACCGGGCTGTCGATCGGGCGCACGACCGAGCCGTCGAGCGCCAGGCGTCCTGCCGGCACCTCGGCCACGGCTTCCGCCGGTCCCGGCGCCAGGCGGATGACGCGGCCGTTCGCCGGCACGATCTGCTGCGACACCTGGCATTCGCGCGCCAGCTCCGCGTGTGCGGCAAGATGGCGCGCCTCGCCGTGCACCGGCACGGCGATGCGCGGCCGGACCCACTGGTACATGCGCGTCAGCTCGTCGCGCGCCGGGTGGCCGGAAACGTGGACGAAGTGGTCCTTCTCGGTCACCACCTCGACGCCCTGCCGCACGAGCTGGTTCTGCAGGCGATAGATCGCGCGCTCGTTCCCCGGGATCACGCGCGAGGAAAAGATCGCCGCATCGCCCGGCTCGAGCACGATGTGCGGATGCGTGCCGGCGACGATGCGCGCGAGCGCCGAGCGCGGCTCGCCCTGGCTGCCGGTGCACACCAGCAGCACCTTGTCGCGCGGCAGGTAGCCGGCGTCATGCTCGCTGACGAAAGGCGACGTGCCGGCGAGGTATCCGGTCGCGCGCGCGGCGTCCTGCATGCGCCACAGGCTGCGGCCGATCAGCGCCGCGTGGCGGTCGTGGCGCTGGGCCACCTCGGCCATGGTCTCGAGCCGCGCCACGTTCGACGCGAACAGCGCAACTGCCACGCGCTGCTTGAAGCGGCCGACCAGCGCGGCGAGGCTCTCGCGCACCTCGGACTCGGAGCCGGATGCGCCCTCGACCAGCACGTTGGTCGAGTCGCAGATCATGGCCAGCACGCCCTCGGCGCCCAGGCGGCGCAGCGCCGCCTCGTCGGTCACCTCGCCCACAAGCGGCGCCTCGTCCAGCTTCCAGTCGCCGGTATGCAGCACGGTCCCGGCCGTGGTGCGGATCGCCACGGCGTTCGGCTCGGGAATCGAATGAGTGAGCGTGATGAGCTCGAGGTCGAACGGCCCGACGCTGAACTGGGCGGCGAGCGGCACCTCGGTGATCGGCAGCTCGAGGCCGCCGCCGTTCTCCTTGAGCTTGCGGCGCAGCACCGCAGCGGCGAACGGCGTGGCGTAGACCGGGCAGCGCAGCCGGTCCCACAGGTAGGGCACGGCGCCGAGATGATCCTCGTGCGCGTGCGTCAGCACCAGTCCGGCGAGATCGCCGCGTTGGCTCTCGATGAAGGCGATGTCGGGCATGATGACGTCGAGCGCCGGCTGGCTGTCGTCGGCGAAGGTGATGCCGAGATCGATCATCAGCCACTTACCGGCATGGCCGTAGAGGCTGAGGTTCATGCCGATCTCGCCCGCGCCGCCGAGCGCGAGGAAATAGAGCGAGTCCGCGCCGGATATGTCGAATCCGGTGCCGACGGTGGAGGTCATGTCTGGCGGTTCCGGCGGTAGATGCGCAAGAGGCCGCGCAGGGTGAGGTCGGGGTCGACCGCGTCGAAATGGATCGCGCCCTCGAACAGAGGCGCCAGGCCCCCGGTTGCGATCACCTTCATCTTCGCGCCGTATTCCTGCTGGATACGCTGGATCAGGCCTTCCACCAGCCCGATATAGCCCCAGAAGATGCCCGACTCCATCGCCGGCACGGTGGCCTTGCCGATCACGCGGGTCGGGCGCCGGACGCCGATATGCGGCAGCTTGGCGGCGGCCTCGTACAGCGCCTTGAGCGACAGGTTGATGCCGGTGGCGATGATGCCGCCGATGAACCGGCCTTCGCCGTCGACCACGTCGAAATTGGTGGCGGTGCCGTAGTCGACCACGATCAGCGGCCCGCCCCAGCGCGCATGCGCCTCGATCGTGTTGCACAGGCGGTCGGCGCCGATGTCCTGCTTCGGCATGTCGACCAGCGCCTCGACGCCGACGTCCACGCCCGGCTCGCCGATCACCAGCGGGTCGGTGTGGAAGTACTTGCGGCACAAAGTCTTCAAGTTGAACAGCATCTCCGGCACGACGATCGCAATGATCACGGCGTCGATGTCGGCGAGCTTCAGGCCCGCCAGGTTCATCAGCGGGCTGAGCCAAGCCGCGAACTCGTCCGCGGTGCTCTTCGGATTGGTCGCCGCGCGCCAGGTGCTGCGGATCTGCTCGCCGTCGAACACGCAGAACTGGGTATTGGTGTTGTTGGCGTTGATGGCGAGCAACATCAGCCCTTCCCCTGCCCTGCCCGCGCCGCGCGCACGTCGCCGGCGGCGATGACGCGGATGCCGCCGTCGGCCATCGCCAGGATCAGCGCGCCGTCGTCGGCCACCCCGGAGAACCGCCCCGAGACGTCGCCGTCGCCCAGCGTGACGTCGAGCGTCTCGTTCAGGCGCCAGGCGCGCGTAAGCCACGCCTTGCGCACCGGTGCGAAGCCCTCTTCGAGCCAGCGGTCGATCCAGGTCAAAAGATGACGCGCGAAACTCTCGAGCGCCGCCTCGACCTCGGCGGTCTCCGCGCCTTCGGCCCACAGCGACGTGGCGGGAAACAATGTCTCGCGCGGATGGGTCTGGACGTTGACGCCGACGCCGAGCACGAGGAAATCGAGCCTGCCGTCCGGCGCGAGGCTCGATTCCAGCAGGATGCCCGCGACTTTGCCGTCGTTGAGCAGCACGTCGTTCGGCCACTTGTAGCGGATTTCGCTGAGCGGTGGCGCGAAAGCGCCGACCAGGCCGCCGACGCCGAGCGCCGCGACGAAGCCGAGCTCGGGCGCGCGCGCGAGCGGGATCTCGGGCCTGAGCACGAGCGAGCAGTAGAGGTTGCCGGGCGGCGATTCCCAGGCGCGGCCGAGCCGCCCGCGGCCGCCGGTCTGCTCGCGCGCCCAGACCAGGGTGCCGTCGGCGGCGCCCGCCGCGGCCATGCGCCGCGCCTCGTCGTTGGTGCTGCCGACGCGCTCCAGCGCGACGAGCCGGTAGGCGGGCGGCAGCGACGGCGCACGCCCGGTCACGGCGATCATCCGATCTGCAGCGCCTTGGCCGCGGCCGCGGCGCCCGCGAAGATCGGCCAGCAGGCCACGAAGAACAGCAGCGTCACCACCGCGCTCAGCGTCATCACGCCGGCGACCTGCGCATCCGGCTGGTCGAACGGCCGCGCCGGCTCGTCCATGAACATGATCTTGACGATGCGGATGTAGTAGTAGGCGCCAACCACGCTGGCGAGCATGCCGATGACGGCGAGCCCGTAAAGCCCGGCCTCGATCGCCGGCAGGAACACGAACAGCTTGCCGAAGAACCCGGCCAGCGGCGGCAGTCCCACCATCGAGAACATGAAGATGGCGAAGGCCCAGGCGATCTTCGGCTGCGAGCGGCCGAGCCCCGCGAGGTCGGTGATGTTCTCGACCATCTTGCCGTCGCGGCGCATCGCCAGGATGCAGGCGAAGGTGCCGAGGTTCATCGGCAGGTAGGTCGCCATGTAGATCAGCACACCGCGCACGCCCGACTGCGTGCCGGCGGCAAGGCCCACCAGCGCGTAGCCGACATGGCCGATCGAGCTGTAGGCCATCAGGCGCTTGATGTTGGTCTGGTTGATCGCCGCGAGCGCGCCGAGGATCATCGAGGCGAGCGAGATGAACACGACGATCTGCTGCCACTGCCCCACCATCGGCGCGAACGGCCCGGCCATGGCGCGGGTGAACAGGGCGATCGCCGCGATCTTCGGCGCCAGCGAGAAGAACGCCGTGACCGGCGTCGGCGCACCCTCGTAGACGTCGGGCGTCCACATGTGGAACGGCACGGCCGAGACCTTGAAGGCGAGCCCGGCCATCACGAAGACGATGCCGACGATGAGTCCGATCGCCGGCCCGCCGGCGCCGGCCTGGCCCAGCACGCGCGCCAGGATGTCGAAGTTGGTGCTGCCGGCGAAGCCATAGACCAGCGACGCGCCGTACAGCAGCATGCCCGAGCTCAAGGCACCGAGGACGAAGTACTTGAGGCCCGCCTCGGTCGAGCGCACCTCGTCGCGCTTGAACGCGGCGACGACATAGAGCGACAGACTCTGCAGCTCGAGGCCGATATAGAGCGAGATCAGGTCGTTCGCCGACACCATCATCAGCATGCCGAGCGTGGCGAAGACGATCAGCGCCGGGTACTCGAATCGCGCCATGCCCTCGCGCTCGATATAGTCGAGTGACATGACGAGGGTGAGGCCGGAGCCGAGCAGCACCAGCACCTTCATGAACAGGGCGAAATGGTCGGCGACGAACTGACCATGGAAGGTGACGCTGCGCGCCGGCGTGACCGCGGCGAGCGCGACGAGGGCGACGACGAGCGCCAGGAGGGCGAGCCAGGTGCACAGCCGGGTCGCGTCCGCGCGGCGGAACGCGCCGACCATCAGCAGAAGCATGCCGGTGCCGGCGAGGATCAGCTCGGGCAGCGCCAGGACCGGGTTGGGAAGCAGCGGAACCACGTCTCGTCTCTCCTACCGCGCGCCCAGGTCCGCGACCGACGCCGTGCGCTGGGCCTCGAACTTGCGGATCAGCTCGGCCACGGTCTGCTCGGTCGGCTTCAGGAACACGTTGGGGAACACGCCCATCAGGAACACCAGGAAGATCAGGGGCGCGAACACCGCGACTTCGCGCATGTCCATGTCGAGGATCGACCTGAGGTCGTCGCGCGTCATGCGGCCGAACACGACCCGGCGATAGAGCACCAGCATGTAGGCCGCGCCGAGGATCACGCCGGTCGCCGCCAGCGCGCAGACCCAGGTGTTGACCTGGAAGCTGCCGACCAGCACCAGGAACTCGCCGACGAAGCCCGAGGTGCCCGGCAGGCCGACCGAGGCGAGCATGAACACCATGAACACGAAGGCGTATTTCGGCATGCGCTCGACCAGCCCGCCGTAGCGTGCGATCTCGCGCGTGTGCATGCGGTCGTAGACCACGCCGACGCACAGGAACAGGGCGGCCGAGACGATGCCATGGCTCAGCATCTGGAAGATCGCGCCCTGGATGCCCTGCATCGTCATGGTGAAGGTGCCGATCGTGACGAATCCCATATGCGCCACGGACGAATACGCGATCAGCTTCTTCATGTCGTCCTGCGCCAGCGCCACCAGCGACGTGTAGATCACGGCGACGATGCTCAGGACGTAGATCAGCGGCGTGAAGTAGATGGTGGCGTCGGGGAACATGGGCAGCGAGAAGCGCAGGAAGCCGTAGCCGCCCATCTTCAGGAGCACGCCGGCGAGGATCACCGAGCCCGCGGTCGGCGCCTCGACATGCGCGTCGGGCAGCCAGGTATGCACCGGCCACATCGGCACCTTGACCGCGAAGGAGGCGAAGAAGGCGAGCCACAGCCAGGTCTGCATCGTGCGCGGGAACTGGTGCGCCATGGCGGCCGGGATGTCGCTGGTGCCGACCGTGCGGTAGATCGCGAGGATCGCCAGCAGCATCAGCACGGAGCCCAGCAGCGTGTAGAGGAAGAACTTGAACGCCGAGTAGACCCGGCGCGCCCCGCCCCAGACGCCGATGATCAGGAACATCGGGATCAGCACGCCCTCGAAGAAGACGTAGAACAGCACGAGGTCGAGCGCGCAGAACGTGCCGATCATCAGCGTCTCGAGCACCAGGAACGCGACCATGTACTCGCGCACGCGGGTATGGATCGCCTCCCAGCTCGCCAGTACGCACAGCGGCGTCAGCAGCGTCGACAGCAGCACGAAGAACAGCGAGATGCCGTCGACGCCCATGTGGTAGTTGATGTCGAAGCCCTGGATCCAGTTCGCCTTCTCGACGAACTGGAACCTGGCGGTGCCCGGATCGAAACCGATCCAGATCGCCAGGGACAGCACGAAGGTGGCGAGCGACGTCCACAGCGCCGCCCAGCGCGACACGCGCGCGACCGTCTCCTCGTCGCCGCGCTGCACCAGGATGAAGGCCGCGCCCGCCAGCGGCAGGAAGGTGGTCACGGTCAGAATGGGGAAGCCGCCCATGGTCCAGTGCCCTTCCCGCTCAGCCCGCGCGCGTCACGAGGTACCACGACACCAGCAGCACCACGCCGATCAGCATGGCGAAGGCATAGTGGTAGACATAGCCCGTCTGCAGCAGGCTGGTTCGGCGCGACAGCGCCTGGGTCGTCGCGGCCAGCCCGTCGGGGCCGAGCCCGTCGATGATGGCGCCGTCGCCGCCCTTCCACAGCACGCGGCCGAGCCGCATGGCGGGCTCGGCCAGAACGTTCCAGTACAGCTCGTCGAAGTACCACTTGTTCAGGAGGAACAGGTAGAGGCCGCGGAAACGCGCCGCGAGCTGCACCGGCCATTCGGGTTTCAGCGCGTACATCACGTAGGCGAGCGCGATGCCCAAGAGCGCCATGACCAGCGGCAGGTACTTGACCCAGGCCGGCACGTGGTGCGCCGCCTCGATCGAGTCGTGCTGCGGCAGCACCAGGACCGCCTTGCCCCAGAAGTCGGCGCGATGCTCGCCGACGAACCAGTTGTAGCCGATCATCCCGGCGAAGATCGCGCCGGCTGCCAGGATCAGCAGCGGCCCGAGCATGATCCAGGGCGATTCGTGCACATGCTCCATCGTGTGATGGTCGGCCCGCGGCTCGCCGTGGAACGCCATCAGGAGCAGGCGCCAGGAGTAGAACGCGGTCATGAAGGCGGCCACCGTACCGAGCACGTAGGCGAACAGGCCGACGCCGCTGTGCGCGCCGTAGGCGGCCTCGAGGATCATGTCCTTAGAATAGTAGCCGGCGAAGAACGGGATGCCCGCCAGCGCCAGCGAGCCGATCCACATCAGCGCATAGGTGTACGGGATCTTTTTCCAGATGCCGCCCATCTTGCGCATGTCCTGCTCGTCGGACATGGCGTGGATCACCGAGCCCGCGCCCAGGAAAAGCAGCGCCTTGAAGAAGGCGTGCGTGAACAGGTGGAACATCGCCGCGCCATAGGCCGACACGCCGGCGGCGAAGAACATGTAGCCGAGCTGGCTGCAGGTGGAATACGCGATCACGCGCTTGATGTCATTCTGCACCAGGCCGACCGTGGCGGCGAAGAAGGCGGTGGCGGCGCCGACGACGGTCACGACGTTGAGCGCCGCCGGCGCGTACTCGAACATCGGCGACAGGCGGCAGACCATGAACACACCGGCAGTCACCATGGTCGCGGCATGAATCAGGGCCGAGACGGGCGTCGGGCCCTCCATCGCGTCGGGCAGCCAGGTGTGCAGGCCGAGCTGGGCCGACTTGCCCATGGCGCCGATGAACAGCAGCAGGCACAGCGCCGTCAGCGCGTGCGTGTCGAAATTGAGGAAATGCAGCCGCGCATCGGCCTTGCCCGGCACGGCGGCGAAGATCTCGGCGAAAGAGACGGACTGGAACAAGAGGAACGTGCCGAAGATGCCGAGCGCGAAGCCGAAGTCGCCGATGCGGTTGACCAGGAAGGCCTTGATCGCCGCGTCGTTGGCCGACGGCTTGTGGTACCAGAAGCCGATCAGCAGGTACGAGCACAGGCCCACGCCTTCCCAGCCGAAGAACATCTGCACCAGGTTGTCCGCCGTCACCAGCATCAGCATCGAAAAGGTGAACAGGCTGAGATAGGCCATGAAGCGCGGCTTGTGCGGGTCGTGGCCCATGTAGCCGACGGAATAGACGTGAACGACCGCCGAGACCCAGGTGACCACGAACACCATCACGGCGGCGAGCTGGTCGAACTTCAGCGCCCAGCTGAGCTCGAGGTCGCCGGACGCGATCCAGGTCGCGAGCTGCACGTCGCGCGCGTTGCCGAGGATGGCGACGTCGTAGAGGATGAACGGCGCGATCAGGGCCGAGACGATCAGCGCGCCGCAGGTGACGTACTGCGCACCGCGGTCGCCGATGAAGCGGCCGAACAGGCCGGCAATGAAGGCCGCGACCAGCGGCAGGAAGATGCAGAGGACGTACATCGCCGGCGCCCTAGCCCTTCATCAGGTTGATGTCTTCGACCTCGATCGTCCCGCGGTTGCGGAAGTAGACGACCAGGATGGCGAGCCCGATCGCCGCCGCGGCG
>CAZLBB010000187.1:0-9349 GCA_964557415.1 uncultured Rhodospirillaceae bacterium
GCATCTTCACCAAGGGCGCCGACGTGGGCGCCGACCTGGTCGGCAAGGTCGAGGCGGGCATCCCCGAGGACGACCCGCGCAACCCGGCCGTGATCGCCGACAACGTGGGAGACAACGTCGGCGACTGCGCCGGCATGGCGGCCGATCTGTTCGAGACCTATGCCGTGACCATGGTCGCGACCATGGTGCTGGCCTCGATCTTCTTCGTCGCCGACCCCGCGCTGGCGACCAGCGTGATGGCCTATCCGCTGGTAATCGGCGGCGTGTGCATCGTCACCTCGATCATCGGCACCTACTTCGTCAAGCTGGGGCCGGACAACGGCATCATGTGGGCGATGTACAAGGGCTTCATCGTCGCGGCGGTCCTGAGCGCGGTCGCGTTCCTGCCGGTGACCGCGATCGTTATCGGGCTCGGCACGCCCCTGACCGTGACCGGCAAGACCTTCACCGGCTGGAGCCTGTTCCTGTGCGCCATCGTCGGGCTGATTGTCACCGGCCTGATCGTGTGGATCACCGAGTACTATACCGGCACGCCCTACCGTCCGGTGCGCTCGGTGGCCGAGGCCTCGGTCACCGGCCACGGCACCAACGTGATCCAGGGGCTGGCGGTGTCAATGGAAGCGACGGCGCTGCCGGCGCTGGTGATCTGCGCCGGCATCATTGTCTGCTACATGCTGGCGGGCCTGTTCGGCATCGCGGTCGCGACCACCGCCATGCTGGCGCTGGCCGGCGTGGTGGTGGCGCTCGACGCCTATGGGCCCGTCACCGACAACGCCGGCGGCATCGCCGAGATGTCGGGCCTGCCGAAGGACGTACGCAAGAACACCGACGCGCTCGACGCCGTCGGCAATACGACCAAGGCCGTGACCAAGGGCTACGCGATCGGCTCGGCCGGCCTTGGCGCCCTGGTGCTGTTCGCGGCCTACACCTCGGACCTCGACTACTTCATCGCCCAGGGCAAGCTCGACGTGAAGGCGGTCGAGTTCTCGCTCAAGAACCCCTACGTCGTGGTCGGCCTGCTGCTCGGCGGCCTGCTGCCGTACTTGTTCGGGGCGATGGGCATGACCGCGGTCGGCCGCGCCGCCGGCTCGGTTGTGATCGAGGTGCGCCGGCAGTTCAAGGAGATCCCCGGCATCATGGAAGGCAAGGCCAAGCCGGAATACGGCAGGGCGGTCGACATGCTGACGCGCGCGGCGATCAAGGAGATGATCATCCCGTCGCTGCTGCCGGTGCTATCGCCGATCGTGCTCTATTTTGTCGTGCGTGCGATCTCCGGCCAGGCCGACGCCTTCGCCGCGGTCGGCGCCATGCTGCTGGGCGTCATCGTCACCGGCCTGTTCGTCGCCATCTCGATGACGGCGGGCGGCGGCGCCTGGGACAACGCCAAAAAGGTCATCGAGGAAGGCTTCACCGACTCGCACGGCACCAAGCACGTCAAGGGCTCGGATGCGCACAAGGCGGCGGTGACCGGCGACACGGTCGGCGACCCCTACAAGGACACGGCGGGACCTGCGGTCAACCCGATGATCAAGATCACGAACATCGTGGCGCTGCTGCTCTTGGCCGCGCTCGCGCACTGACCAGCCGGCAGCTCGCAGCGATCAGCAATCGGCCGGAAGAGGAAATCCGGCTGAAAGCTGCCCGCCGATTGCCAATGCCTGGCTGACAGCTTCCTACTGCGGCTTGCCGCCGCTGCCCTTGTTGAAGCGGCCGAGATTGCCGAGGAACTGGTCGATGACCGTGACCGACTTGCCGGCGGTCGGCGTCTTGCGGTCGACGATGTCGACGTCGTTGGCATCGGCGAGATTCAATTTCTTGACCTCGACCACCTTGTCCTTGTCGTCGAACACGACCTCGACCACTTGCTGGTCGACGGTGCTCGGGTTGAAGAAGGCGACCTTCTCCGTCTTGCGGCTGATATAGTACCAGCGCTTGTCGCTGAACGTGCCGATGGTCGAGGGCGAGCCGATGGTCTGGGCGACGCTGTCCTTGGAGTCGCCCGGCTTGATCTGTTCGAGCTTTTCCGGGTCGGGCACGTTGCCGCGCTGGGCGACCGTCGTGGCGCAGCCGCCGAGCGCCAGGGCGGCGACCATGCCCGCAAGCAGCAGCCGGAAGCCGCGTGACGACATGTCGAGCTCTGCCTTTTTCCGGTCGATGGAGGCAAGGATGCGGTCGGCCCGCGGCATCGTCACGATTGACCCGCGCCGCCCGGTCGGCATTCACTTGCGGGTTGCACCATGGCACCGGGCTTGTTCCCTGTCAATGTTCACCCGGCAAGTGCGCGAGCGCAGGTAATCCGATGATGTTCCAGCATTTGTTTCGCACCGATGCGACCGCGAATGCGGCCCGTGCCCTATACCGCGCGGTCGTCGCCCAGGCGCGCCAGCCGGTCTTCTATCGCGATTTCGGCGTGCCGGACACGCTCGACGGCCGCTTCGACATGGTCGTCCTGCATGCCTTCCTGGTGCTGTATCGCCTGAAGCGCGACGGCGAGGCGCAGGGGCCGATCGGCCAGGCGCTGTTCGACCTGATGTTCACCGACATGGATGCGTCCTTGCGCGAGCTCGGCGTCGGCGACCTGTCGGTCGGGCGCAAGGTCAAGCAGATGGCGAGCGGGTTCTACGGTCGCGTCGCCGCCTACGACGAAGCGCTGTCGCCGCACGCATCGCCCGACGTGCTCGACCGCGCGCTCCGGCGCAACCTCTATGGCACGGTCGAGGTCAGCGATCAGCACGTCGCCGCCATGGCCGCCTACGTGCGGCTGCAGGCGTCCTGGCTCGATTCGCGCCCGAGCGACGCGCTGACCAACGGCGAGGCGACGTTCTGCCCGCCGGAGGGGCCCCCTGCGTGAGGGAGATAGCCGCGTGAGCGATCCCGCGACGACGCCGGAATTCTCGCGGCCCATACAGGTCGACCGGATCGGCCGCGAAGGCATGAACATCGACATCGAGGCCGATGGCGCCGAGCGCGCGGCGCTGGCGCGCCGCTTCGGGTTGCTGTCGCTCGCGTCGCTCAAGGCCAAATGCCGCCTGCGGCCCGTCGCCGGCGGGATGATCGAGCTGACCGGCGCACTCCACGCCGAGCTCGAGCAGGAATGCGTCGTCTCGCTCGAGCCCGTGCCGGCGCGCGTGGACGAACGCTTCGAGGTCCGCTATGCGCTCGACATCGCGCGCTTCCGCGCCGCGGGGGCGGAAGAGCTGATCGACATGGAGGCGGAGGAGCCGCCCGAGGCGATCGACGCGGGCGCGATCGATCTCGGCGAGGCCGTGGCGCAGCAGCTGGCCGTCGCGCTCGACCCGTTCCCGCGCGCGCCGGGCGTGGAATTCAACGGCGTTGTCGAGCCGGAGGCGGCCGAGGCGGCATCCTCCGCCGGCAGTGAAGGCAAGGCCTCGCCCTTCGCCGCACTGGTCCGGCTCAAGGAAAAGCGCTGAGGACATCCGACGAGGCACGCCATTCGCTGCCCGAGCGTCGTCTCGCGCCGGACCGCGTTCCCGCTCGCGGCGAAGGGCGCGGCGGCCTTGCCGATCTGGCTCACTGGGCCGATCAGACTCACCGGCACTCGACGCGCACCGGCAGCTCGAACGTCGTGCTCAGCACCTTGTGCTGGAGGAACTGCTTGTACTCCCAGTTGCCGGGGACGCCGCGCGTGTGCGCGTCGATGAAGCCGAACACCGCCGCGACGCGGACGGTCATCACGGTCGTGACGGAGTGGTTCCACTGCGCCATGCCGCGCCGCGCCGCCGCCTGCGCGCAGGCATCGTGCGCCTCGTTGATCGCGAGCGGGTCGGGCGCGACGCTGTGCGCCAACGCCCAGCCGCAGCGGGCATTGCCGCCGGCAGGCGGGCCGAGGAGCGCGGCGATCTCGCCCAGCGATCCGAACGTCAGGTACTCGAGGCGCGAGCAGCTCGAGCGGCAGGCATCGGCGACGTTGACGACGCGCGCGTCGCAATCCGGGTTCGGGGGTGGATTCGGCGGCTGCGGCAGCTCGATGCGAAAATGTCCGTCGACGAGAGCCTCGGCCCGGCCGAACGCGTTCCGGCGCACGGTCGCGCCCGCGTCGCGCAGGATCGTCAGGCGCGATTGCGTCGTCACGCCGGTGCTGCACCGGTGCGGATAGCCCTCGCGCTCGCCGCCCCGACCGCCGACGCGGCGGCAGAGGTTGCCGGGGTCGGTCAGGCGGAAATCGGCCTTGGCCGTCGCGACCGCGGGCGCTGCCGGCGTTTGGGCTGCGGGCAGGTGCCAGAACTCCAGCGCGCCGACATAGCCGACCGGCTGGCGCGTCTCGGCGTTCTCGGTCGGCAGGAAATTCCGCAACGCCGCGACGGTCGGCGTCCAGTGCAGCTTGGCGATGCCGGCCTCGTCGGTGCGGACGCTGCCGAGCGCCACCCCGTCGGCCGCGATCTCGACCAGCTCGTTGGCGAGCGGGCGGCCGCGCCGTGTCACCACGGCTCGCAGCGGCGTCGGCACGCCGAATCCCCCGATGATCGCGTGCGTCTCCAACCGCACGCCGTCGCCGCCCTCCAGCGCGACGTCGAACGTGGTCACGTTCTCGCCCAGGATGCGTGACTGGGCGCTCGACGGCGCCAGCAGCGGCGAGCCGTCGAAGCGCAGCCGTACGTCGTAGTCGTCCAGCGCGAGCGGTATCGGGACCAGGCAGGCCGCGCGCCCATGCGCGTCGGTCCGCACGCGGCAGGCATGCATCGGGCGGTCGCGCCCGCGCGCGCTCACCTCCACGATCACGGTCTCGTCGGCCATGGGCGCGCCGCGCTGGTCCAGCAGCACGGAAAACAGGTTCATGTTGGCGCCCCGCCGCCGCGACCATTGCGCCGGCGATGCGATGGCGGTCGCGCGCCGCGCGGTCGGCGGCGGCACCACGATCGACTGCGGCGGTGTCCCGATCGCCGGGGGCACGACGATCGTCTGCGGGGGCTTCACGGCGGATCCGGGCGCGGCGGGCGCCGACGCACCGTCCTTGACGCAGACCAGCCGGCCCTGCGCGCGCTGCGGCGCCGGCCTGTGTCCCTCCTGGCACACGCAAGCGCCGCTGGCGGGATCGGGCCTGGTGCCGGCGGCGCAACTCCACACGCAGCGGCCATCGGCGGCCCGCACGCGATAGGGCGCCGGGCATGCCGTCTGGGCCAGTTTCGTCGCCTCCGTGCCGATGTCCGCCTCGGCGCGCGCTGCCGGCGCGGCATGGGTTGCAAAGCCGAGAACGGCGAGAGTCGCAACCGCCCGCGCGATCGCCATCCCTGTTGGTCGAGATTTCCAGCTTTGCTGCCTGGCCCGGCCTGCAGCGCCGGATTCTCCCGCCAGACTTGCCTGTGTCTCGCCGGCCCGCAGCATCACGTCCATCCCGGATGATCGGTCATGGGCGTGTCTCCGGGCGTGCGCGGCGCGTCATTATCGGCCAAGCCGGCGGAGGGCAGCCCAAGCCGAGCGGGGTTGATCGCGATCCTGCGATGAAGCGCCATTCTAGGGTTTCAGGGTAACGTGTTGAGCGCCCTGCGGCAATCCAGGGCCTCTGCCATGCCGCCGGTGCCCGACGCAACCGCCGCCGCACTGGGCATCGATCAAACCAGCCACGCGGTCACCGCCAGCCTACGCAACCGCTGGCACGACGACCGCGACTGCGTGTGCGGCATGGCCCTGTAACCCGTTGAAACTACGAGTCTCCCGCTTACCCTCCGCGTCCCGGCGGGGCGTTCGCCGCCGCGCCGCCGTGCTTGCCGGGGCGGGGGGTTTCCGCTAAACAACCGCCTTTCAACGGCGATCTCCAGGGAGTTACCAGGGTCATGGCCGTCCCAAAGAAGAAAGTGTCCAAGTCGCGCCGTGACATGCGCCGTTCGCATCACGCGCTGACGTCGCAGGCCCGCAACGAGTGCCCCAATTGCGGCGAACTCAAGCGCCCGCACCATGTCTGCGGTCATTGCGGCTACTATGACAGCCGCGAGGTGGTCGAGACCGCCGGGGCCTGACCCCGTCGGCCGACCGGCCGCGCTCGTCAGCGAGGGGGGATAGAAGGTTGCGCGCGCTGAGAGCGCCCGCGGACGCGCCTGCGCCCTCGTCCGGCGTGCGGGCCGCGGGGCAACTGCGTATCGCGCTCGACGCGATGGGCGGCGACAAGGCACCCGGCATGGTGGTCGACGGCGCCGCGGCGGCGCTCGACCGTTTCCCGCAAGTGCGCTTCCTGTTCGCCGGCGACGAGGCAAAGCTCCAGCCGCTGATCGAGCAGCATCCGGGCCTGGCCACGGCCTCGACCCTACGCCACACGACCGAGGTCGTGACCAATGACGCCAAGCCCTCGGTCGCGCTGCGCAGTGGCCGGCAGTCGTCCATGCGGCTGGCGATCAACGCCGTGCAGGAGGGAGCGGCCGACGCGGTCGTGTCGGCCGGCAACACCGGCGCGCTGATGGCCATGGCCAAGTTCGTCCTGAAGACGGCGCCCGGCATCGACCGGCCGGCGATCGCCACCGTATTCCCGACCGCGCGCGGCGAAATGGTGATGCTCGACCTGGGCGCCAACGTCGAATGCGACGCCGCCAACCTCGTGCAGTTCGCGGTGATGGGCGACGCCTTCGCCCGCGCCGTGCTCGGCATCGCCAAGCCGACCATCGGGCTGCTCAATGTCGGCTCCGAGGACCAGAAGGGTCACGAGGAGCTGCGTCAGGCCGCGGCGATCCTGCGCGAGAACAAGCTGAAGCTCGACTTCCAGGGCTTCGTCGAGGGCAGCGACATCCCGGGCGGTTCGGTGGACGTGATCGTGACCGACGGGTTCACCGGCAATGTCGCGCTCAAGACCGCGGAAGGCACGGCGCGGCTCTACACCCGCGTACTGCGCGAGGCGTTCACCAGCTCCTGGCGCGCCAAGCTCGCCTACCTGCTCGCGCGCCCGGCCTTCGAAGGCGTGCGCAAGCGCTTCGATCCGCGGCGCTACAACGGCGCCATCCTGGTCGGTCTGAACGGCATCGCGGTCAAGAGCCACGGCAGCACGGACGGCAAGGGTTTTGCCAACGCCATTGGCGTCGCCGTCAATATGCTGACCTCGGGCTACGCCGGGCGCATCCAGGACGAGCTGCAGCGCCTGGGAACGCTGGACAAGGCCCCCCCCACGCCGACCCCAGAGCCGCGAACGGCCACCGGTTGATGATGCTCCGCTCCCAGATCGTGGGCTGCGGCGCGTATCTGCCGAGCCGGGTGGTTACGAACGCCGAGCTGTCGCAGCGCGTCGACACGACCGACGAATGGATCGTGCAGCGCACAGGCATCCGCCAGCGCCATGTCGCCGCCGACGGCGAGAAGACCTCGGATCTCGCACTCGCGGCGTCGCGCAACGCCCTTTCGGCGGCTGGGGTCGCGCCGGCCGAGGTCGACCTGATCGTGCTGGCGACGACGACCCCGGACAACACGTTTCCGGCGACGGCGACCAAGGTGCAGGCCGGGCTTGGCATGACGAGCGGGGCCGCGTTCGACGTTCAGGCCGTGTGCGCGGGCTTCGTCTACGCCCTGGCGGTCGCCGACAATTTCATCAGGCTGGAGCAGGCGCGCACCGTGCTGGTGATCGGGGCCGAGACCTTCTCGCGCATCCTCGATTGGCACGACCGCGCCACCTGTGTCCTGTTCGGCGACGGCGCCGGCGCCCTGGTGCTGCGCGCCGCCCCGGCGGACCGCGGCAGGGGCCGCGGCATCCTGTCGACGCATCTGCATACCGACGGCCGCGCCTATGACCTGCTCTATGTCGACGGCGGTCCGTCCTCGAACCAGCAGGTCGGCCATGTGCGCATGAACGGCCAGGAGGTGTTCCGCCACGCCGTGGGCAAGCTGGCTGGCGTCGTGGACGAGGCGCTGGCCGCCAACGGCCTCAAGCCCGGCGATATCGACTGGCTGGTGCCGCACCAGGCCAACCAGCGCATCATCGACGGCATGGCCCGCAAGCTGCACCTCGGCCCGGAGAAGGTGGTCTCGACCGTGGCGCGGCACGCCAATACCTCGGCCGCCTCGATCCCGCTCGCCCTCGCCGAGGCCGCCGGCGACGGGCGTATCAAGGCGGGCCAGATCGTGCTGATGGAGGCGATCGGCGGTGGGCTCGCCTGGGGCGCGTGCCTGGCGCGCTGGTAAGTGGTGAGGCGCCTCGCCCGCGTCGGCAGGCGCGACAGGCATATCGGCGAATCAGCCACACTTACAAATCAAGAAATCGAAGCATCCCTTTGGATTTGACGGTATTCCCCACGCACGTTACCGTGTTCGAAAAGCACGGCGGGGGGAGCAATGCCGGCGAAGACGATTACAAGGGCCGATCTCAGCGAGGCCGTCTACCAGGAAGTCGGGCTGTCGCGGAACGAGTCCGCCGCCCTGGTGGAGACGGTGCTGAACGAGATCGCCGACGCCCTGGTGCGGGGCGAGATGGTAAAGATCTCGTCCTTCGGCAGCTTTTGGGTGCGCCAGAAGGGGCAGCGCATCGGCCGCAACCCGAAGACCGGCGACGAGGTGCCGATCCTGCCGCGCAAGGTGCTGGTGTTCCGCCCCTCGCATGTGCTCAAGGACCGGGTCAACGGCACGCCGGCCGCCCCGGAGGGAACGGCGCCGGACGCCGCCCCGCCTAGCGGCGGGAGCGTCGGGTGAGCATGGCGGATATCGGCGAGGCCGGGCCGGGCCGACGCCCCGGCAAGTCGGCCGCCGCCTTCCGCACCATTTCCGAGGTCGCCGACGAGCTCGACGTGCCGCAGCATGTGCTGCGGTTCTGGGAAACCAAGTTCCCGCAGATCCGCCCGCTCAAGCGCGGCGGCGGCCGGCGCTACTATCGGCCGGAGGACGTTGACCTGCTCGGCCGCATCCGCGCGCTGCTGTACCAGGAAGGCTACACCATCCGCGGCGTGCAGCGCCTGCTGCGCGAGGGCGGCCTCAAGTCCGGCCGTGCCGGTGCCGGGCTGGACGACGCCGAGGCCTCCCAGCCGGATGAAGGCGCGCTGTCGGCGGAGGCGGGCGAGGCAGCCGGAGCCCAGGGCCTGGAGATCGACGACCGCACGCGCAACGAGCTCGAGGAGATCTTGGACGAGCTGGTCCAGGCCCGCCTGTCGCTCACGCCGCAGCGCGGCTGAGCAGCCGCCGGCGCGCTGGACGCAGGCGCCCGGGACGACTACATTCCGCCTCGCGCACGGCCGTCGCCCCAAGCCTTCGGGCCGCGCGCGCCGCCGGACAAGAGGCACCGGTCGGAGCGTGGCGCAGCCTGGTAGCGCACCAGCATGGGGCGCTGGGGGTCGTGGGTTCAAATCCCGCCGCTCCGACCATTCAAATCAATGTCCGGCCCGGACACATAGGTAACGGAACGTACCTAAGACATGGGTGACAACCT
>CAZLBB010000188.1:0-9199 GCA_964557415.1 uncultured Rhodospirillaceae bacterium
GCGGATCCGGGCGGCTTCGGCGGATGCAGGCGCAGGATGCTCGGCCATGGTCATGCTCCTTTCCGTTCGATCGGCTTGCGCGATGCTGCGCGCCGCCCGTTCGCCGGCGTTCACGTCCCGGCACGGGCAAGCCGCGCGCACGGCGAATCCCGGCCGCCGGCGGAAATGCCGCCGGCACCGCGTGCGCCGCGTCGAACGCGCAATGTTGGAGGATGGCCGACATGGTGCGTTCGACCGCGCGGCTAGTCAAGCGCGATGTCGCGGCTGCGCCAATTCCGCCGTCGCGCGGGCGCGCCGTGGCGACCCGCCGCCGGAACCGCGAATCCATGCGCGGTTGACGGGATCGACAGCGTATCGGACTCTCCATCCTCCAGGGGCTCGGGACGATGCGATTCCGCTCCACGCCATGGTGGATGCTTGTGGCGGCGGGCGCCGCGGCGTGGGGCATCCATGCCACGGCCATCGGCATCTCGTTCGCCACGATCGTGCCGCCGCTGATCGCTCTCGTCGCGCTTGGCGACGTGCGTCGCCGGGCATGGCCCATGCCGATCGCGCCGCTGCTGCTCGGCCTCCTGCTCGGCCTGACGATCATCTTCGTCGTCGAGACCTGCCTGGGCTTCATGTCGGCGCGGCTCGGGCCATTGTATCCGCCCGAGCGCGCGCCCGCCGGTCCCGAACCGTACATCCTTCGCTTCCTCGGCTGGCTGTACGCAGTCCAGGCGTCCGACACGCCGAGCATCGCGACCTGGACGGTCATGGGCCTGGCCACGCTGGCGGACGTCGCGATGACTGTCGCCCGGCGGTCCGCGGCCGCGATCTCGCGGACGCGGAGGGCGTTCGAGGAAACCGCCCGCATCGTCGAGTGCGTCGGCGCCGCGGCGGGCCTGCTCCTGGTGCTCACGTTCGCCAACGCGCTCGACGTCAAGGCGGCCGGCCTCAACCTCTTCGCCGCGCACTACCGCGCGGCGGTGACCGCGCTCGGCGACAACGCCGCCGCTGCCGCCGCGCTCGGCAGACAGGTGGAGAACCTGAAGGCGCTGGACCGGGGGCTGCGCGAGATTCCGCCGACGGGCGCGGCCAAGGATCTGGTCGAAACCGCCGCGGAGCTGATCCGCCTGTTCGGCGAGCTGGAACGGGCGGCCGAGGAAGAGGACGCCATCGACGAGACGCCGCCGGCATCGACGCGGCCGGCGCTCGACGACAGCGCGCTCCACCGGCTGCCCGACCGCGGGCAGCTGGACGCGCCGCCGGCGCCCGCCGATCCCGGTCCCGTCATGCGGCTCGTCGACCAGGTGGGGCGGCTCACCACGCTGCAGCAGGAAGTGGCGACGGCCGTCGCCCGCCGCGACGGGCTCTCGCAGGAACAGCGGGAGCTGCTGCAGGCGGCGATCGGCGGCTTGCGCGTCGCCGCGCATCGCGGGACCGACCTGCCGGATCTTCCCGGGCAGCTCGAGGCGCGGTTGAGCGAGCGCATCGCGATCCTGGTGGCGAAAGAAGGCCTCGCCGCCGCCGTGGCCGAGCTCCGGCGCGTCCGCGAGCAGCTGCGGGCGCGGGTCGCCGAGCGGCAGCGCGCGAACGCCGAGCGCCAGCGCGACAAGGCCGAATACCGGCGCCGCCTCGAGCGCTACCGCGGCCAGCAGAGGGCGTGCGTCGACGCCGCGAGCACCGCCGCCCGGTTCCTGAAGGGCGATCCCGCGGGCCAGGTGCTCGCGGACAGGCTCAAGCGCCTCGGATCGGGCAAGAGCGAATTCGGCGCCAGGTTCGACCCGCCGCCCTACACGCTGGAGACGAGACCGCGCTGGACGACCGGCCGGGAGGACGCCAATCGACGCCTCGATCGCAGGTTCGAGGACGAGATCAGCGCGGTCCTCTACGGCCGGCCGGGGATTCCGCCCCAGGTGGCCGAGGGCCATGCCAGCCTGCTGCGCGGCGAGCTGGCGGCGCTGGGCCTCGACGTCGAATCCCCGGGCTTCGCCCTGCTCAAGCGCTGGATCGAGAGCCTTTGCGCCGGCAATGCCACGCGCGAAGCCACCGAGTCCGCGTTGCGCGGCCTGGCGAACCGGCTGCCCGGGTGACGGACCGCCGCGGTTCTAGAACGCCGCCAGGTCGATCCCCGCCGCGTACGCACCCGGAACCTCCTTGGTGATCGCCTGGCCGCAGATCACGCGCTTCTGCTCGGCGTCGTAGGTCAGCGTCGGCGGGCCGTAGAGCAGCCAGCCGCGGTTGAGCGCCTCGGTGACGCGGTGGCAGAACGCCGCGTCGTCGGGGCCGGTCAGGTAGCGGTAGAGGATCATCGCGTTTGTCCTGGTGCGGAGTTTCGGTGACGCCCGATTCAGCAAGACGTCTGCAAGAAACCTTGTCCCCCTCCCGCGCCTTCGACCAACGCTCAGGAGGGAGGGGGGCCGGAAATCAGATAGCTTTCCCATGCCTCACGCCGCGGCCTTGCGGTCGCGGTCGAGCGCGTCGGCGGCGATCCAGCCGGACATCATCACCATCGGCATGCCGGGGCCGGGATGCGCGCCGCCGCGCGGTTCGGCAAGCGCGGCGCCCGGTTCCGCCCGGTCGCGCCCGCACCTACAAGGGCCAGACGAGCAGCAGCATCGGGAGTCCGACCAGCAGGACCACGACCTCGACCGGCAGACCCATCGGCCAGTAGTCGCGGAACGCATAGCCGCCCGGTCCCATGACGAGCGTGTTGTTCTTGTGGCCGATCGGCGTCAGGAAGGCGCAGGACGAGGCGACAGCGGCGCCCATGAGAAACGTATCGGGGTTGGCGCCCAGCCGCTGCGCCAGCTCGATGCCGATCGGGCCGGCGACGACCATGGTCGCGACGTTGTTCAGCACGTCGGACAGCGTCATCGTCGCGACCATGAACAGCGCGAGCGCGACCGCGGCGGGATAGCCGCGGGCGATCGACAGGATGCCGTCGGCGACGAGCGCCGTGCCGCCAACGTGGTCGAAGGCGGCCCCCAGCGGCAGCAGGCAGGCGAGCATGACCACGACGGGCCACTCGATGTGGCTGTAGAAGTCGCGTGCCGGCACCAGCCCGGCCGCCGCATAGACCGCGACCGCGATGGCGAGCGCGACCGTGAAAGACAGGAAGCCCGCTGCCGCGACGGCGATCGCGGCGGCGAAAACACCGACGACGACCGCTAGCCGCCACGGCGTGACCGGCGCCACGCTCACCTGGCTGATCGGCAAGAGGCCAAGCCAGCCGGCGGCATGCGCCAGCGTGGCCTCGCGGCCGGTGACGAGCAGCAGGTCGCCTGCCTCGATGATGCGCGTGCGAACCTCCTCGCGGTAGGTCCTGCCGTGGTGCGATATGCCGAGCAGCGTCACGCCGAACCGCGAGCGCAGCCGGAGCGCCGCGGCGGAGCGGCCGGCGATCCGGGAGTCGGCGCGGACGACGACCTCGACGATGGCGGGCTGGTCGGCGTCGCCCGACGCCCTGGCCGGCTTCGCCTTCCCTTCGGCCTCGCCCGCGCGTCCGCCGGCGGGCCGCTCCGGCTCGGCTTCCTGCAGCGACCAGGCCTTGATGAACGCCGCGATGCCGTCGACGGCGCCTTCGACCTCGATTACGTCGCCCGCCTCGATGCGGCTATAGCGGCCGCCGCCGGCCAGGCGCTTGCCGTCGCGAACGAGGCCGATGACCAGGATGTCCGCCTTCTCGGCCTCGGCATCGAGCTCGGCGGCGATCTTCCCGACCGCGGGCGAGCCCTCGGGAACGACGAGGTCGGCCATGAACTCTTCCACGCGGGTCGGCTGCACGTCGTGGCGCCTGGTTCGGGCAAGCAGCCGCCAGCCCGCACAGGCGACGAAGGCGAGGCCGGCCAGGGCCACCGCGATGCCGACCGGGGTGAAGTCGAACATCTGGTACGGCCGTCCGAGATGCTTCTCGCGCAGCGCCGAGGCGATGATGTTGGGCGGCGTTCCAATCAGCGTGATGAGACCGCCGAGAATCGTGGCGAAGGCGAGCGGCATGAGGGTCAGGCCCGGCGGCCTGCCCGCCTTGCGCGCGGCCTGCACGTCGATCGGCATCAGGATCGCCAGCGCGGCGACGTTGTTGATGACCGCCGACAGGGCGGCGCCGACGCCTCCGGTCACGGCGACGTGCGCGGTCAGCGAGCGGTCGCCATGGAGCAGCCGGCCGGTGATGAAGCCGAGCGCGCCCGAGTTCTCGAATGCGCGCGAGGCGATCAGCACCAGGGCGACGATCAGCACGGCCGGATGCGAGAAGCCCGAGAACGCCTGCGATTCCGGGACGACGCCGATGAGCACGCCGGCGAACAGCCCGCCGGCGGCGACGAGGTCGTGGCGCACCCGGCCCCACAGCAGCAGGCCCAGCACGCCGCCGAACAGCGCGAACAGCTCGACCTGTTCCAGTGTCACGGCGCGCACGACCTCCCCGTGCGCCGCGATGCGTTCCGGCGGGACCTGCCGTGCGGCGCGCCGCGACGCCGGTCGGAACCGCCCATGGCATTGCTCGTGCGCATGCTCCGCTTTCGCTCGGCTGTCCCTTCCGGCGCAGGGCGCACCCAGCGCGGCATTAAACAAGAATCTTAGGTCAGGCGCGCGATCGGGGCAGCAATATTCGCGCGTTCCAGCCGATTTTGAAATCGCCGGGCGTTGAACTCAAGTCATTGAATCACCATATAATTCGACGCTCACAAACGACGAAAGGAGGAAACAAGCCATGAGGCAGTCCAATCTCGCCCGCAGCGAAAGCCCCGGCGAGCGCCTCCGGGCGGCATCGCGTGCCGACACCTATTGGGTCTGCATGCACGACGACCGCATCGCCGGTCGCGACAGCAGCCTTGCGCGCCTGATGCGCCGCATGGATCGCGCCGGCATGCCGCCGGCGCAATGCGCCTTCCGGCTGGTCGCGTCCATCCACTGATGCAGGCAAGGCCGGCGACGCGCGCATGAGCCGGGCGACGGGCGCCGTCCGCACGGGCGGTTGGCTCGTCGGCCGGATCGCGTAGAGTCCGGCGTGCAGCGCGCTGCGCGGCGGGTCGGAATCGGATGCTCTGCCGACGGCGGCCCGCGCGGGCCGCGCGCCCGAGGGGGAACGGATGATCAGGATACGCCGCGTCGTCGACGACACGACGCCGAGCGGCGCGCGTGCGCTCGCCGAATCGAAGCGCCTGATCCGGGCGCACTTCCCGGGCGCCGCCGAGAAGGAGTTCGACGACATCGAGACCGGCCTGCGCGATCCCGCCAGGCGCAGGCTGCGCACCCTGCTGTTCGTCGCCGAGGACGCCCAGGACCGGCTGCGCGGGTGCGCGATCGTCTCGCACGCGCCCGACCTCAGCTTCTGCTATCTCGACTATCTCGCGACCGCGCCGGGTCGCACCGGCGGCGGGGTGGGCGGCGCGCTGTACGAGCGCGCCCGCCAGGAATCCTCGGCCCTGGGTTGCGTCGGGCTGTTCTTCGAATGCGCCCCCGACGATCCCGTCTTGAGCCGCGACCCGGAGGTCTGCCGGCAGAACGGCGTCCGCCTGCAGTTCTACGAGCGATACGGCGCCCGCCCGGTCGCCAACACGGCCTACGAGACCCCGGTGAGGCCGGGCGGCGACAACCCGCCCTACCTGATGCTCGATCCCTTGGGCCGCGCCGCGCTTCCCGGGCGGAAGGAGATGCGCGCGATCGTGCGGGCGATCCTGGAACGGAAGTACGGCGCCGCTTGCCCGCCCGACTACGTCGACAAGGTGGTCGAATCGTTCCGCGACGATCCCGTCGCCCTGCGCCCGCCGCGCTACTTGAGGAAGCCGGCCGTGCGCGCGCCCTCGATCGACGAGCCGCGCGGCCGCGCGATACCGCTGGTCGTCAACGACCGCCACGAGATCCATCACGTGCGCGATCGCGGCTACGTCGAGGCGCCCGTGCGCATCCATGCGATCGTTAAGGAGCTGATGCCGACGGGGCTGTTCTTCCGGGTCGAGCCGCGGCGGTATCCCGATCGCTGGGTCCGGGCGGTGCACGACGGCGCGTTCGTCGACTACCTGCATCGCGCCTGCGCGCGCGTCAGCGCGGGCCAGTCGATCTATCCCTACGTCTTTCCCGTACGCAACCAACGCCGGCCGCCGAAGGAGCTACCCCTGCGCGCCGGCTATTTCTGCATGGACACCTTCACGCCGCTGAACGAGAACGCGTATCTCGCCGCGCGGCGGGCGGTCGACTGCACGCTCACGGCCGCCGACCGCATCCTCCAAAGCGCGCGCCTGGCCTACGCGCTCGTGCGCCCGCCGGGGCATCACGCGGAGCGGCGGATCTTCGGCGGCTTCTGCTACTTCAACAACGCGGCGATCGCCGCCAACTACCTGTCGCAATTCGGCCGCGTGGCCGTGCTCGACGTCGACTACCACCACGGCAACGGCACGCAATACATCTTCTACGACCGGTCCGACGTGCTGACGGTCTCGATCCACGGCCATCCGAGCTTCGCCTATCCCTACTTCTCGGGGTTCCGCGAGGAGCGCGGGGAGGGCAAGGGCGTCGGGTACAACCTGAACCTGCCGCTGCCCGAGCGCATCACTGCGGAGCAGTACCGCAAGACCCTGGCGAAGGCGGTGAGCCGCGTCGCGCGGTTCAAGCCGGATTTCCTGGTGCTGTCGCTGGGGTTCGACACGGGCGCCGGCGACCCGACCGGGACCTGGCCCAACCGGCCCACCGATTTCGCGCGCATCGGCGCCATGATCGGGCGGCTGCCATACCCGATCCTGGTCGTGCAGGAGGGCGGCTATCGCACGCGCATGATCGGCGTGAATGCGCGGCAGTTCTTCGAGGGGCTCGCCGGCGCCGCCTCGTCGCGGGCCGCGCCGGGGCCGGCGACGGCACCCGTCGCGCGCCCTACTGCGCCGCCAGGTCGATCCCCGCCGCGTACGCGCCCGGAACCTCCTTCGTGATCGCCTGGCCGCAGATCGCGCGCCTCTGCTCGGCGTCGCAGCTAAGCGTCGGCGGGCCGTAGAGCAGCCAGCCGCGGTTGAGCGCCTCGGTGACGCGATGGCAGAACGCCGCGTCGTCGGGGCCGGTCAGGTAGCGGTAGAGGATCATCGGTTTCCCCTCACGCCGCGGCCCTGCGGTCGCGGTCGAGCGCGTCGGCGGCGATCCAGCCGGACATCATCACCATCGGCATGCCGGGGCCGGGATGCGCGGCGCCGCCGGCGAGGTAGAGGCCGGGCACATCGGGGCTGCGGTTGTTCGGCTTGAAGGCGCCGTTGACGGCGCCGTGGCTGGCGATGCCGTAGATCGCGCCGTCCAGCACGTTGTAGCGCCGGTGGATGTCGTGGGGCGTCAGCGTGCGCTCGACCACGATGCGCTCCTCGAGATCGGCCATGCCGGCGGCGCGCTTGAGCTTGTCGATGATGGCGCGGCGGTAGGTGGGCAGCATCTGCTGCCAGTCATGATGCGGGCGCAGGTAGGGCGTGTGCACCAGGACGTAGAGCGCCTCGCCGCCCGGCGGCGCCACCGCCTTCTCGGTGCGCGCCGGGGCGCAGACGTAAGCGGTGGGATCGGGCGCCGGCTCGCCCTTGCGGTAGATCCACTCGAACTCCTCGTGCGGGTCGCGCGAGAACACGAAGTTGTGGTGCAGGATGTGGTCGTAGCCGCGCTTGAGGCCGAGATAGAGCACCACGCCCGAGCAGGCCGGCTCGTAGGAGCGCCGCTTGCGGAAGCGCGCGGCCGCCTGGCCGCCGACCAGCTCGTCGTGCGTGCGCACCGCGTCCATGTTCGAAACCACGGCGTCCAGATCGACGCGCTCGCCGCTTTCGGTCTCGACGCCGGCGACGCGGCCGCCCTCGACGAGCACGCGGGAGACGGCGGTGCCGGTGCGGAAGACGACGCCGAGCTCCTCGGCCAGCTTCGTCAGCGCCAGCGGCACGGCGCGCGTGCCGCCGATCGGGTACCACACGCCCTCGTGCACCTGCATCGATGCGATCGAGCACAGGACCGCCGGCGAGGCGTCGGGCGCCGAGCCGACATACTGCGTGAAGTGGTCGAGCATCTGCGCCGCGTTGCGGTCGGGCACGTAGCCGCGGATCGTGCCGGCCACGGTGCGGCCGAGCCGCAGCGCCTTGAGGTCGCCGAGCATGGCCGGGCGCAGCATGTCCTTGATGCCGATCGCATCGGTGATGCCGCCGACCGGGCGCCAGAAGAAGAAGCGCTCGGAGATCGCGTGCAGGCGCTTCGCATAGGCGATGAAGTCGCGATAGCCGCTTCCGCCGCCGGGCCGGCGGCCTTCCAGCGCGCCCGCCATGGCCTCGGTGCTCTCGACCAGGTCGAGCGTGTCGCCGCCGTCGAAGAACGCGCGCCATTGCGGATCGAGCCGCACCAGCTCGAGATGCCGGTCCAGCTCGCGCCCGGCCTCGGCGAAGATGCGCTTCAATACGCCCGGCACGGTCAGGATGGTCGGGCCCATGTCGAAGCGGAAGCCCGCCTCCTCCAAGAGCGCGGCCTTGCCGCCGAGCCAGGGGTTGCGCTCGAACAGCGTCACCTTGTGCCCGCGCGCCGCCAGCACGCAGGCGGCCGCCAGCCCCGCCAATCCGCCGCCAATCACGCCGATCATCCGGCCCGGTCCCCCGTCCTGTCGCAAGCGGCGGTCGTCCCGCCGCGGCGTGCGAGTCTCACGACGCCGCGCGCGAGGTCAAGGGCGCCGCGCAGGCGCCGCCAGCCCGCGCCATGGACGGCGGCCACATAGGCCCGCAGCAGCGCCGCCTCGTCCGCGCCCATCGCGTCGTAATGCGGGCGGAACCGGCCGTGGCGCAGCGTCACCGCCTTGGCCGCGGTCATCTCGACCAGCCCGTCGCCGCCGCGCGTGCGGCCGAAGCCGCTGCGGCCGAAGCCGCCGAACGGCAGGCGCGGATCGGCGGTCGGCGCGATCAGGTCGTTGACCGTCACCACGCCGGCGCGGACGCGCCGGGCCAGCGCCATCGCCGCGTCGGCCGGGCCGAACACCGAGGCGCCGAGCGCGTAGGGGCAGCGCGCGTTCAGCGCCAGCGCCGCGTCGACGGTCGCGACCGGCACGATCGCCAGCACGGGCACGAACACGTCCTCGTCGAGCAGCGCCATGCCGGCGGCGGCGTCGGCGAGCACCGCCGGCGCGAAACCATCCTCGCCGGGCATCGGCGCGCGCCACGGCACGACCGGCCGCGCGCCGGCGGCGATGGCGGCCTCGACCAGGCGCGCGGCGCGCTCCCTGGCG
>CAZLBB010000189.1:0-8904 GCA_964557415.1 uncultured Rhodospirillaceae bacterium
GCTTGCGCGGCGGTCGGCAGCGGCGAGGCGACCGGGGCGACAGCGGGCTCGACCGGCGCGGCGGCCGGCTCGCCCGCCGCGACCAGCGCGGCGAAGCGGCCGAAGAACTCGTCGGCCATCTTGTGGGCCACACCGCCGATCAGGCGCGAGCCGACCTGGGCGAGCTTGCCGCCGACCGTCGCGTTGACCTCGTAGGACAGCAGCGTCGCGCCCGCGTCGTCGGCCAGCCCGACCTTGGCGCCGCCCTTGGCGAAGCCGGCGGCGCCGCCCTGGCCTTCGCCCGATATCGTATAGCCGTTCGGCGGGTCGAGGTCGCTCAAGGTGACCTTGCCCGCGAAGCGCGCCTTGACCGGGCCGATCGCGGCGGTGACGCGCGCCTGGAACTCGGTATCGGACAGCTTCTCCACGCTCTCGCAGCCCGGAATGCATTGCTTCAGCACCTCGGGGTCGTTGAGCGCCTGCCAGACGGCCTGGCGGGGCGCGGCGATGCGGTACTGGCCGGTCAAGTCCATATTCGCGGCACTCCGGACCTTGGGCGGGCGAGACTAGCGGGCCAATCCCCGGATGTCAGCGGCAAAACCGATCGCGAGCCGTGACAGTGCCGCGCCGACTGTGCTACGGGACTTGGGCATAGGGGACATGAATCCTGGTGTTCAAGGGAGGAAGGTTGCAATGAATGTGAAGTCCTTACTTGTCGGTATCGCTGCGGTCGCGGCGCTCTCGGCGGCCGGCGCGGCGCAGGCACAGGACAAGAAGTCCCTGTCGATCGCCACCGGCGGCACCGGCGGCGTGTACTACCCGCTCGGCGGCGGCTTCGGCAACATCCTGGGCAAGGAACTGGGCGTGACGGCCACCGCGCAGGTGACCGGCGGCTCGGTCGCCAACCTGCAGCTCATCTCCACCGGCAAGGCCGATCTGTGCTTCAGCCAGGTCGACGCCGCCTGGGACGCCGTCAACGGCCTGGGCAAGTTCCCGAAGAAGCTCGACATCCGGGCGCTGGTCGTGATGTACCCGAACCACATGCACGTCGTGACGGTCGAGGGCACCGGCATCACCAAGGTCGAGGACATGAAGGGCAAGCGCGTGTCGACCGGTTCGCCGGGCAGCGCGACCGAGGTCTACGCCATCCGCGTGCTCGAGGCCGCCGGGCTCAACGACGAGAAGGACATCAGGAAGGAGCGGCTCGGCGTCGCCGAGAGCGTGAACGCGCTGAAGGACAAGAAGATCGACGCCTTCTTCTGGGTCGGCGGCCTGCCGACCGCCGGCGTCACCGATCTCGCCTCCACGCCCAACACCAAGATCAAGATCATCGACATCGCGCATTTCACGCAGAAGATGAACGCCAAGTACGGCAAGCTCTACGCCGAGGCGACGATACCGGCGGCGACCTACAAGGGCATGGACAAGGACGCCAAGAACAACACGGTATGGAACATCATGGCGGTCGATGCCAGCATGTCGGAAGACCTCGCCTACAAGCTCACGAAAGTGATGCTGGAGAAGCGGGCCGACCTCGCGCTCGTGCATGCCGAGGCCAACAACATCAAGCCGGAATGGCAGACCTCGAACCGGGCGGGCATTCCCTGGCATCCCGGCGCGCTCAAGTACTTCAAGGAAAAGGGCATCAAGGTCGAGTAGCGGTCCCGGGGCCGCTGCTCCTGCGGAATGCCGGCCCCGCCGAGGGGCCGGCAATCCCATTCCGAAACGCCGTCGAACCAGCAATTCTAAGACGAGGACGGCGGGCCGCTTCACACCGGCAGAAGGGAAGCTTGCGTGGAGACCAGCCCGACCAATGCCGTCGCCGGCCAGGCCGCGGCCGACATCTCCGGGGGCGCGCGCGAAAAGCTCGAGCACTACATCGAGGCGGAGGAGGGCGCGTTCAACCGCCTCGGCGGCCGGGTCGGCACGGCGATCGCCGCCATGGCCGTGTTCGTCTCGCTGTTCCACCTCTATGCCGCCTACGACATCGTGCCCGCCCACGTGCTGCGGCCGGCGCATGTCGGCATGGTGCTGACGCTCTGCTTCCTGCTGTTTCCCGTGGCGCACCGATTCCGCGACCGCATCCGCTGGTGGGACTATCTGCTCGCCGCCGCGAGCGCCGGAACCATCGGCTACGTGCTGTCGCAGGGCGCCTATTTCGGCGACCGCGCCACGATGCCGGAAACGGCCGATTTCCTTGTCGGCGCCGTCTTCATCGCGCTGCTGCTCGAGGGCACGCGGCGCGCCACGGGCTTCATCATGCCGGCGGTCGCGATCGGCTTCGTCCTCTACGCCATGTTCGGCAACCATCTGCCGGCGCCGTGGACGCATCGCGGCTACGCGCTCGAGGACCTCGTCGCGCATCTCTACATGACGCTCGAGGGCATCTTCGGCACCACGGTGGACGTGGCCTCGAGTCTCATCATCCTGTTCACCGTTTTCGGCGCGGTGCTTCAGGCGTCGGGCGCCGGCAAGTTCTTCATCGACTTCTCCTTCGCGGCCATGGGCGGCAAGCGCAACGCCGCCGGCCGCGCCGTCGTCATGTCGTCCTTCCTCCTGGGCGGGCCGTCGGGCTCGGGCGTGGCCACGACGGTGACGATCGGCACCGTCGCCTATCCGCTGCTCGAGAAGGCCGGCTACGAGAAGAACGCGGCGGGCGGCCTCCTGGCGGCCGGCGGACTCGGCGCGATCATCTCGCCGCCGGTGCTCGGCGCGGCCGCGTTCCTGATCGCCGAGTACCTGAAGCTCTCCTATCTGGACGTCATCCGCATGGCGGTCGTGCCGACCATCTTCTACTACTTCGCCATCCTCGTGATGGTCGAGATCGACGCGCGCAAGCAGGGCGGCGCCGGCGAACTCCTGGTGCCGCGCGGGCAACTCTGGGCGCTGACGCGGAGCTACTGGTTCCATTTCCTGTCGCTGGTCTCGATCGTCCTGTTCATGCTGATGGGCTTCTCGCCCGTGCTGGCGGTGTTCTGGGCCACCATGCTGGCGGTCGCCGCCAGCGCGCTGCGCGCCGACACCGCGATCGTGCCGTGGTGGATCGCCGTGCCGCTTGCGGCCAGCCTCGCCATCGTGATGCTCGACCTCGCCGGTGTCCGCCTCGGCGCCTTCCTGCCCGGCTACGAGTGGGTCCTGATCTACGCGCCGCTCGCGACCGCCGCGGCAATCGGCCTGCTCGCGCCGCGCATCGCCCCGGCGGCCGAACGCTTCGCGCAGGCGATGAAGGAGGGCACCACCGGCGTGCTCAACGTGGCGGCGACCTGCGCCACGGCGGGCATCATCGTCGGGGTCGTGACGCTTACCGGCCTGGCGCAGCGCTTCGCCGACATCATCATCGGCTACGCGCAGGGCAGCCTGTTGCTGACCGCCCTGTTCACGGCGGCGATCGTGTGGATCGTCGGTCTGGCGGTGCCGGTCACGGCGTCCTACATCATGTGCGCGGTGATCGCGGCGCCCGCCCTCATCAAGCTCGGCGTGCCCGACTTCGCCGCGCACATGTTCGTCTTCTACTATGCCGTGCTGTCCGAGGTGTCGCCGCCAACGGCGCTGTCGCCCTTCGCCGCCGCGGCGATCACCGGCGGCAATCCCTACACGACCACGGTGCAGGCCTGGAAATACACGATGCCCGCCTTCATCGTGCCGTTCGCCTTCGTGCTCGAGCCCGAGGGCGTCGGGCTTCTGCTCAAGCTGCCCAAGGGCGGCGGCTGGTTCGACGTGATCGAGATTTCGCTCAGCGTGCTGCTGGGCGTGCTGGCGCTCGCGATCGCGCTGCAGGGATGGTTGCTGCGCCGCGCCACCGCGGTCGAGCGCGCCCTGCTGCTGCTCGCCGGCGCGCTCTTCGTCATGCCGGGCCTGTTCGACCCCCTCGTTGCGGGCATCGTCGGCCACAGCGCGGTCGGCGCGCACCTGGTGGCGGCCGCCTTGGCGGCGGTCGCGCTCGCGTCGCAGAAGTTCCGCCCGGCCCCGGCCTGAATTCCGCTCCCCCTGCCGCGAGGGCAGGGGGAGCGAGGAACGCGACCGCGGCTTACGTGCCGACCACGCCGCCGTCGTCCTTGGTGATCGCGAGCACGGCGGGACGGGGGGGCGCACCGGGTTTGAAGTCGGGCCAGCGCGTCGCCGGCTTGGCGAAGTTGGACCCTTTCTCCTCGCCCGGATGCTGGATCGCGACGAACAAGGTCTTGGCGTCGGGCGTGAAGCAGGGGCCGCAGACCTCCGCGCCAACCGGCGCGTTAAAGAACAGCCGCGTGACCGCGCGGCGCGGCCCGTCGAGGTCGCAGGCGTAGATGGAATCCGCCGCCCCGATCGCGTCGTCCTGCCCGTCCGTCACGATCCACATGTGCCCGCGCCGGTCGAAGGCGACGTTGTCGGGGGTGGCGAGATAGCCGTCGGGCGACATGCCGGGCCCGTACTTGGCGCCGTGCTTGGGATCGGCCGGGTTGCCGCCCATCAGGAACATCTCCCAGCGGAAGGTCGTTGCGCCGTGGTCGGCGTTCGCGGCCTTGCCCTTGGCGCCCTCGCTGCCGGGCGGGATCAGCTCGATGATGTGGCCGAACTCGTTCTTCGCGCGCGGGTTGGCGGCATCGACCTGCTCCGGCTTGCGCCCCGCGTTCTTGGTCAGCACGACATAGACACGGCCGCTGGCGGGATCGGGCTCGATGTCCTCGGGCCGGTCCATCTTGGTGGCGCCGACAAGGTCGGCCGCGCGGCGCGTCTCGATCAGCACGTCGGCCTGGCTCGAGAAGCCGTTGGCCGCGGTCAGCGGCCCCTGACCGAAGGCCAGCGGCAGCCAGGCGACCGTGCCGTCGGCGTTGAACTTGGCGACGTAGAGCGTGCCCTCGTCCAGCAGGTCGCGGTTGGCCGCGCGGTTCTTGGCGTCGAACTTGCCGCTGGTGACGAACTTGTAGACGTACTCGTTGACCTGGTCGTCGCCGGTGTAGACGGCGACGCGGCCGTCGCGGCTCACCGCGCAGGTGGCGCCCTCGTGCTTGATGCGGCCGAGCGACGTGCGCTTGACGGGCGTCGAGTTCGGGTCGTAGGGGTCGACCTCGACCACCCAGCCGAAGCGGTTCGGCTCGTTCGGCTCCTTGCGCGCGTCGAAGCGGTCCTCGAATCGGTACCAGGGCTGACGCGGCTTCGTGCTGAAGCCGATGCGCGCCAGGTTGCGCGCCTCCGGCCCGGTCTTGGGATCGGCGGCGAAGTAGTTGTTGATGTTCTCCTCGCCGCTGAGGCATGTCCCCCAGGGCGTGACGCCGCCAGCGCAGTTGTTGAGCGTGCCGAGCGCCAGCGTGCCGCTCGGGTCGTCCTTGGTCTTCAGGCGCGGGTGCGCCGCCGCGGGACCGGAGATGCGGAACGGCGTGGCACCGGTGAAGCGCCGGTTGTAGCGGCTGTCCTTGACCACGCCCCACTGCTTGCCGTCGCGCTTGATCTCGACGACGGACAGGCCGTGCGCGGCGATCTCGGTCATCGCCTGCTCGCGCGTCAGGATGTCGTGCTTCTCGGCGTTGCTGGGGATACCCGGCCACATGAACTCGGCATTCGTGTACTCGTGATTCGAGAACAGCAGGCCGTGGCTCGAACTGTTCGAGCCGCGCGGCAGCGGCATGAAGGCGAGAAAATCGTTGTTGTAGCCGAACTGCCGTTCCTGGGCCGCGGCGGTCACGTTGTTCGCGTCGTAATCGGGCGCGCCCTTGAGGATCGGGTCGCCCCAGCGCAGCACGACCTGCACGTTGTAGCCGGGCGCCACGTGATGCGTCCCGTCCAGCGTGTGCTTGATCTCGGCAAAAGCCAGGCGCCGCTTGGGCGTCGCGGCCTCGGCCGGGTCGCTGCCGAGAATCGACGGGATCACCCCGGCCGCGGCGCCGGCGGCAAGACCGCCGAGCACGGCGCGGCGGCCGAATCGCGCCGCGGCGATCTCGGCAAAGGGCGGATTGGCGGTCGGGTTGGCGGACTGGTCGTCAGGTTCGTGCTGATCCTGCTCGCGCATGAGGTCCCTCCCATGGTGGTGGCCCGTGCCCGGGCTCGACGCTCGAAGATCAAGGGCGGGGGCGCCCCGCGGTATCGATGACATTTTTGTTACAAGACGCCGCTAGCCTTGCCCATTCCTTGACCAGGCGTCAATCAGCCAGCGATGCCGACGCGGAAAATCGCGCCGCCGCCGCCGGATCGGGCGCTCGCGCACGTGTGTTGAGTGCAGGGGCGAGGGCCGTTGCAATGCGGTGGCAAACCCCTTAAAACGGCGGCTCCTTGCGCCTTGGCCGGACTGGAGAGAAGGCGCCGCTCCGCAATGGGCGGCGAGGCTAGATGATCGTGCGTGCCGTAATTCTGTCCCTGCTGATCGCCGTCGCTGCCGTCGCGGCGCCGCCGCCCGCTGCCGCGCAGATCGCGCCGGACCAAGCCAAGGGCTTCATCCAGTCGATGGGCGACGACGCCATCAAGATCCTGCAGCAACCGAACAACACGCTGGCGCAGCGCGAGGAGAAGTTCCGCACCATTCTCAAGGACGGCTTCGCCATTCCCCTGATCGGCAAGTTCGTCATGGGTGCCTTCTGGGCCAGGGCCACGCCGGAGCAGCAGCAGGAGTATCTGCGGCTGTTCTCGGAATGGATCGTGAAGACCTACGCCATCCGCTTCGGCGGCTATTCGGGCGAGAAGTTCAACGTGGTCGATACGCGAATCAACGAGCAGGACAAGGACGTCTTCGTCGGCACGCGCATCGACCGGCCCGAGGGCAAGCCGCCGGTCCTCGCCTCCTGGCGCGTGCGCCTGATCGAGGGCAAGCCAAAGATCGTCGACGTGCAGGTCGAGGGCGTCAGCATGCTGGTGACGCATCGCTCGGAGTTCGCCTCGGTCGGCGCGCAGGGCGGCGTCAACGGCATCATCAGCAGCCTGCAGCAGCGCATCGACAAGCTGGCCCAGTCGAGCTGACCCGACCGCGGCGCCTGCCGCTCCGCCCGCGGCTTCGGCCGGCCGCGGCGCAATCGCCTCGCGAGCCCCGTTGCGCTAAGCTGGACCCCGAGCGGGGTTGTCCGCTCGAACCACGGAGGCGTGCGCCGATGCAGCTCAAGGTTTCGACCTTCGCCCGCGAGGAATACACCGCCGAGGAGTGGCAGGCGCGCGTCGACCTCGCAGCGGCTCACCGCATCGCCGTCATGCACGGCTTCAACGAGGGCATCTTCAACCACTTGACCCTCGGCGTGCCGGGCAAGGCCGACCGCTACTACCAGATTCCCTTCGGACTCTATTGGTCCGAGGTCACGGCGAGCTGCTTCATGGAGGTCGGCATCGCCGACGGCGAGGTGAAGCGCGGATCGGGCGACGTCGAGCGCTCGTGCTACTGCATCCACGCGCCGATCCACGAGGCGCTGCCGCGCGCCAAGGCCGTGTTCCACACGCACATGCCCTTCGCCAGCGCGCTGACCCGCCTCGAGGACCCGCGCATCAAGGAGATCGGCCAGACCGAGGTCGGGCTGCTCGCCCGCATCGCCTATGACGACCTCTACACGGGGCCGGCCTTCGAGCGCGAGGAGGGGGAGCGGCTGGCCAAGGTGATCGGCGACAAGACCATCCTGTTCATGGCCAATCACGGCGTCGCCACGGTCGGCGAAAGCGTCGCCGACGCCTACAACCTGCTCTACTATCTCGAGCGCGCGGCGCAGGTGCAGCTCTACGCCATGTGGACCGGCCAGCGCCTGAAGACGCTGCCCAAGCCGGTGGTCGAGAAGACCATGCGCGAGATCGGCGGCGCCCGGTTCTACAGCGGCCTCACGCCGTCCGCGCGCCACTTCGAGGCGCTGAAGCGCGTGCTGGACCGCAAGGAGCCGGACTACGCGTCGTAAGGCGCGGCCTATTCACGCTTTTCCGTCGAGAGTGCGGCTTGCGCCTCCGCGCATCGGCGCGTCGCCGGAAGTATCACGTTGGCGGTCGTGCCCTTGCCGGGCGCGCTGTCGATCGCGATGCGGCCGCCATGCATTTCGGCGAGCGAGCGCACGATGGCGAGGCCGAGACCGGAGCCGCCGTGCTGGCGGCCGAGCGCGGCGTCGAGCTGCACGAAGGGCTCGAGCGCGCGCGCGACGTCTTCCGGGCGGATGCCGATGCCGCTGTCCTCGACCGAAAGGACGATCTCGCCCGTGTCGGCCGCGCGGCAGCCGACCGCGACCCGGCCGCCGGCCGGCGTGAACTTGATCGCGTTCGACAGCAGGTTGAGCAGGACCTGCGTCACGCGGCGCTCGTCGGCGACCACGCGCAAGGGAGCCGCCGGCACGGCGTAGGAGAGGCCGATCCGCCGCTCGGCTGCGAGATGCTCGACCATGCGCCCGGAGCGCCGCACGACGTCGCGCAGGTCGAAGACGTCCTCCGACAGGGTCATCTTGCCGGCCCCGATGCGCGCGACGTCGAGGATGTCGTTGATCAGCTGCAGGAGGATCGTGCCGCTTTCGTGGATGTCGCGCGCGTACCCGACATAGCGCTCGCTGCCGACCGTGCCCACCATCTGCTGACGGATCAGGTCGGAGAACCCGAGAATCGCGTTCAGCGGCGTGCGCAGCTCGTGGCTCATGCTCGCCAGGAACTCGCTCTTCATGCGGTTGGCGCTCTCGGCCGCCTCCTTGGCCTCGCGCAGCAGGCGCTCCGCCTGCTTGACCTCGGTGCGGTCCTGCACGATCGCGAGCACGCAGGCCTGCCCTTCGTAGACGAAGCGCGCGCAGCTGACCTGGGCCCAGACGACCTTGTCGCCGTATTTCAGGTGCGTCTCGAAGCCGCTGAGCTGGCCACGCGCGCCGAGCTCCGCCTTCAGGCGCGCGCGCTCCGCCGGGTCGGCGTAGAATTGCAGCACAGGACGGCCATAGGCCTGTTCGGCCGACATGCCGGCAAGCTCGCACCAGTGCCGGTTGACGAACACGATCGTGTCGTTGTCGCGCCGCGTGA
>CAZLBB010000190.1:0-8583 GCA_964557415.1 uncultured Rhodospirillaceae bacterium
AGGCGCAGCGGCTGCCCGTGCCGCCGCCCGCGCAGCAGGCGGTGCGTCCGCCAGCGCCGCAAGCGGCGCCGCAGCCGACGCAACAGTCCCAGCCGATCGGCCCCGGCCAGGCCATCAAGGACTGCCCGGTCTGCCCGGAGGTGGTCGTGCTGCCGCCCGGCCAGTTCAACATGGGTTCGAACAGCGGCGACGGCGACGAGAAGCCGGTGCATCCGGTGGCGATCTCGCGCCCGATCGCCATGGGCCGCTTCGAGGTGACCTTCGCCGAGTACGATGCCTGCCTCGCGGCAGGCGGATGCCGCAGCAACGTCAGCGACCGCGGCTGGGGCCGCGGCAGCAACCCGGTCATCCACGTCACCTGGGCCGACGCCCAGGACTATGTGCGCTGGCTCGGCGGCGTCACCGGCCAGCGCTACCGGCTGCCGACGGAGGCGGAATGGGAATACGCCGCGCGCGGCGGCAGTCCCGCCGAGGACGTCTTCGGCGCCGGCCAGGCCAACTGCAAGGGCTGCGGCAGCCCATGGGACGGCAAGCGCATCGCCCCTGTCGGCCGCTTCCCGCCCAACGCGTTCGGTCTCTACGACATGCTCGGCAACGTGTGGGAGTGGACGCTCGACTGCTGGAACGACAGCTACCGCGGCGCGCCGAACGACGGATCGCCCTGGCTCGCCGGCGACTGCTCCCGCCGATCCTTGCGCGGCGGCGGCTGGGACAACGGTACCGACAGCGCCCGGGCCGCCAACCGCAACAAGGACCCGATCACCGACCGCGATCCGGACAACGGCTTTCGCGTGGTGCGGGAGCTGCAGTAGCAGAAGAGAAAAAGATCGACCACTGAGACACAGAGACACGGAGAAAGTAAGAAGAGAGGGCTTTGAGGCGGCCGAGGGCCGCTCAAAGATTCCCTCTTCATTTCTTCTCCGCGTCGCTGTGTCTCTGTGTTGATTCATTTCTTCGCATCAGCCGGAACGTGATCGGCACGGCGATCAGCACGATGAACAGCCGGACCGCGTGGTGCGTGGCGACGAACGCCACGTCGACGGCGAGCGCCAGCGCGACCAGGCTCATCTCGGTGACGCCGCCCGGCGCGTAGGCGAGCACCAGCGCCGTGGTGGAGATGCCCGTCGCCGCGTGCAGGATCGCCGCGCTCGCGACCGCGATCGCCATCAGGATGCCGGCGAACACCGCGCCGTGCAGCATGATGCGCCAGACCTCGCCGAGGCGCGTGCCGGCGAAGCGGCAGCCGACGGCGACGCCCATGACGACCTGCGCCGCGGAGACCAGTTCGACCGGCGGCCGCGCCGCGGTCAGCCCGGTCATGTGCGCGATCGCGCTGGCGAACATGGGCCCCAGCATCGTGGCGGCCGGGAGTTTCAGGCGCACACCGACGACCGCCCCGATCACGCCGCAGGCGACGAGCTTCAGCATTTCGGTCCAGGGCACCGACAGCAGTGCCACCTCGCTGGCGGCGCGCGCGATCTGGTCGTAGTCCGAGAACAGACGGAACCAGATCGGGATCACGAAGACAACCACGAGGATGCGGATCGCGTGCGTCAGCACGATGGCGCGCTCGTCGCCGCCCATCTGTCCGCCCAGCACCATCATTTCGGTGAGTCCGCCGGGCGCGGCGGCGAAGAACGCGGTCGGCGTGTCGGCGCGCGCGGCAGTCTTGAAATAGGCGAAGCCCGCCATCAGGGTGACGCTGCTGTAGACCAGCAGCCCGGCCATCGTGATGGGCCAGAGCGCGATCTGGCCGAGCAGCGCGGGGGTGAAGCTGCTGCCGAGCAGCACGCCGAGGAGCCCGATCATGACGGTGCGGAAGCTCGCGAAGCTGCGCACGGGCAGACCGGACAGCGCGGCGGCCGTCGTGACGGTCATCGCCCCGATCATCCAGGGCAGCGGCGTGTTCCAGTGCCAGCAGACCGCACCACCCGCGGCGCCGAGCAGCAGGGTCAGCGCGATGCGGAGCGCGATCAACCGGCGAACCGGCCCAGCCGCACGGCGGTCTGCCCCGGCACCAGGCGCTTCGACGGCATGATCAGCACGCAGTTGTCGTACGGCGTGCGGACCTCCGCTGCGCCGTCACGCGCGATCGTCGTGCCGGCGGCGGGGATCACCTCGAGCCCGCTGTAGTCCTGCACGAAGGCGAATTCCGTCGTCCTCACGGTGACGGCCTCGGTCACCTCGATGATGCGCTGCGCCGCCGGTCGCGGCCGGCGGGCGAGGTGCGGGCGTGCGTCCGCTTCGTCGATCGCCGCCGTCGCGACCAGGAAGCGCAGCGCGGATTCGATCGCCACGTCGACGGATTGGCGCATCCAGTGCTGGCCGCATTCGACCAGCAGCGCGTTCTTCGCGCTGGCGGTGTCGCCGAACTGGCCGTAGTCGCGCATGCGCCGGCCGGCGGCATGGCCCTCGTCCACGACGATGAGCTCGGGCACGCCGACCTTGCGCGCCAGCTCGAGGCCCTTGTCGAGCGGCCCCGCCAGGACCAGCGGGCGCGCGGTGGTCTGCATCGAGTGGATGTCGAGCAGCAGGTCGACCGTCTCGATATAGGGCCTCAGCTCGCGCGCGCGGCGCAGCTCGACCGAGGTGCGCTCGCCGTCCAGGACGGCAGGGCTCCACAGCCGGTTGAAATCCTCGTCGACATAGCGCGAGGCGCTCGGGTTGGCCGGATCGAAGCGGCGGTAGGCCTCGACGTTGCAGAATCCCAGGCTCACCTTGCCGCGGCGCGGGCGGATTCCGTGCTGCGCCAGGTAGAGGAGTGCGTGCGCGCCGCACAGCTCGTTGCCGTGCACCAGCGCCGTCAGCATCACGTGCGGGCCGGGCGCACCGCTGTCCCAGGACGTCACGTACGGAACGCCGGTGTTGCCCTCGCGGAAGGACGAGATATCGGGCGCCTCGATCTCGACCGGCGGCGCCGCGGCCGCGGCCCTGCCGCCGGCCGTACTGCCGCCCCCGGATCTGCCCGTCATGCCGGCACCGCGCCGTCGGCCGAAGCGCGCCGGATCATCCGCCGCAGCATCGCCTCGCACTGCGCCACCTGGTCGAGCGCGATGAACTCGTTTGGCTTGTGCGCCTGCTCGATGCTGCCGGGGCCGCAGACGATGGTGGGAATGCCGGCCATCTGGAACAGCCCGGCCTCGGTGCCGAACGCGACCTTCGACACGGCGTTGGCGCCGGTCAGCCCCTTGGCGAAGGCGACGACCTCATCGTCCTCGCGCGTGTCCAGGCCCGGGATCCAGCTCAACTCGTGCCAGTCGAACCGGGCGTCGGGCCGCACGGCGCGCATCTCGGGCAGCACCTCGCGCTCGGCGAATCCCCTGATCTCGGCGAACAGCGCGTCGGGGTCATCGCCCGGAAGGTGGCGGAACTCGAAATCGAACTCGCAGCGCAGCGGGACGATGTTGAGCGCGGTGCCGCCGTGGATCGTGCCGGTGTGGACCGAGGTGTAGGGCGGCTCGAACATCGGGTCGAACGGGCCTTCGGCGCGGAAGCGCCGCGCCATCGCCTTGAGCCGGGCGACCGCCTCGGCCGCCGCCTCGACCGCGTTGGCGCCGAGATGCGTGAGGGAGGAATGCGCCTCGTGCCCGTGCACCACGCATTTCCAGCTCTTCTTGCCCTTGTGGCCGACGACCACGCGCATGTCGGTCGGCTCGCCGACGATGCAGGCCTGGGCGTGGAAGCCGCGCCGGACCAGCAGGTCGATCAGGCCGCGCACGCCCTTGCAGCCGACCTCCTCGTCGTAGGAGAAGGCGAGATGGATGGGCAGGCGCGGCCTTGCCGCCACCATCTCCGGCACCAGCGCAAGGCAGACCGCGACGAAGCTCTTCATGTCGCAGGTACCCCGGCCGTAGAGGCGCCCGTCGCGCTCGACCGGCCGGAACGGGTCGGTGTCCCAGGGCTGGCCGTCGACCGGTACGACGTCGGTATGGCCCGACAGCACGATGCCCGGACGGTCCGGCGGCCCGATCGTGGCGAACAGGTTGGCCTTGCGCCCGTCCTCGCTCGGCACCGTCTCGCTTTCGATGCCGTGGCGCGCCAGGTGGTCGCGCACAAAGTCGATCAGGGCCAGGTTGGAGTCGCGGCTGGTCGTGTCGAAGGAGATCAGCCGCTCGATCATCGCGCGGCTGGCGGCGCTCGGCTGGGTCATGGTGCGGTTGCTCGGGTCATCCCTCGACTTGCGGCGCGCGAGTATGCCCGGTTCCGCCGCAGCGGGGAAGAAGCCGGCCCGCATGGGACATCTGCGCCCGGGCGATGCGCCGTGCCTTGTCCGCATGATGGCCGCGCGCTCGCGAACGCCGGTACTAGGCTCCCGGCGGGACTCGCGCCATAATGACGCCACGCCGCCTCGCGATGGCGGCCATCAAGCAATGTCGATGGGGAACACGGAGGGCAAAGGCATGTCGGGGAGCATCAGGTTGCGCCGGGCCGCCGACGCGGCGGTGATCGCCGCTTCAGTGGCGTTCGGCGCCGGTTCGCTCGAGGCGGCGGAGCTGTCGATCGGGTTGGCCGCGGAAGTGACGTCGATCGATCCGCACTATCACAACCTCTCGCCCAACAGCAATATCGCCCAGCACATCTTCGGCACGCTGGTCGAGCAGGACGAGAAGCAGCGGCTGAAGCCGGGCCTCGCCGAATCGTGGAAGCCGCTCGAGGACGCGACCTGGGAGTTCAAGCTGCGCAAGGGCGTGAAGTTCCACGACGGGTCGGACTTCACGGCCGAGGATGTCGCGTTCACCGTCAAGCGCGCGCCCAACGTGCCGAACAGCCCGTCCTCCTACAGCATCTACCTGGCGTCGATCGCTGAGACGGTCGTGGTCGATCCCTACACGGTCCGCTTCAAGACCAAGGGGCCGTACCCGCTGCTGCCGACCGACATCTCGAACATCTTCATCGTGTCGCACAAGGCCGGCGCCAACGCCACGACGGCCGACTACGACAGCGGCAAGGCCACGATCGGCACCGGGCCGTTCAGGCTGGTCGAGTTCAAGCGCGGCGACCGCATCGTGCTGCAGCGGAACGAGAACTACTGGGGCCAGAAGCCTGCCTGGGACAAGGTGACGATGCGGCTCTTGAGCAACGACTCCTCGCGCGTGGCGGCGCTGCTGGCCGGCGACGTGCAGATGATCGAGGTCGTGCCGACGCAGGACATGGCGCGCATCAAGGCCAACAAGGACCTGACCGTCGCGCGCGTCGTCGGCAACCGCATCATCTACCTGCATGTCGACAGCGACCGCGACAAGTCGCCGTTCGTGACCGACAAGGCGGGCAAGCCGATCGACAGGAACCCGCTCAAGGACGTGCGGGTGCGCAGGGCCATCTCGAAGGCGATCAACCGCAAGGCGATCGTCGAGCGCGTCATGGAGGGCGAGGCGCTGGAAGCGGGCCAGCTGCTGCCCGACGGGTTCTTCGGCACCTCGAAGAAGCTGAAGCCCGACGCCTTCGACCTTGAGGGCGCGAAGAAGCTCCTGGCCGAGGCGGGGTGGAAGGACGGCTTCGGGCTGACCATCCACACGCCGAACAACCGCTACATCAACGACGAGAAGATCACGCAGACTATCGCGCAGATGCTGACCCGCGCCGGGATCGACGCGAAGGTCGAGGCGATGCCGAGCAACGTGTTCTTCTCGCGCGGCTCGAAGCTGGAGTTCAGCCTGATGCTGGTCGGCTGGGGCTCTGGCACCGGCGAGACCTCGTCGCCGCTGAAGTCGCTGCTCGCGACCTACAGCAAGGAAAAGGGCTGGGGCCCCTCGAACCGCGGCCGCTACTCGAACCCCAAGATGGACGCGGTGCTGGAGAAGGCGCTGGCCACGGTCGACGATGCGGCGCGCGAGAAGCTGCTGGCCGAGGCGAGCGAGATCGCCATCGGCGATCTCGGCATCATCCCGCTGCACTACCAGATCAACGCCTGGGCCATGAAGAAGGGACTCGCCTACACGGCGCGTACCGACGAATACACCCTGGCACACGAGGTGAAGCCGGCGAAGTAGCCAGGGCCGCCCGGCCACGAGCGACCTCATCCTTCGACAAGCCCGGGATGAGGTCAGCGAGAGAGGTTGGATTTCCTCATCCTGAGCCTGTCGAAGGATGAGGAAATCCTTCTCGCTCTAGCGCGTAGTACTTCACCTCGAATCCCTTGAACTCGGCCATGCGCTCGTGGCGCAAGCCGGTCTTTTCCATCACGCGGATCGAGGCGAGGTTCTCCGGCAGGGCGATGGCGATGACGCGCGAAAGGCCGAGGTGCCGGAAGGCGAAGTCGCGCGCGGCGGCGGCGCCCTCGCTGGCGTAGCCGCGTCCCCAGACCGCGCTGTCCAGCATGTAGAGGATCTCGGTCTCGCCGAATTCCGGCAGGAAGCGCAGTCCCAGATGGCCGCGCAGCAGGCCGGTCGCCTTCTCGATCGCGGCCCAGGGGCCATAGCCGCGCTCGGCCCATTCCCCGCCGAAGGCGCGGACGATGCGTTCGGCGTCGGCGCGCGCCTGCCCGGGGCGCGCCGCCAGGAAGCGCAATACCTCCGGTTTGGCGCGGATCGCGGCATAGGCGGGTATGTCGCCGGGCGTGAACGGCCGCAGGATCAGGCGCGCGGTTTCGACCGTCGTCATCGCGGGGGATCAGGCGACCAGGAACTGTTCCTTGAGGATGCGCTCGCTCAGGTGCTGGTCGGGGTCGAACAGCAGGTTCATCGCCATCTTGCGGTCGCAGCGTATCTTGACCTTCGACACGTCGCGTACCTCGGTCATGTCGGCGACGGCGCTGACCGGGCGCTTGTCGCTCTCCAGGATGTCGATCTCGACCCGCGCGGTGCGGTCGAGCAGCGCGCCGCGCCAGCGCCGCGGGCGGAAGGCGCTGATGGGGGTGAGCGCCAGCACGCTGGCGTTCAACGGCAGGATCGGCCCGTGCGCCGACAGGTTGTAGGCGGTGCTGCCGGCGGGCGTCGACAGGAGGATGCCGTCGCAGATCAGTTCGGGGATGCGCTGCACGCCGTCGACGGTGATGGTCAGCTTGGCCGCCTGGCGCGTCTCGCGCAGCAGCGACACCTCGTTCACCGCATAGGCCTCGACCACCGTGCCGCGCACGCTGCGCGCCTTCATCTTGAGGGGATTGAGCTTGACCGCGGAGGCGGCGTTGAGTCGCTCCATCAGCTCCTCCTCGCGGTATTCGTTCATCAGGAACCCGACCGTGCCGCGGTTCATGCCGTAGATCGGCACGCCGCGGGTCATGTGCGCGTGCAGCGTCTCGAGCATGAAGCCGTCGCCGCCGAGCGCCACGATGACCTCGGCCTCGCGCTCGCTCACGTGTGGATAGCGCGCCTGCAGCGCCGCCAGCGCCGCCTGGGCGGCTTCGCCGCGCGCGGCGACGATCGCGATCTTCTCGAATGCCATTGGGAAGAGACCTGGAGATTGCCCGGAGAAATTGACCGTCGAACGCTCGCCAGTATAGCTTCGCCCGCCAGGGATACCAGTCGCGCCGTCCGAGCGCGCACGCGCCGGCGACGGCGCGGCAGACAAGGGGAGAACTCGATGCGCTACGCGATGGTCGCGGCACTTGCATTCCTGGCGACGACGGCGCTGGCGGCGGGCCCGGCGGCGGCGCAGACCGCGCCGGCGGACCAGCAGAAGGCGCCGGCGACGGCTGAGGAGCCGGCCAAGAGCGACGCCCCGGCCAAGAGCGAGGCGGCGGCGGAGACCCCGCCCAAGAAGGACAATCACGCCGGCTACTACTATCCGAGCAAGGTGACCCGCGAGGAATACGTCGCGCGCGCCAAGCCGCTGCCGATCTACGACCGCCGCTCGCGCATCGAGTTCACCAACCAGCTCAACCTCCAGATCGTCGGCAAGCCGTATCCGCCGCCTTTCGTGCTGTTCGCCAAGGGCGAGAATGCCGAGAAGGCGATCCTGGTCGCGACCAGCGCCGACTTTGTCTCGACGCTCTACCGCATGCGCGCCTTCCTCGCCCTCATGACCTCGCTCGCGCGGCAGACCGAGCTGTTCAAGGAGTTCAAGGTCGACGACCTGTTCACCTTCTTCGACCAGCTCCGCCTGCTCGGGTTCAACCAGCTCACCGTCAGCGACGGCAAGGACGTCGCGCACCAGGTCGCGCTGAAGTAGGACCGCGGCACGGAAGCAGCAGCGACTGGCTCGCCCCGGGGCGGGCATGAATGACGCTTGACACCCGTCTATAGTTCCATAATTATGGAAACATGAAAACGACAGACGCGGTCGCGGCGCTTGGCGCGCTGGCGCAGGAGAGCCGGCTCGACGTGTTCCGGCTGCTGGTGCAGGCGGGACCGCAGGGTCTGCCGGCGGGGCAGGTGGCGGAGAAGCTCGAGCTTGCCGGGCCGACGCTGTCGTTCCACCTGGCGCAGCTGCGCCATGCCGGGCTGGTGCTGGCGCGCCGCCAGGGCCGGTCGATCATCTATGCCGCCAACTTCGCCGCCATGGAGCGGCTGCTGGGGTTTCTGACCCAGAACTGCTGCCGCGGCGAGGGCTGCGGCCTTCCCGCCGCTGTCACGTCCATCAAGGGAGCCGAAGATGCAACGCCTGCACGTGCACGTCGCCGTCAACGATCTTGAGAAGTCGATCGCG
>CAZLBB010000191.1:0-4177 GCA_964557415.1 uncultured Rhodospirillaceae bacterium
GGCGCGGGCGCGGCGGCCTGCTGCACGGCCGGCGCCGCGGCCGCGGCGGACTGGCCCGCGCGCCGGACCAGCCTTGCTTCGATCGTGCAGCTGCGCGCCTTGCTCGGGTCGAAGGCGGCATAGACCGAGCCGCCGGCGCGGAAGGCGTCGCCGGCGAACCGGCCGGAGTAGCGCGCCTTGAAGGCGCCGACCTCGGGCCGCTGCCCTTCGCCGGTGATGACGATCTGGCCCTGGTCGTCGATCGTCCCCTGCAGCGCGAAGTTGCCGCCCGCGCGCGCCAGGTTGCCCTCGCCCTCCGTCAGCACCAGCAGCCCGTCCTCGACGACGAAATCGCGCTCCTCGTCCGAAGCCGACAGACGCTGGTTCGCGGCGCACCGGAATCGCCCACGCCAGAGGCCGTCATAGGCGCGCGTGCCGCCGCCCTGCGGCACGGGCGCCGCGCGCGGCGCGGCTGCCGGCGGCGGCGCGGCCGCGAGCTGCTGCTTCTTGCGCTCGAGGGCGGCGATCTTGGCCTGGGCTGCCGCCGCGAAGGTGCCGGTCGGGTACTGCGTCAGGTAGCTCTGCAGCACGCCGGGATCGTCGCTGTCGGCCACCGACTGCCAGAACAGAACTTCCTTGTCGACCGCTTGCGCCGGGGCCGGCGCGGCCGCCGGCGCCGCGGCGGGGGCGGCCGCGATCTTCTGCTCGACGAAATAGAAGCTGCCGGTGAGCGACGAGGATTCCCACGGCGTCTGGTTGTTGGCGGTCTCTTTCGCGACGTCGATGCGCACGCGCTTGAACACCTCCTCGACCGGCAGACCCGGGGTGCCAAGATGCTGCAGCAGCTTCGAGGTATAGAGCCCGTTGGCGCCCTCGCCGTCGGCGGCGACGCGGCCCGGCGCGGTGGCATAGGCGATCAGCGTGCCCTGCGGCGCATTGATCTGCGCGAGGCCGCCGCCGGCGGCGCGGAAGCGCCGCTCGAACGGGTTGTTGCGGCAGGCGTCGAGGATCACGAGATTGACGTCGCTCTTGGCCGCTTCCATCTGGTCGAGCACGACGTCGACGTCGACGGTCTCGAGCTTGACGCGCTGCTCCGAGGTGATGCTGGCATCGACCGGCACCAGGAAATTGCGCCCCGCGACCTGCAGCCCGTGGCCGGCGTAGTAGAACAGGCCGATCGCGCCCGCGTTCAGCGCCTCGCCGAAATCGGCGACCGCCTTCTCCATCTGCGTCTTGGTGGCGTTCTCGCGCGCGATCACCTGGAAGCCGATCTGGCGCAGCTTCGCCGCCATGGCGCGCGCGTCGTTGGCCGGGTTCTTGAGCGGCTGCTCCTTGTAGGCCGAGTTGCCGATGACCAGCGCGACCTTCTTCTGCGCCAGCGCCGGCGCGGCGGCCGCGAGCGCCAAACCCAGCGCCAGGACGCACGCTGCCAGGATTCGCGAACCGACCGATCGCATGGCCGACGATGCCCCCCTTGCGCGCAAACCGACGATAATCGAGCCAAATACTTGTAGGTAAAATCACTGGGGAGCGCCATACACGCAACAGGAGCCGGGCTGCCGCCCGGCCGCGCCTTGCTTCCCGGGATTCCCCGGTGCTACCTAGGCCCGATGCAAAGGGAAATCCGCATTTCGCCCTCGATTCTCTCGGCCGACTTCGCCCGCCTGGGCGACGAGATTCGCGCGATCGACCGGGCCGGGGCCGACTACATCCATGTCGACGTCATGGACGGGCATTTCGTGCCCAACCTGACGATCGGGCCCGCGGTGGTGAAGGCGCTGCGCCCGCATACGAAGAAGCCGTTCGACGTGCACCTGATGATCGCGCCGGTCGACCCGTTCGTGCCGGCCTTCGCCGAGGCCGGGGCCGACATCATCACTGTGCATCCCGAGGCCGGGCCGCACCTGCACCGCACCATCCAGCTGATCCGCCAGCTCGGCAGGAAGGCGGGCGTGTCGCTCAACCCCGGCACGCCGGCCGAGGCGGTCGACTACGTGCTGGGCGACATCGACCTGATCCTGGTGATGAGCGTGAACCCGGGCTTCGGCGGGCAGAGCTTCATCGCGGGCCAACTCGACAAGCTCAGGGCGCTGAGGAAGCGCATCGACGCCGCGGGGCGCCGCATCGAGCTGTCGGTCGACGGCGGCATCAACGTCGAGACGGCGCGCCTGGCGGTCGCGGCGGGTGCCGACGTGCTGGTCGCCGGCACCGCCACGTTCCAGGGCGGCGCGGCCGCCTATGCCGACAACATCCGCCGCCTGCGCGGCGGATGAGACAGGCCGGCGTGTTCGCTCCCGTCGCCGGCCGCCCGCTCGGCGAGACGCTCGCCGGTGTGTGGTACCGGCTGCGCATCCCTCTGTTCGCGAGCCCGCTCTACCGCCCGATGCTGGGCGGCCCGCCGGTCTGGCAGCTGGCGGTGGCGCCGCCCGATCCCTGGCCGGGCGACGCCGACCGGGGGGCGGCGATCCTGGCCGGGACCTTCGCCTTCCACCAGCAGGTCCAGAGCGCCGAGGGCGAGGCGATCTGGGACATCGAGACGGCGCCGCGGGCATGGCTGGAGGAGCTGCATGCCTTCGAGTGGCTGGCCGACCTGCGCACGCTCGGCGGCAGCGCCGCGCGGCGGCGCGCGCGCGAGCTGGTCGCGGGCTGGTGCCGGCGCTTCGGCTGGTGGGATGCGGTCGCCTGGCATCCGCCCGTGCTGGCGCGCCGCGTGGTGGCGTGGCTGGGATTCTACGACTTCTTCGCCGCCTCGGCCGATGACGCGCTGCGCACGCGCTTCTTCCGCGCGCTGTTGCGGCAGCTGCGCCATCTCGACCGCACGGCCGGCGCCGCGCGCGCGCCGATGGACCGGCTGGTCGTCGCCAAGGCGCTGATCGCCGCCGGCATCGCCCTGCCCGAGGACGCCGACCGCCTGTCGGCCGGATTGGCGCGGCTCGGGCGCATCCTCGCGCGCGACTTCCTGCCCGACGGCGGGCATGCGGCCCGCGCGCCTTGGGTGCAGCTCAAGACGCTGCGCCATCTCGTCGACATGCGCGCGGCGCTGGGCGCGGCGTCGAAGCCGATCCCCGAGGCGCTGCAGCAGGCGATCGACCGGCTGGCCGGCGTGGTGCGGTTCCTGCGCCACGGCGACGGCGGCCTGGCGCTGTTCCACGACGGCAACGAGGGCGAGGGCTGGCTGATCGACGTGATGCTGGCCCAGGCCGTGTCGCGCGCCGCGCTGCCCCAGCGCCTCAACGCGACCGGCTACGAGCGCCTGCAGGCCGGGCGCACGGTGATCCTGATGGATGTCGGCGGCCCGCCGCCGCCGGGCATGGACGCCACGGCCCATGCCAGCGCGCTCGCCTTCGAGATGTCGGTCGGCAAGGAGCGCCTGATCGTCAACATGGGCGCGGCGCCGCCGGGCCAGGCCGAATGGCGCAAGCTTCAGCGCGCGACGGCGGCGCATTCGACCCTGGTCGTCGCCGACACCAACAGCGCCCGGCTCCGGCCCGCGGGCGGGTTCGCGCGCGCGGCCGGAACGGTGGCGGCGCGGCGCGAGGACCAGGACGGCGCGGCGCTGGTCGACGCGCGCCACGATCTCTACGCCAAGCGCTTCGGCCTGGTGCATCGCCGCCGCCTGTTCCTCGCCCCCGGCGGCGAGGACCTGCGCGGCGAGGACACCCTGAGCGCCGCCCCGGGCAAGGGCGGCAGGCGCAGCGGCGGCCACGAGTTCGCGCTGCGCTTCCACCTGCATCCCGACGTCAGCGCCTCGCTGCTGCAGGGCGGCGGCGTGCTCCTGCGCCTGGCGCGCGGCGGCTTCTGGCGCATGCGCTCTTCCGGCGCCGCCATGGCGCTGGCCGAATCCGCCTATTTCGGCCATGACGGCGAGATGAAGCGCGCGCAGCAGATCGTCCTCGCCGGCGCCACGGCGGAGGGCGGCGAGACCGTGGTCAAATGGGCGCTGCAGCGCGAGCGGAAGAAATGATGGGATCGAATCTCGGAATGCGGTCGGACCCATGCGCGACGGCACGACCCTCGCCCGCCGCAGGCGGGAGAGGGTGGACGACGCGAAGCGTCGGCCGGATGAGGGCCAACGGTGCTGCCGGCAATCGCTGAACCGCAACCGGCCGCACCGCGCCGTGGCCGCCCCCCCCCCCCCGCCGCGCGCGGGGGGGCCCCCCCCGCCCCCCCGGGGGGGGGGGGGGGGGCCCCGCCCGGC
>CAZLBB010000191.1:4187-8390 GCA_964557415.1 uncultured Rhodospirillaceae bacterium
CCGGCCGCACCGCGCCGCGCCCTCACCCTCCCAAGCGCTTCGCGCTTGGGCCCCTCCCTCTCCCGCCTGCGGCGGGAGAGGGGCACCAAGCCATGACCGCGCCGGAGGCGATGCAGCTGATCCTGCCGCTGGGGCTGGCGGTGGCGCTGGCGTCCTATTGGGGCACCAAGGCGCTGATCGGCGCGCTGGCGGCGCGCGCGATCCTCGACCGGCCGAACGAGCGGTCGAGCCACACGCGGCCGACGCCGCGCGGCGGCGGCATCGCGGTGATCGGCGCGCTGCTGCCGGCCTGGATCGCGATCGCGCTCTTGAAGGACCAGGCGCGCCTCGTCGACTTCCTCGTGCCGGCGATCGCGGCGGCGCTGGCGCTCCTGTCCTGGCGCGACGACCGCGCCGGCCTGCCGGTGTCGGTGCGCCTCGCGGCGCAGGCAGCGGCGGTGATCTTGACGCTCGCCGCCATGCCCGGCGTGACCAACGCGTCCGGTGCGTTCGGACAGGGCTGGCCCAGCATGGTGCTGGTTGCGCTGGCCTGGGTCTGGTTCGTCAACCTCTACAACTTCATGGACGGGATCGACGGCATCGCGGGGGTCGAGACCGCGAGCATCGGTCTCGGCGTCGTCGTCGCGGCCTCGGCCGCGATGCTGGACTGGAGCCTCCCGGCCATGGGCGTCACCGCCGTCGCCGCGGCGCTCGGCTTCCTGCGCTGGAACCGGCATCCGGCGCGGATCTTCCTCGGCGATGTCGGCAGCATCCCGCTCGGCTACCTGCTCGGCTGGCTGCTGCTGCTGCTGGCGCTCGAGGGCCAGTGGGCGGCGGCGCTGATCCTGCCCGCCTACTACCTGGCCGATGCGACCTTGACGCTGCTGCGCCGCGTGACCCGGGGCGATCGCGTGTGGCAGGCGCATCGCAGCCATTTCTACCAGCGCGCCGTCGCCTCGGGCTGGAGCCACGGCCAGGTCGTGCAGCGCATCGCCTTCGCCAACATCGCGCTCATCGCCGCCGCGACGATCGCCGTGTCCGGCTGGCCGCTTGCCGGCCTCGCCGTCGCCGCCGTCGTCGTGGTGCTGCTGCTGGTCCTGCTCGGCCGCGGCCGGCGATGACCGGACCGGTGCTCGTCACCGGCGCCACCGGCTTTGTCGGCGCCGCCCTGTGCCGGGCCCTGCGGGGACAGGGACGCAAGGTCGCCGCCGCGTTGCGCCGGGCCGGCGCGGCGCTGCCCGAAGGCGTCGAGCCGCGCGTGGTGGGCGAGATCGGCCCCGACACGGACTGGCGCTCGGCGCTGGAAGGCGTCCCGTGCGTCGTGCACGCCGCCGCCCGCGTCCACCACATGCGCGAAGCCGCCGAAGACCCGCTCGCTGCCTATCGCCGCGTCAACACGTACGGCACCGCATGCTTGGCCGAGGCCTGCGCCGCAGCCGGCGTCCAGCGGCTGGTTTTTCTCAGCTCGATCAAGGCCATGGGAGACGGCACCGCGGCCGGGACGGCGTATCGCGAGGATCAGCCCTGCGCCCCGACCGACGCGTACGGCCGGTCGAAGGCCGAGGCGGAGGCCGCGCTCGCCGGCGGCGCGGGCGGCCGGCTGGAAACCGTGATCCTGCGCCCGCCGCTGGTATATGGCCCGGGCGCGCGCGGCAATTTCCCGGCCTTATTAAGGCTGTGCGACACGCCCTGGCCGCTGCCGCTTGGCGGCATCGACAACCGCCGCAGCCTGCTGGCGCTGGACAACCTGGTCGACGCGGTGATCCGGGCGATCGACCATCCCGCCGCCGCCGGGCGCCTTTTCCTCCTGCGCGACGGCGAGGACCTGTCCACGTCGGCGCTGGTCGCCCGGCTGCGCCGCGCGCTCGGGCGGCCGCAACGGCTGATCGCCTTGCCCGGCGGCGCCTGGCGGTTGCTGCGACGGCTGGGCCCGCTCGCCGGCGCGGTCGACCGGCTGACCGGATCGCTCGCGGTCGACGACGCGGCGATCCGGCGCGACCTGGGCTGGCGTCCGCCGGTCGCCGTGGACCGGGCGTTGGCCGAGGTCGCCGCCGCCTGGCGGCGACGCGCGCGCGCATCTCTTTGATTCGCCGGCCGGATCGGCCGCCGCCGGATGCGCTGCACCGCAGCGCCTCCTGTGCTATAGGTTCCCGCGCACCAGCCCAGGGGAAGACGGTCGCCAGATGGCAGGCATCACCGGACGCCTGATCAAGCGCGTCAGCCGCACGTCCGTGGCCTATGGCCACGACGTGGCGATGGCGGCGCTTTCCTTCCCGCTCGCCCTCTATCTGCGCCTGGGCGAGGACCTGCCGGTCCAGGTCAGCGACGACATGCTGCTGGGCGGCACGATCGCCTTTGCGGGCATCGCGGCGATCGTGTTCCGCGCCATGGGCCTCTATCGCGGCATCTGGCGCTACGCCTCGACCAACGACCTGTGGGCGATCGTGCGCGCCGTGTCGGTCGCCGTCATCGTCTTCGTGCTGACGCTGTTCCTGGCGACGCGGCTGCAGGGCCTGCCGCGCTCGACCCCGGCGATCAACTGGCTGCTGCTGATCTTCCTGCTCGGCGGCCCGCGCTTCGTCTACCGGGTGTTCAAGGACCGCCATCTCGGCAACCTGCTCGACGACGGCACGCCGCGCGTGCCGGTGCTGCTGGTCGGCACCGGCGACCAGGCCGAGGCCTTCATCCGCGCGGTCGGCCGCGACGGCGCGGCGCCCTATCGCATCGTCGGCGTGGTCGACACCAAGGACCACCGCGTCGGGCGGCGCATCCACGGCATGGACGTGCTGGGCGACGTCGACGCGATTCCCGAGGTGGTGGCGAAGCTGGAGCGGCGCGGCAAGCGGCCGCAGCGCCTGATCGTGACCAAGACCAGGATCGAGCCCGACAAGCTGCGCGAGCTGCTCGACGTCGCCGAGCGCCTCGGCATGACGCTCGGCCGGTTGCCGCGCCTGACGGAGTTCAAGGCGACCGACGCGGCCGGCGGCGCCAAGCTCGAGCCGACCGCGATCCCGATCGAGGATCTGCTCGGCCGGCCGCGCCGCGTGCTCGACCGCGAGGCCATGCGCCGCCTCGTTGCCGGCAGGCGCGTGCTGGTGACCGGCGCCGGCGGCACGATCGGCGGCGAGCTCGCGCGCCAGATCGCCGCCTTCGGGCCGGGCGCGCTGGCGCTGATCGACCACAGCGAATACGCGCTCTACTCCATCGACCTCGAGATCGGCCGCGCGCATCCGGGCCTCAGGCGCGAGGCGGTGCTGGCCGACATGCGCGACCGCGCGCGCGTCGAGCAGTCGCTGGCGGCCGTGAGGCCCGAGCTCGTGTTCCATGCCGCGGCGCTGAAGCACGTGCCGATGGTCGAGGCCAATCCCGAGGAAGGCGTGCTGACCAACGTCATCGGCACGCGCAACCTGGCCGACGCCTGCCGCAGGCACGGCGTCGCCGCCATGGTGCTGATCTCGACCGACAAGGCGGTCGACCCGACCTCGGTCATGGGCGCGACCAAGCGCCTGGCGGAAAGCTACTGCCAGGCGCTCGACCGGCTCGAGCGCGCCCGCGCGGGCGGCACGCGCTTCGTGACCGTGCGCTTCGGCAACGTGCTGGGCTCGAGCGGCTCGGTCGTACCGCTGTTCCAGCGCCAGATCGCCGATGGCGGGCCCTTGACCGTCACGCACCCGGACGCCGTGCGCTATTTCATGACCGTGCGCGAGGCGGTCGAGCTGGTGATCGAGGCCTCGGCGCTGGGCGCCGCCGAGCCGGCCGAGCCCTCGATCGACAGTTCGGGCCGCATCCTCGTGCTCGACATGGGCGACCCGGTGCGCGTGGTCGACCTGGCGCGGCAGATGATCCGCCTGGCGGGCCTCACGCCCGACAAGGACATCAAGATCGTCTTCACGGGCTTGAGGCCCGGCGAGAAGCTGTCGGAGGCGCTGCTGCATTCGGCCGAGCAGCTGCAGCCGACGCGCTATCCCGGAATCCTCTTCGTCATGCCGCGCGCGACCGACCACGCGGTGCTGGCGCGCGCGCTCGACGAGCTGGCCGACGCCGCCTCGCAGCGCCGCGGCGCGCGCACGCTCGACCTGCTGCAGCGCCTGGTGCCCGAGTACCGGCCCGACGGCGACCGCGTCCGCCTCGCCGCGGCGGCGGCGCGGTAGAACGAGCCTTGCCCTTGCGGCGGCGTTCCCCCCTCACCCAACTCCGGCTAAGCGCGCCCTTCGGCCGCGCCAA
>CAZLBB010000192.1:0-8317 GCA_964557415.1 uncultured Rhodospirillaceae bacterium
CCTCGGCGTGGCTGCGCGCCAGCGCCTCGGCCAGGCTCTTCACCTCGGCGGCGAAGCGCTGGTGCGTCAGCTCGACCGCGTTGCGCCGCGCCAGCGCCTTCAGCTCCTCGGGCAGGTCCTCGGGCGCCGGCATCCTGGCACCGTCCACCAGGATCGGCACCACGTTGATGCCGTGCCTGAGGGCCATGGCGATTTCCAGGCGCACGAAATCCGCCGCGTCGTCCAGCCGGCGCCGGCCTTCCTTGTCGGCGGCGTCGAGCCAGCCGCGCCCGATGATCGCCAGCATCACGTCGCAGGCCTTGACCTTGCGGTCGATCTCGTCGACGAAGTCGACGCCCGGCGCGATCGCGTCGACGTCCATGAACAGGTTCTCGGGCGGAATCTCCACCGCCAGGCGGTCGTGCAGCCGCCCGGCCGAGCCGGGACTGTCGTCCCGCCGGTAGTTGATGAACACCCGCAGGTCGCTCGACGCCACGGCGCGCTCCCCCCGCCGCGCCGCGCTGGACGGCGGCCGGCGCGCCATTCTCGGTCTTTCCGCACGCGACATCCAGATGCCGGCGACGACAGGTGATGACGCGTTAACGCCTTTCCGCAGGCGCGCGCGGCCTGTCCAATAGGATCGCGGACTCAAGGACTTGCCGCGCCGTCGCGCCGCGGTGATGACGGATGACGCGCTTTCGGTCGATCGCCGCGAAGCGGTGCAGCCCCACAGACCGTACGGCTTGCCTCCGGCGGCGGTGACGCGTGGTGACGCGCGCCAGCCGTTCTGCTCGGCGCGCAACTGTGCAGACGCCCTGCTGCGCGGCTCACTCCGCGTCTCCGCGCTCTCCGCGTGAGCCGCTTCGGAAGACGCACGCGGAGAGCGCGGAGGCGCGGAGCGCATGTGCATTTGCCGAACGAAACGACCCCGGCTTCCCACGAAGATGAGCGGTGACGCGTGGTGACGGATGTCCGGCGTTGCTCTTATGGGCTCACCCTTCGACAGGCTCACCCTTCGACGGGCTCAGGGTGAGGACTCTTTGGCTTGGTGTCGCATGCAGCACTGCACTCGCCCGCAGCCTCATCCTGTCGAAGGGTGCGGCTCAGGCGGCGTGGAGCCGGCCCCGCCGTGCGGACGCAATGATCGAGGATGGCCAGAATGCTGCGCTCGACCGCGCGGGCGCGTCAAGTGTCGCGTGCGGAACGTTCCGGAACGTTTGCGGCGTGACGCCTCAGGCCCGGCGTGCGTACTTCTCCGCCACGTACTTGTCGACCAGGGCCTGGAACTCGCGGGCGATGTTGGCGCCGCGCAAGGTCGTCACCTTCTGCCCGTCGATGAAGACCGGCGCGGCCGGCTGCTCGCCGGTGCCGGGCAGCGAGATGCCGATGTTGGCGTGCTTGCTTTCGCCCGGGCCGTTGACGATGCAGCCCATCACGGCGAGCTGCATGGTCTCGACGCCGACATACTGCCTGCGCCATTCCGGCATCTTGTTGCGCACGTAGCCCTGGATGTCCTGCGCCAGCTCCTGGAACACGGTCGAGGTCGTGCGCCCGCAGCCGGGGCAGGCGGCGACCAGCGGCGTGAAGTTCCTGAGGCCCATGGTCTGCAGGATTTCCTGGCCGACGATGACCTCTTTCGTGCGGTCGCCGCCGGGCTCGGGCGTGAGCGAGATGCGGATGGTGTCGCCGATGCCCCGCTGCAAGAGGATGCCGAGCGCGGCGGCAGAGGCGACGATGCCCTTCGAGCCCATGCCGGCCTCGGTCAGGCCGAGATGCAGCGCGTAGTCGCAGCGCCGGGCCAAGCCGGTGTAGACCGCGACGAGGTCCTGCACCGAGCTGACCTTGGCCGACAGCACGATCTGCGAGCGCTTGAGCCCGATCTCCTCCGCCGCCTTGGCGTTCTCCAGCGCCGAGACGATCATCGCCTCGCGCGTCACCTCGATCGCGTCCTTCGGGTTGTTGCTGCGCGAGTTCTCGTCCATCAGCCGCGTCAGCAGCTCCTGGTCGAGGCTGCCCCAGTTGACGCCGATGCGCACCGGCTTCCGGTTCCTGCACGCGACCTCGCACATCATCCCGAACTGCTTGTCCTTCTTCTCGCGGAAGCCGACATTGCCGGGGTTGATGCGGTACTTGGCGAGCGCCTTCGCGCAGGCCGGGTACTCGGTCAACAGCTTGTGGCCGATATAGTGGAAGTCGCCGACCAGCGGCACGTCGCAGCCCATCTTGTCGAGCTTGTCGCGCACATGCGGCACGGCCTTGGCGGCATCCTCGTTGTTGACCGTGATGCGCACGACCTCGGAGCCGGCATCGGCCAGCGCCTTCACCTGCCGGGCCGTGCCTTCGGCGTCGGCCGTGTCGGTATTGGTCATGGACTGGACCATGATCGGCCAGTCGCCGCCGATGGTCACGTTGCCGATCGTGACCGGCACGCTCTTGCGCCGTTCGACCGGCACCCCGATGCTCGACATGCTCTTCAAGCCACCTTTTGCTCGGAAGCGGGTTGGATAGGCTGCCCCGCCCGGCGAGTCAAGGCGCGCGCCGGCGCGCGCCGCCGTCACAATCGGAAAAAATCACAATATTCCCAGTGTCTTGCACGCTACAGCCCCGGCACCAGCGCGCGGCGCATGGCGAGGTAGCTGTCGCTGAGGCCGCCGTAATGCGCGGCGTTGCGCTCGATATAGACGAGTTCCTCCGGCCGCACGTCGCGCGCCTTCTTGGCCGGGCAGCCGGCCCACATCTCGCCCGCCGGCACGCGCTTGCCGGGCGAGACCACGGCGCCGGCGGCGACGATGGCGCCGGTTTCCACCACGGCGCCGTCGAGCACGATGGCGCCGATGCCGACCATGCAGCGGTCCATCAGCGTGCAGCCGTGGATGATCGCGCCGTGGCCGATGGTGATGTCCGAGCCGATCCAGGTCGGCGCCACATCCTTGCTGAGGTGCACGACGGTGCCGTCCTGCAGGTTGGTGCGCTCGCCGATCTTGATCCAGTGGTCGTCGCCGCGGATCAGCACGTTGAACCACACGCTCGACCCGTCGCCGATCGTCACGTTGCCGATCACCGTGGCGTTGGGCGCGATGAACACGTCCCTGCCGATGGTCGGCAGCACGCCGCCATAGGGCAGGATCAGCCCGCCCGTCGTGGCGATGTTCGGGCGCGGCCCGGTGTCGTTCATCGTGGGTCGTTCATCGTCAGATGCGCTCCGACAGCCAGATCGCCAGGCGCGAGCCGGACTTGATCGCGGCCGACAGCAGCGGATAGGCCGGCGCCTTCTCGGCCTCGTGCCGCAGCGCCGTGTCGCGATGCTCCAGCTCGTCCTCGCGGAACGTCGCGATGCGCCGGCGCAAGGCCTTCTCGTCGTCGCCGAGCGCCTGCGCCTGCGCCGCGTAATGCTCGTCGATCACTTCTTCCACCGCGACGGTGCAGGCCATGGCGGCGCGCGGCCCCATGAGCGCCGTTGCCGCGCCCAGCGCGAAGCCGGCGACATGCCAGAGCGGCTGCAGCGCGGTCGGGCGCACGCGGCGCTCGGCGACCAGCCGGTCGAATTCCGCCAGGTGCTCCTTCTCCTTGGCTGCCATGTCGCGCACCGCCTGCTTGGCCGGCCCTTCCGGCAGCACCGCGAGCTGCCCCGCATAAATGCGGACCGCCCCGTATTCGCCGGCCTGGTCGACGCGGATGATGCGCTCGACCATTTCGCGCGGCGGCGGGTCGCCGGGCATCCGTCTGATGGTCGCGCTGGACTCCGTCATGCGGCCGCTTTCCGTTCCCCCGCCTGCCATTCCCGCCGCGCCAGCCAGGCGGCCAGCGCCGCCATGCCCAGCGAAGCGAGCAGATTGTAGCCGGCCATGGAGACGCCGAACAGCGACCAGGCCGGCTGATCGCAGCGCACCATCGGCTTGCCGATCAGTTGCGCGCGCAAGGCCTCGATCGACCCGGCATTGATGGTGACCGAGCCGCAGGCGGCCGGGCCGGCGAAGATCTTGTGCTCGACGCCCACGTGATAGGCGCCCATGCCCGCGCCGGCCACGAACAGGAGCGCCGCGAGGCCGAGCAGCGCGGCGCGCACGCGGCCGCCGAGCGCCAGCGCCGCCAGCATCAGGCCGATCACCGCATACCAGGGGTAGCGCTGGTAGTAGCACAGCACGCAAGGCTCCAGGCCGCCGAGATACTGCGATGCGACCGCCGACCCGACCACGGCCACGCTGGCAAGCAGCACGAGGGCCGGCGCGAACAAGGACCGTTCCATGGGCGTCTAGATGGACCGGGCGGGCGCGGGCCGCAAGTCGCGTTCGTACCGCAGGACATGTTCCCTTCCGTCCTGCCACAATCCCGCCATGCGCGGGCGGTTCAATGCAACGAACCCGCAGGGTGCGCCGTTGGTGGGTCGGCCGGAGGGAAGTCGCGGAAAGATGCTGCTGCGTTTGATGCTGGCAATCCTGGCAGCCGTTGTCGCGTCGGCGCAAGCGGGCGCCGAGCCGCCGCCGCTGCTGCGGACCTATTTCGACCTGCCCGTCACGATCGATCGCCAGCCCTTGCGCCTGGAGGCGATGGAAGTCAGGCCGCGCGGGCCCGGGCCGTTCCCGCTGGCGGTGATCGCCCACGGCAAGGCCAGCGGCGAGGAGGGGCGGCGCAGCCAATCCGTCATGGCGATGACCGCCCAGGCCGCGTCCCTCGCGCGGCGCGGCTTCGTGGCGGTCGCGGCGATGCGGCGCGGCTACGGCGCGTCGCAGGGCCGCTATTCCGAATCGGACGGCAGCTGCGAGGCCACGCGCTACCCGCAGGCGAGCCGGACCGGCGCCAAGGATCTGGCGGCGATCGTTGCCGCCGCGGCGGCGCGCCCCGGCGTCGACCGCAACCGCATCATCGTCGCCGGCGAGTCGGTCGGCGGCATCACGGCGCTGGCGCTCGCCGCCATGCCGCCGCCGGGCGTGCTGGGCGTCATCAACTTCGCCGGCGGCCGCGGCCATGATCCGAAGACAGGCACGGTATGCGAGAAGCAGAAGCTGATCGAGGCGATCCGCGCCTTCGGCGCGGCCGGGCGCCTGCCGACGCTTTGGGTCTATGCCGAGAACGACGGCTCCTTCGAGCCCGCGCTCGCGCGGTCGATGCACCAGGCCTATACCGCGGCCGGCGGGCGGGGCGAATTGGCGATGCTGGGCCCGGTCGCACGCAACGGCCACGCCGTGTTCGCGCAGGGCGAGGCGGCCTGGGGCAAGCGGGTGGACGATTTCCTGCGCAAGCTCGGACTGCCGACGCAGCAGGCCGGGCGCCCACCGGCCGAGCCGCCGAATCTCGGGCCCAACGGCAAGGCCGCCTTCCAGCAATACGCCGCGTCGTCCTATCCGTTCAAAGCCTTCGCCACCGCCGCGACCGGCTCCTTCGCCTGGGCCGCGAGCATGCGCTCGATGGACGAGGCGCGGCGCCAGGCGCTTGCCACGTGCCAGCGTTCCGCGCCGGTCTGCGAGCTGACAAGCCAGCAGGCCGACATCGAGGACCGGTAGCGGTCGGCATCCATCTCGCGCGCGGTCGCGGCGCCGTGCTATGCCTCGGGCCGACGATGATCGCGCCGACCTTCGCCCGCTCCCTTCCGCGCCTGGCCCTGCCGATGCTGTTGCTGGCGAGCGCCCTGCTCGCCACGCTGGCGCAGGCGCAGGACGCGCCGGCGCCGCTGGTACGGCGCTTCCTGCAGCTGCCGGCCGTCTTCGACGGCGCCGTCCTGCCGCTGGCGGCGATGGAGGTGCGCCCGCGCGGACCCGGGCCGTTCCCGCTGGTCGTGCTGGCGCATGGCACGCCGGGCGAGGAAGCGCTGCGCCGCGAGTACCGCGTCGACACCTACACCACCGTCGCCGTCGAGTTCGCGCGGCGCGGCTTCGTCGCGCTCGCGTTCCTGCGCCGCGGCTACGGCGTGTCATCAGGCGACTATGCCGAGTCGAGCGGGCCTTGCGGCGCGTCGCGCTACGTCGAGTCCGGCCTCGAGACGGCGCGCGAGCTGAGCGAGGCCCTGCGGATCATGGCCGGGTTCCCCCATGTCGACCCGCGACGGGCGCTCGTCGTCGGCCAGTCGGCCGGCGGCTTCGGCGCGCTGGCGCTGGGGCGCAGCGCCCCGCCGCAGCTGCTGGGCCTGATCAACTTCGCCGGCGGGCGCGGGCATTTCCGCGAGCGCAACGCGGTGTGCGAGCCGGACAAGCTGGTGGCGGCCATGGCGGCCTTCGGCCAGGGCGCCAGCGTGCCGAGCCTGTGGGTCTACGCCGAGAACGACAAGCTCTACCGGCCCGATCTCGTGCGCCAGATGCACCGCGCCTATCGCGCGGCGGGCGGCAAGGCCGAGCTCGTCATGATGCCGGCCTCGGTCGGCGAGGGCCACGCGCTGTTCCTCGCGGATCCCGTGGCCTGGCGCGCGACGGTCGACAATTTCCTCGGCCGCCTGGGCCTGCCGGCGATGCCGGCGCGGCCGCAGCCGGCGCCGCCGCCGGGCCTGGGCGAGCGCGCCCGCAGCGCGTTCCGCGCCTATGCCCGGTCGCCGCTGCCGAACAAGGTTTTCGCCACCACGCAGGACGGTGGCGCGGTGTGGAAGGCGGGACTGCCATCGGTCGGCGCCGCGCAGGCCGACGTGCTCGAGCTGTGCCGGCGCTCGGGCACCCGCTGCACCGTGGTGCACGCCGTGCGCGACTTCGACGACGAATAGCGTCCGCTGGCCGATCGGCCCGCCGTTCAGTTCGTCGCCAGGAACGCGCGGATGGCGTCGAGCGCGCGCGCGGCGTTGGCCGGGCTCTCCGACGTGAACACCTCGTGCCCGTTGCCCGGCAGCACCAGCGAAATCGCCCGTCGCCGTTCGCCGAACACCTCGCCGCAATGCCTTCCGGCGCGCGCCTTGTACCACGGGTCGTTGTCGCCGATGACGGCGAGCACCGGCACGTCGGGCGGGGCCTTGATGCCGACATGGGGCTCGCGCCCCTGGCAATGCCAGGCGAGCACGACGATCCCGGCCAGCGGCAGCGGGCTCCGCTCGACGGCGGCGACGGCGAGCCCGCCCTCGCTATAGCCGACCAGGAACACGCGCTCGACGAAGCCGAGCGCCGCCAGCGCCGCCAGCGCGTAGTCGATTTCCGCCAGCCTGAGATGCGGCGTGTCGGGCGCGAGCGCGGTCTGGACGGCACGGACGGCGCAGTTCGACTGGCGGCCCCGCCGCGCGAAGCTGTCGGGCATGAAGACCGTATAGCCCAGCTCCATGAAGAACAGCTTGGCGCTTTCCTCCTCGGCGCCGATGCCGCTGCAGCCGTGCAGCAGCAGCACGGCGGGCACGCTCGGCCCGGCAGGGACGGCGGAGAGCCCGAGCTGGACATCGGCGTCGCCGAGGCGGCCGAGCACCGGGCGCTGCCGGGTCGCCAGGCGCGGCAGCGCGACATGCGCGCGCGTCCAAGTGGCCGCGGCCTCGTCCTCGGCCGCCGGCGCATCCGGGTACAGGATGACGGGCGCGAGGGCGACCAGGCAGGCGAGCCCCCATCGCCGCAAATGCCCGGCGCCGCGCGCCGCGTTTCTCAACGCTTCGTCCATGGCCAATTCCGCGCAAACCTCAGTGAGGTTGATTACACAGCGCCCCGACTTCGACTAGTATCATTGGCAAACGACCGCCCGTATTGCCGATCAAAACCCGGGGACTTGGCAAGATGCAAGCACGCCCTGTCGTCACCCGCGCCGGCTTCGCTATTGCCGCGATGCTGGCGCCGCTGCCCCTCGCCCCCTTGTCGGCACAGACGCCGCCCGGTACCGAGATGCAGCCGCCGCCGGTCGGCGCGCGCTACGCCTTCACCTGCACCGATGCCGCGGGCCAGGCCTATCGCGAGGAATACAAGATCGCGGAGAGTTCGGACAAAGGCATCAAGGTCGACGTGCTGACCGGCGCGCGGCAGAACAGCTACGAGAAGCCGGTGCATGCCATGGGCACGACGCTGGTGTCGCAGGAGCGTATCGACGGGCAGTCGCGCACCATGAGCAACACCGGCAGCTTCAGCGGGCTGCGCAAGCTCGCGCCCGGCAACTCGTTCAAGTCCTACGTCACCGAGCGGCGCGGCAGCGGCTCGCCGATCGAGTGGAGCTACACGATCACCGTCGTTGGACGCGAGGTCGCCTATCATCGCGATTTCGGCGACCTCGCCGTCGTGATGCTCAACGAGGACCGCTGGGCCAATCTCTATTCCTCGAGCCTGCAGACGCAGTTCGCGCCGCAGCTCAGCTTCCCGATCCAGTGGAAGTACAAGGATTCCAACGGCGCGCAGATCGAGTGCAAGCTCGACACCGCGACCGGCGTGGCGCCGGCCGGCGTCATCGTCGCCGCGGC
>CAZLBB010000193.1:0-8166 GCA_964557415.1 uncultured Rhodospirillaceae bacterium
GCAGGCGCACGTCGACGGCGGCGAGCCGCGTGTCGGGCTCGAGATCCTGGCGCAGCAGCAAGACGGGGATGCGCTCGCCCGGCAGGGGCGGCGCGGGCGTCTGGCCGAACCAGTCGCCGAAATAGTCGCTGAGGCCGCAGCCGCCCAGCAGGAGCGGCAACAGCAGCGCGCCGGCGGCCCGGGCCGCGCGCCCTGCCCTCTTGATCCGGTGCTGCTTGGTGACCCGCGCCGCGCGCGGGAAGCCGCAAGGCTGGTTCACGCCTTCCGGCCTATCCGCCGATGATCGCGAGCATCTCGGTGGCGCGCGCGCGCATGCCCTGCGGCGCGGTCAGGTCGTCGGCCAGCCTGGTGTAGAGCTCCTTTGCCTTGGCGGCGTCGCCCGCGCGCTTGGCCAGGAGGGCCATCAGCTCGGTGGCGGAATGGCGCCAGGGATTCCTGTCGCCCGCCAGCGCCTGCAGCCGCCCGGTCAGCTGCGCCGGATCGGCCGTCGCGATCGTCTCCTGCGCGATCAGGAGGACGGCGAAGTCGCGGAACACCTTGTCGGCGCGGCTGTCGGCCGCGATCGCCTCGTACTGCCTGACCGCGCCGGCCGCATCGCCCGCCTTGGCCAGGAGCGCGCCTTCCTGCAGCCGCGCCAGCGTGGCATAGCCGGCGCTGCCGTCCTCGGCCAGCTTGGCGAAGGCGGCCTTGGCCGGGTCGGTCTCGCCGCGCCCCGCCTGCTCGAGCGCGACCAGGAAACGCTCGGCCTGCGCCTCGTTCTGCCTGCGCTGATAGTCGCGCCACCACACGACGCCGGCCGTGACCAGCACCGCCGCGAGCGCGACGCCGACGATGTAGTTGCCGTAGCGCTTCCACAGCTTCTCGAGGCGTTCGCGCCGGACGTCTTCCTCGACTTCCTGAAAAATATCGGCCACTGCGGTCGCTCGGGGTTTTCAAGGGTGATGGGGCCTGTCCAGCAGGCGCGCCACCATAGCGTCGCGGTCCGCCAGAGGCAATTCACGAAACGCGCGGAACTCATTGAACTGCCTTATTTTCGCCGCGATTTCGGGCGCTTCCGCCGGCATTGTCGCCCGGCCCGGCGGCCGCTAAGGATGGCACCGGGCCAGACCGGGGAATTGCGCATGCGGACCCGACGATTCGCCTCCTTCATCGCGCCGGTCGCGCTCGCGCTGCTGCTCGCCGTCGCGGGCGCGCCGCCGCCGCCAGGAGCGGCGCAGCCGAAGCCGGCGCCCGAGGCCGACGAGGCGCTGCCGCCGCCGCGCGAATCGCTGCCGCCCGGCGAGAACCTGCTGCTGGCGCCGCCCGAGGGCTGGGAGCTCGGCTTCAGCGACCGCGACGACGACCAGGCGCAGTACGAGTACCTGCCGCGCGGACAGGAGATCGAGAGCTGGACCGAGCTGTTGACCGTGCAGGTGTTCTTCGCGCTCAAGAACGTGCCGCCGCGCGCGGTGCTCGAGCGCATGCGCAGGGGCTTCGAGGCGAATTGCGACGGCGCGGCGGCCGAGGCGGCGGCGGAGCGCACGATCGCGGGCTATCCCGCCGCGCGCCAGCTGCTGCTGTGCGGACGCAACCGCGCCGGCGCCGGCCCGGCCGGTGACCAGAAGGGCGAGATCGCGCTGATCCTGGCGGTCGGCGGCCGCGACGCGCTCTACGTGGTGCAGCGCGCCTGGCGCGGCCCGCCGTTCCGCGGCCCCGCCCCGGAGGCGGCGCGCGCGCTGCTGGCGGAATGGCACCGGTATCTCGACCAGGTGCGCGTCTGCGATACCCGCGACCGGGCGAAGCCGTGCGCGCCGTGAGGCGTCCCCCGTTAACCGCGATTTAAAGAATTTGCCGCTAACTGCCAGGGACCGGAATCGGCTGACGGGCGAGGGGCCCTTATGCCGGCGCCGGCGGGGCAGATCGGAGGGACATCGTGACGGCGTTCACGCGCCCGGCCTTGGTGCTGAAGGCGCTCGTGCTCGTGGGGCTGGGGCTGCCGCTCTCGGGCTGCTTCGCGCTGGCGCCGATCGTGGCGTCGACGGGCGGCTTCTACGCGACCTCGGCGACCGGCAAGCTGCCCTGGGACCAGTTCGTGTCGTGGGCGACGGGCGAGGAGTGCTCGGCCGTCCATCTCGAGAACCAGCAGCCCTATTGCGTCGACAAGAACGGCCAGCTTGCGGGCCTGGCGGTGCAGAAGCAGTGCTATGCGACGCTGGGCCAGGTGCAGTGCTTCATGGGCCCGGACCCGTACGAGACGCGGCCCGATCCTGTCCAGTAGGGCCGGTCCGGCAAGGACCCGACCCCGCGACCATCCGGCCATGGACAGCGGACGTGACATTTGGAAGACTGTCCGCGGTACCGTCAGACAGGGGGAGCGCGGGCGCCTGCATGGCCGACATGCTCAGCCTCGCCGATCACCGTCGGCGGCCGTCCCGGGTCGGGTTCAGCCGGGGCGAGCTGAAGCGAATTCTGAACCTGTACAGCCGCCGCGTGGCCAGCGGCGAGTGGCGCGACTACGCCATCGACCTCAACGAGAACATGGCCGCCTTCTCGGTCTTCCGCCACAGCTTCGACAAGCCGCTCTACACCATCGCCAAGCGCCGCGGCGCGGGCGGCGGCGACGGCGACTTCCTGCTGCTGGCGAGCGGGCGCAAGCTCGGCCACAGCCGCGACATCGACGAGCTGCTCGAGACGCTGGAGCGCCGGCCGAGGGCGGTATCGTGACGCCGGCCGTCGCTTGAGCTTCCTCGACCGCATCGCCGCCTGCAACAACGCCGACCTGACCCAGCTCCTGCCGTTCACCGTCGCCGACCGGCAGGTCGGCTGGACGGCGCCGGGCTTCGCCGAGCGCCTGGCCGCGTTCCCCGACGTGTTCGCGGTCGGGCCGGCCAGGGTCGCGCTGGCGCCGCGGCTCGACACGCCGGCCAAACGCACCGCCGCCGTCGAGCGCGCGCTGAAGCGGCTGGCGCAAGAAGGCGCCATCAAGGGCTGGCGCGGCGAGCGCTATCCGGTGGCGCCGCTTGCCGGCGGACCCATGCTGATGGCGATGGAGCGCGCCGCCATCCCGCTCTTCGGCGTGCGCGCCTACGGCGTGCACATGAACGGCTACGTGCGCCGCCGCGACGGGCTCCATCTGTGGATCGGCCGGCGCGCCAGGGACAAGCCGACCTATCCCGGGATGCTCGACAACATGGTCGCCGGCGGCCAGCCGGTGGGCCTCGGCGTGTTCGAGAATCTCCTCAAGGAGTGCAGGGAGGAAGCCGCGATCCCGCGCGCGCTCGCGCGCCGCGCCCGGGCCGTCGGCATGATCTCGTACTGCTACCAGGAAGGCGGCGAGACCAAGCCCGACGTGATGTACTGCTACGACCTCGAGCTGCCGCCGTCGTTCAGGCCGCGCAACACCGACGGCGAGATCGACGGCTTCACGCTGCTGCCGGTCGCCGCGGTCGCCGGCATCGTGCGCGACACGGGTCGGTTCAAGTTCAACTGCAACCTCGTCATCATCGACTTCCTGGTCCGCCACGGCGTGATCGGCCCGGACCACCGGGACTACCTCGCGATCTGCCGGGGGCTGAGGAGGTAGGCGGCGCCTGCGCACCATCCTTCATCGTGAGCGCTGACCCGGCGGCGTCTCCCGCGACGACGGTCAAACGTTCGTTCACAGCCTCAACCGGCAACCGCTTCCATCACTTCCTTCGGCCGACGCTGGATCGCGCGCAGGTATGCCGCTGCCGGCGCATCCGGAGACCGCCGGCCTTGCTCCCAGTTCTTGAGCGTCGCGAGCGGAATCCGGAAGACCACCGCAAACCGATGCTGCGACATGCGCAATGAGCGCCGGATCGCCTTCACGTCCGGCATCTCGACCGTCGTGACGCGCATGCCGGCCACTTTGCGGCCCCGAGCGAACTTGGCCGCCTGGCTCATGCTCTCGATCAGTTCACGTCCAAACTTGCCCATGGTGCACCTAGCTTCTCTTGAGGGGCTGCTGCGCCTTCAGGATCGCCGCCAGCTTTCGGACCGCACGCTTTTCTTCTGCGGACAGGTCTTCCTTTCGCGCCTTCGCGTAAACCATCAGCAGGTAGAGCGGCCGCAGCGCGTCGCAGTAGAAATAGATCCCGCGCACACCGCCACGTTTTCCGCCCTCGGCCCTCTTCCAACGAACCTTGCGCACGCCACCCGTGTCCGGGATTACATCGCCGATCTCGGGGTTCGCGGCGATGTAGTTCACGAAGGCCTCCCGGTCCTCCGCACCCCACACTCCCTCGGCTTGGCGAACGAAGAGCGGGGTTTCCGCGACGGTGATCGGCGTTCCCGGCATCGTCGGACTATACGCCAATGACGCCTAGAACGTCCAATAGCTCGTGCGCCATTGACGCCTATTCCAGCCGGGCGGCCTACGATGCGGATATCCGCAGGAACGGCACCTTCTCCGCGAAGCCCTTGAGCGACGCCTCCTCCGCGCGCGGCTTGAGCGGCGCCAGCATGCGCTCGACCTCGGGATCGCCGGCCATGGCGCGGGAGACGACGATGTCGCCGCCCTCGGACTGGCCCTGCAGGCGCGCGGCCATGTTCACCGTGCCGCCGAAATAGTCGATGCGGTCGTTCATCGTGACGGCGATGCAGGGGCCGCAATGCACGCCCATCTTGATGACGATCGCGTCGCCCTCGCCGACGCGGTGCGCCTCGTTGAAGCGGGCGACGCGGCGCTGCACCTCGAGCGCGGCGGCGAGCGCGTCGGCGGGCTTGACGAAGCTCGCCATCACGGCGTCGCCGATGGTCTTGACGACGGCGCCGTCATGCGCGCGCACGCATTCGGCCAGGACGGCGAAATGCTCGCGCACGAGATGGAAGGCCTGGGCGTCGCCGATGCGCTGGTAGAGCCCGGTCGAGCCCTTGAGGTCGGTGAACATCAGCGCCACCTGGCCGATCGCCACGTCGTCGCCGGGCCGGAGCGCCGCGTCGGAGAACAGGTCGCGGAACGCCTGCATCGAGGTGACGCGGTCGGCGGTCAGCGCGTCCTTGAGCCACGCGCGCTCCTCGACGATGAAGGTGAGGTCGCGGTCGGTGCGGTTGACCAGCTCGATCGCGCCCGCCTCGCCGCCGGGCCCGGGGCGCACGCCGGAAGGCTCGACGGTGAAGCGGGGAAAGCCGCCGGCGCGCCAGTCGACCAGCGATTCCGGCCCGGGCTCGAGCGTGCGCAGCCGGTAGGCGCCGAAGGCGAGATCGGCGTCGATCCGCCGCTCGCCGCCGGCCGGCACCGTGACGTGCACCTTGATGTGCGGCGTGCTCATCGGGCCGAACAGGCAGTACTCGCCGCCGCCGACCGGGCGGACGGTCGGCGCGGGATGGAAGCTCGCCTCGACGTTGCGCGAGAAGTCGCGCTCGTAGTCGACGTTGCAGGTCGAGCAGTGCGCGCCGCGCGGCAGCCGGTCGAGCCCGGCGCTCTGCGACTTGGCGATGCGGCAGCGCGGGCAGAGGATGTCCCATCGGAGCTCGAGCAGCCCGGCGCGCACCGCCTGCAGGCACAGCTCGATCGCGTGGCGCTCGGGCACGTTCCACTGCCGCGCCAGGGCCAGCGGGCGGATGGTCCACAGGTCGACCTCGGACGCCGCCAGCACGCGGTCGGCCAGGCGCTGCGCCAGCCCGTGGCCGTGCGGCGTCGCCTCGATCTCCGCCACCATGCGCCGGGCGCGCTGCACCGCGCCTTCCGCCAGCCTGGGCGCGGGCACGTGGAACGGGCGCTCGGCGAGGCCGCGCGCGAATTCGTTCGCCTCGCGCGCCAGGCGGCCGAAGTTCTTCTCGGCCGAGGGGAAGAAGCCGGTGGCGAGGATCAGCGAGCCGACCGCGTTCGCCGCCTCGGCCGCGAGCGTGTAGTCGCCGCGCGTGCCGCGCTCGTCGCGCGACAGGCGGAAGGTGGCGCAGATCTCCCGGATCGGGCCCTTCAGGAAGCTGCGGCGATGCTCGAACCAGCGCTCGTGCACCCAGTTGACGGGGTGCTCGCGCCAGACCAGGTCGAACGGGCCCTGCTTCGCCCTGCCGACATACTCGACCGAGCCGTCCGGGCGCGGCGTCTCGACGATCTCGTGCTTGGGCAGGCCGGCCGCCTCGTTGAAGCGCGCCGTGTCGGCCATCGCCGCCCACACCGCGGCGGGCGGCGCGTCGAACCGCCAGGTCCAGGTCCGCTCGGCCATCGTGGCGGCGTCCCCCAAGCCGTCATTGCGTCGGCGGCGAGCCTACCACACGAACGCGGGCAATACCGCCACCGGGCACAATCCGGTGCGCTGCATCAGCTCGGCCAGCTTCTGCGGGTCGGGATGGCCGCCGGGCGGCACGGCCAGCTCCTCGCCGTGGATGCCGTGCGAGACGAAGGCGGCGTCGATGCCGGCGGCGTGCGCGCCGGCGATGTCGGTGCGGAACGAGTCGCCGACCGCCAGGATGCGCGAGCGGTCGGCGATGCCCAGGCGCTCGAAGCAGATGTCGTAGACGCCGCGATGGGGCTTGCCGTGCCAGCGCACTTCGCCGCCCATCTTCTCGTAGTTCTCGGCCAGCAGCCCGGCGCAGATCTGCATCCTGCCGCGATGGATCACCATCAGGTCGGGATTGGCGCAGATCATCGGGATGCGGCGCCTGGCGCCCGCCTCCAGCATCGGCCGGTAGCGCTCCTCGCTGTCGCCGTCCATGTGCGCGCCGGTGTTGAGGATGAAGTCGGCCTCGGCCACGTCGTGCACGACGTCGATGTCCTGGCCCTCGAGCATGCCGGTGTCGCGCTCGGGCCCGACGTGGAAGCAGCGCCGGCCGAGCCGCGCGTACCAGGGATCGTCGCGCCGCAGCAGGTGCTGGTAGGCGTCCTCGCCCGAGGTCATGACCCAGTCGATCAGCGCGGGCGGCACGCCGATCTCGGCCATGCGCCTGACCGAGACGTCGACGCGGCGCGGCGCGTTCGACAGCACCATGGTGCGCTTTCCGGCCGCGTGCAGCTTCTCCAGGCACGCCACCGCGCCGGGATAGGGCCGGTCGCCGTCGTGCAGCACGCCCCACAGGTCGAGGATGTACCCGTCATAGCGCCCGGCGATCTCGCCGAGCCCGTGGATCGATGGCGGCGGCCGCACTATTCAGCTCTCCTCTTCATCGTTCTTTGCGGAACGTGTCGCCGAAGCCGGAGAACCACCAAGGCACCGAGACACCAAGGGAAAATGGCATCTTCCTGGTGTCTTTGTGTCTTGGTGGTTTCTTGACCTTCGGCGTGCCGCCGCCTGCGACCGGGAAATGGCTCAATCCTTTTCCTTCGCGATGCGCGGCTCGCCGAACAGGAAGCCCTGGCCGAAGTCGATCTGGAAGTCGAGCAGCTCGATCAGGTCGCTTTCCGATTCCACCTTCTCGACCACGAGGTCGATGCCGGCGCGGTCGAGCGTGTCCTTGAGCGCGCGCGGGTCGATCACCGGGTGCTCGATGCGCAGCTCGTTCAAGAGCGCCGCCGCGGGCAGCTTGACGAACCTGACGCCGCGCCGCGCCAGCGCGTCGATGTCGAGCCTGAGGTCCTCGACCTGGTCGATCGAGAAGCGCACGCCGAGGTGCTGGAAGCGCGCCAGCGCCTCGGCGCTGGCGGCGTCGTGCGCCATGAACTCCTTCTGCGGGAACTCCATGACCAGCTTCGCCGCCAGGTCGACATGCTCCTGGATGTAGGCGGCGAACTCGCCGAGGAAGATCGAGTCGGACAGCGTGAAGGGCGAGATGTTGCACACGAAGCCGACGTCGAACTTGCTGCGCTGGGTCTTGCGCACGAGCTGCACGCTGCGGAACAGCAGCAGGTTGTCGATCGCCGCGATCAGCCCGGCGCGCGTGGCGACCTCGATGTAGTCGTTGGGCGCGATCAGCGCGCCGTCGGGCGTGCGCAGGCGCGAGAAGCATTCGTAGAAGCGGTGCTTGCGCTGCGGCAGGCTGACGATCGGCTGCAGGTAGAGCTCGACCCGGTCCCTGCGCAGCGCGTCGCGCACCAGCTCGAGCATCTCGCCCGCCGCCGTGTCGGCCGTCACCGTGCCCTCGTCCGGCGGCACGACCGCGCCGAGGCCGCGGCGCGGCGGCTGGATCTGCACCTTGCTGGCGTAGAGCTGCTCGATCAGCCCCTGCAGCACCTTCACCTCGGCGACGACGGTGTCGATGCTGCGCGCGGGCTGGGCCGCCGCGGCC
>CAZLBB010000194.1:0-7858 GCA_964557415.1 uncultured Rhodospirillaceae bacterium
GGACAACGCGCTGGCCCGCGCCTTCCGCGACGCCCAAGGCACGCTCAACCAACGCATCGCCCAACGCGCCGACCGCGTCGTCCTCATGACCGCCGGTCTGCCGCTGGTGCTGAAAGGCTGAAGAAAAAGATCAACCACAGAAACACAGCGCGGCCATAGGGCCGGAACCAGATTTTTTTCACGCGGAGACGCGGAGGACGCGGAGAATGTTCGTGTGCAACGCGGTGGCCTCCGCGTTCTCCGCGTCTCCGCGTGAACCAATCTCCTCGCCGCTTGCGAAAATTCTGCGGGTCAGTAGTACAAAGAGACGTATTCGAGCACGCCTTCGGCGCGCCCAGGGATTTCTTCTTTCCGTCTCCGTGTCTCTATGGTTGATCTTCTCCGTTTTTCCTGTTTCTCTCCCAGCGTCGATGGTCCCCGCTTCTCGGGGCTAAGAGGGAATCCGGTCGAAGCCGGAGCTGCCCCCGCAACTGTCGGCGGCGAGCGTTTCTCCATCGCCAGGGCCACCGCGGCGCGCGTGCCGCGGGAAGGCCGGGAGGACGCGACGACCCGCCAGCCAGGAGACCTGCCATCGGCGCGGCTTGAACCCTATTTCGACCGGGCGGGGTGTCCCGGGGAGGTCGGTATCTTGAGCAAGCGCATTCCCGCCACCGTCGTCACCGGGTTCCTCGGCGCCGGCAAGACCAGCCTGCTGCGCCACGTGCTGGAGAACGGGCAGGGAAGGCGCCTGGCCGTGGTGATCAACGAGTTCGGCGACCTGGGCATCGACCGCGAGATCGTCACCGGCTGCGGCATCCGGAGCTGCCGCGAGGACGACATCGTCGAACTGGCGAACGGCTGCATCTGCTGCACCGTGGCCGACGACTTCCTGCCGACCATCCAGAAGCTGATCGACCGGCCGGAGCCGCCCGACCACATCGTCATCGAGACGTCGGGTCTCGCCTTGCCCAAGCCGCTGGTGAAGGCGTTCGCCTGGCCGGAGGTGCGCGCGCGCGTGACGGTCGACGGCGTGATCGCGGTGATCGACGCCGCGGCGGTCGCCGCCGGGCGCTTCGCCGATGATCCGGATGCGCTCGCGCGCCAGCGCGCGGCCGACCCGTCGCTCGACCACGACAACCCGCTGGAAGAGGTGTTCGAGGACCAGCTGGCCTGCGCCGACCTGGTGGTACTGAACAAGCGCGACCTGCTGGACGACCGGGCGCGCGCCGGCGTCGAACGCGAGGTCGGGGCGGCGTTGCGGCCCGGCGTCAAGCTGGTCGCCGCCGAGAACGGGCGCGTACCGATCGAGGCGCTGCTCGGCATCGATGCAAGGGCCGAGGACGACCTGGCGGCGCGGCCGTCGCATCACGACGCCGAGGGCGGCGCGCACGACCACGACGACTTCACCAGCTTCGTGGTCGATCTGCCGCCCGTCAGCGATACCGAGGCGCTGCTGCGGCGCCTGCGCGACGCGGTCGCGCGGCACGACATCCTGCGCGTGAAGGGTTTCCTCGACGTGCCGGGCCGTGCGCGGCGCCAGGTCGTGCAGGGCGTCGGCGACCGCTTCCAGGTCTATTTCGACCGCGACTGGAGGCCGGGCGAGACCCGGCGCAGCGCGCTGGTCGTGATCGGCCGCACCGGCCTCGACCGCGCCGGCATCGCGGCGGCGATCGCGGCGGCCGCACGGCCGGGAGCCGCCGCGGCCGACTGATATGCATCTCCTGGCCGCACAGCCCGGCGAAGTCGGCGACGATGCGGCAGCGGTCGATCTCGGCCAGACGCCGGGCGACATCGTCCTGCTCACCGCGGCGGACAGCGAGATTTCCTGCCTGAGCGCGGCGCGCGCGGGCCTGGCACCGGACTTCCCCAGCCTGCGCAGCGCGAGCCTGCTGCGTCTCAAGCACAACCTGTCGGTCGATCTCTATCTCGACGCGGTCGCCTCGGGCGCCAAGCTCGTGGTCGTGCGCGTGTTGGGCGGCCGCGGCTATTGGCCCTATGGCGTCGACGAGCTGGTCACGCTGGCGCGCCGCGCCGACGGGCCGAGGCTGGCGCTGCTGCCGGGTGACGACCAGCCCGACCCCGAGCTCCTCGCCGCCTCGACGCTGCCGGCCGAGGCGTGCCACCGGCTGTGGCAGTACCTGGTGCAGGGCGGGCTGGACAACGCGCGCGAGTTCCTGCGCTACGCCGCGCATCTGATCGGCCGGAAGCAGGACTGGCGCGAGCCCGCGCCGCTGCTGCGCGGCGGATTGTACTGGCCGGGCACGCCGTCGCCGGCCGGCGCCACGCTGCGGCAGGCTTGGCGACCGAGCCGGCCCGTCGCGGCGATCGTGTTCTATCGCGCGCTGATGCAGGCGGCGAACACCGAGACGATCGACGCGCTGATCGCGGCGCTGGATCGCCGCGGCCTCGACGCGCTGCCGATCTTCGTCGCCGGCCTCAAGGATCCGGTTGCAGCGTCGCTCGCCGCCGCGCTGCTGGCCGAGGCGCGGCCGGACATCGTGCTGAACATGACCGGGTTCGCGGTCGGCAAGCCCGGCGACGGCCGCGCGGCGCCGCCGTTCGACGCTGTCGACGCGCCGGTGCTGCAGCTCGTCGCCGCGCAGGGCGACGCCGCGTCGTGGCGCAGCGGCACGATCGGCTTGAAGCCGACGGACGTCGCCATGAACGTGGCGTTGCCCGAAGTCGATGGCCGCGTGCTGGCGGGCGCCGTCGCCTTCAAGAACGCCGGGATGCGCGACGCCCATACGCAGGCCGACATTGTCCGCCATCTGCCCGAACCCGGGCGCGTCGCGCACGCGGCCGACCTGGCGGCGGGCTGGGTGCGGCTGCGCCGCGCGCTGCCGGGCGACCGTCGTATCGCCCTGGTGCTCGCCAACTATCCGAACCGCGACGGCCGCATCGGCAACGGCGTCGGCCTGGACACGCCGGCCAGCGTGGCGACGATTCTCGCAGCGCTGGCCGATGCGGGCTACACCGTCGGAGATGCACCGCGCGACGGCGCCACGCTGATGGCGCGGCTGCTGGCCGGACCGACCAATGCACCCGGAAAGCGTGCCGGTGGCGAGGTCTTCGCGCTCGCCGAGTACCGCCGGCATTTCGACGCGCTGTCGCCCTCCGTGCGCGATGCCGTCACGGCGCGCTGGGGCGCGCCGGGCGACGATCCGTTCTTCCGCGCCGCGGCCGGCGGGTTCGTGCTGCCGCTGCATCGCTTCGGCAATGTCGTCATCGGTGTGCAGCCGGCGCGCGGCTACAACATCGATCCGCAATCGAGCTATCACGATCCGGCCCTGGTGCCGCCGCACGGCTACCTGGCGTTCTATGCCTGGCTGCGGCGCCGCTTCGACGCCCATGCCGTCGTGCACGCGGGCAAGCACGGCAACCTGGAATGGCTGCCCGGCAAGTCGATCGCCCTGTCGGAGGACTGCTTCCCCGAGGCCGCCTTCGGCGCCATGCCGCAGCTCTATCCCTTCATCGTCAACGATCCTGGCGAGGGCAGCCAGGCCAAGCGGCGCACCGCGGCCGTGATCGTCGACCATCTGACGCCGCCGCTGACGCGCGCGGGCAGCTATGGGCCGTTGAGCGAGCTGGAGCTGCTGGTCGACGAGTACTATGCCGCCGCCGGGGTCGATCCACGCCGCCTGGACGAGCTCAGGCGCCGGATCGTCGATCTGGCGCAATCGAGCGGCATCGCGTCGGATTGCGGCCTGACGGCGGGCGACGACACGGACGCACTCAAGCGATTGGACGCCTACTTGTGCGAGCTCAAGGACATGCAGATCCGCGACGGGCTGCACGTGTTCGGCCGGACGCCGGACGGCGCGCTGTTGACCGAGCTGATCGCCGCGCTGGTCCGCGTGCCGCGCGCGGGCGCCATGCCGGAAGATGCCGGCCTCACGCGCGCGCTGGCGGCCGACCTCGAGCTCGGCTTCGATCCGCTGGAGGCGGACATGGCGGCGCCGTGGACCGGTCCGCGGCCCGGCGCGCTCGACGGCGTCTCGACCGATCCGTGGCGCAGCACGGGCGACACGGTCGAGCGCCTCGAGGCGCTGGCCGCGGCGCTGATCGGCGGGGCGCGGGCTCGCGGGCCCGCGTGGAGCCGAACCGGCGCGGTGCTGGCATGGATCGAGGAAACGCTGAGACCGGCCGTCGCGCGCTGCGGCGACGCCGAGATCGCCGGGCTGTTGCGTGGCCTCGACGGCCGCTTCATAGCACCCGGACCCGCCGGCGCGCCCAGCCGGGGTCGGCCCGACGTGCTGCCGACCGGGCGCAACTTCTACTCGGTCGATCCGCGCGCCGTGCCGACGCCGGCGGCCTGGGCGCTGGGCTGGCGCTCGGCCGGCCTGTTGATGGAGCGCCACGCGCAGGAGCACGGCGACTGGCCGCGCCGCATCGTGCTGTCGGCCTGGGGCACCAGCAACATGCGCACGGGCGGCGACGACATCGCGCAGGCCCTGGCGCTGATGGGGGTACGCCCGCGCTGGGAAGGCGCGTCGGGCCGCGTCGTCGGCTACGAGATCCTGCCCCTCGGCGTGCTGGACCGGCCGCGCGTCGACGTGACCCTGCGCGTGTCGGGCTTCTTCCGCGACGCCTTTCCCGATCTGATCGGGCTGTTTGACGCAGCCGCCCGCGCCGTGGCGCGGCTGGACGAGCCGGAGCGGGACAATCCGCTGGCGGCCGCGGTCCGCGAGGAAACCCGCCGATTGGAGACCGGCGGGCTGGCGGCGGACGAGGCGCTGCGCCGCGCCGGCTTCCGCGTGTTCGGTTCGAAGCCCGGCGCCTATGGCGCCGGCCTGCAGGCGCTGATCGACGAGCGCGGCTGGCAGAGCGAGGCAGACCTCGCGCGCGCCGTCGTCGCCTGGGGCGGCTACGCCTATGGCGCCGGCGCGGAGGGGCGCGCGGCGCACGGGCAATTCGAGGCGCGCCTCGCCCGGGTGGAGGCCGTGGTGCAGAACCAGGACAACCGCGAGCACGATCTCCTGGACAGCGACGACTACTACCAGTTCGAGGGCGGCCTGGCGGTGGCGGCGCGTGTCCTGTCGGGCGCCGCGCCGGCCGTTTACCATAACGACCACGCCCGGCCCGAGATGCCTCGCATCCGCACGCTGCAGGACGAGATCGCCCGCATCGTGCGCGCCCGCGTGGTTAACCCGAAGTGGATCGAGGGAGTCATGCGCCACGGCTATAAGGGGGCCGCGGAAATCGCGGCCACGGTGGACTATCTGTTCGCCTTCGCGGCCACGGCGCGGGCGGTGGCCGATCACCACTTCGATGCGGTCTATCAGGCTTACCTGGCCGACGACCGGGTGCGGACGTTCATCGAGCGCGCCAATCCGGCCGCGCGGGCGGAGATCGCCCGGCGGCTGCTCGAGGCCCAGGACCGGGGACTGTGGCAATCGCGCATCAACAGCGCAAATACGTACCTGAGGGCCTGGACTAAGGCGCTCTAACCCACGGTCTCGCCACGATTTCGCCAAGGTCTTTGGCAACTCTTCCGCGCGTCGGCGTCGGGCGCGATTGGCGACGCCCGGTTAGGGATTCCAGGGGGCCGAAGGAGCGGATTCGTTCATGGGTTGTCGCGCGGCGACAATCGCTGCGGCTTTCCTCGTTGGTTGCCTGGCCCTGATCCCGGCGCGCGGCAGCGCCGATTCAGCCGCCAACAACGACCGCATCGAGCGCGCGGCCCAGGTCCTCGACCGCTTCGTCTCCGATCCGGCGAACCATGGGCTGCGCGAGGCGCTGAGGCGCGCGCGCGGCGTGCTGATCGTGCCGATGTACGTGCGCGCTGGCATTGTCATCGGCGGCACCGGCGGCGGGGGCGTCATGATGCTGCGCCGACCCGGCGGCGGCTGGAACGGCCCGGCGTTCTACGACACCGCGGCGGGCACGCTGGGACCCCAGGTCGGCGTGTCGAAATCCGAGCTGATGATGCTGTTCATGTCGCAGCGCTCGGTGGAGCGCGCCCTGCACGGCTCGATGCAGTTCGGCGCCGACGCCTCGATCGCCGCCGGCCCGGTCGGCGCGGGCGAGCGCGGCCCGTTCGCCGACATCTACACCTATGTGCGCCCGGTCGGCGCCTATGCGGGGGTCAGCGTCTCGACGGGCGCAGTCGAGCCCGACCGCAGCGAGAACGAGCAGTTCTACGGCAGCGGCGCGACCGCCGAGGCGATCCTGGTCGAAGGCCGCTACAACAGCGACCGCGGCGACAAGCTGCGCCGCATCCTGGCACACTACTAGCCCCCCGGTACCGGCCGCAGCCCCCGGGCTGCTATAGTCAGGCGCATGAGCGACCCTTCCGCCGACGACGTCAATCGCCAGCACGCAGAGAAGATGCTGCGCCGGCGCGAAGCGCGCGCGCGCATGATGGCGGAGAAGACCGAGGAGCGCGGCCTGCTGATCGTCCATACCGGGCCGGGCAAGGGCAAGTCGACGGCCGCGTTCGGCATGGCGCTGCGCGCGATCGGCCACGGCATGAAGGTCGGCGTCGTCCAGTTCGTCAAAGGTGCCTGGTCGACCGGCGAGCGCGCCGTGCTGGAGCGCTTTCCCGACCTGGTCGAGATCAAAGCGCTGGGCGAGGGCTTCACCTGGAACACCGCCGACCGCGAGCGCGACATCGCCGCCGCGCGCGCCGCGTGGACGGCGGCAGGGCGCATGATCGCCGACCCGTCCTTCCGGCTGGTCATCCTGGACGAGCTGAACATCGTGCTGCGCTACGACTATCTGGCCCTCGGCGAGGTGCTGCCGGTCCTGACCGGCCGCCCGCACGACCTGCACGTCGTCGTCACCGGACGCAACGCCAAGCCCGAGCTGATCGAGGCGGCCGACCTGGTGACGGAAATGGCGCTGGTCAAGCACCCGTTCCGCGCCGGGGTGAAGGCGCAGAAGGGCATCGAGTTCTAGAGCGGGGTCGGAAGACAGGGGAGATGAGCATGATCGGCTTCGGACGTCTCTGCGCGGCGCTGGCGCTGGCGCTTGCCATCGGCGCGACGGCGCCTGCGCCGGCCATGGCGAAGAGCGAGCAGCAGAAGGTCGACGAGGCGGCATCGGTCATCCGCGGCTTCCTGTCCGACCCCAATTTCGCCGGCATGCGCCAGGCCATGGCGCAGGCGCGCGCCGTGATGATCATCCCGCGTTTCGAACCGGGCTTCTGGGGCGTCGACGGCGACGACGACGCGGTGCTGGTGGTGCAGCGCGAGGACGGCACCTGGAGCTACCCCGCCTTCTACGACGTCGACGACGGCTCGGTGACCCGGGGGTTCTGGAGCCGCGGCTCGTCCGTGGTGCTGCTGGTGATGAACGACCGTGCGCTCGACATGCTGCTGAACGCCTACCAGGACGTGCGCATCGGCGCGCATCTGACGGTCGCGGTCGGCTCCGCCGGCAGCGCGGCGCCGCCTTCGGGCGTCGACCTGGTCAGCTACGCGCGCACCTATCAGGGCTATTCCGGCGCGTCGGTCGCCGGCGCCGACCTCGAGGTCGACAAGGGCGACAACCAGGACTACTACGGCTACGGCGCGAACCCTCGCGGCATCACGATCGAGAACCGCTTCCGCAACGGCGGCGCCGAGAACCTGCGCAACGCGATGATCGGCCGCTGAGCGCCACGGCGAACGGAACGGAGGGCATGACGCGCCGCACCGCTTCCCTGATGCTGCAGGGCACGGGATCGGATGTCGGCAAGTCGCTGCTGGTCGCCGGGCTTTGCCGCGCCTATGCGCGCCGCGGCCTCAAGGTGCGCCCGTTCAAGCCGCAGAACATGTCCAACAATGCCGCGGTGACGGTGGACGGCGGCGAGATCGGCCGCGCCCAGGCGCTGCAGGCGCGCGCCTGCGGCGTGCGGCCGTCCGTGCACATGAACCCGGTGCTGCTGAAGCCGCAGAGC
>CAZLBB010000195.1:0-7840 GCA_964557415.1 uncultured Rhodospirillaceae bacterium
CGGCGTGCGCGGCATCAAGCTGGCCGAGGGCGACGAAGTGATCTCGATGTCGATCCTGCGCCATGCCGAGTTCACGGTCGAGGAGCGTGCGGCGTTCCTGCGCCTGCAGCGCGCCAAGCGCGGCGACACCGCCGAACCCGAGCCCGACACGGAAGAGGCGTCGACGGCGCCTGCCGCCGTGCTGTCGCCCGAGCGCGTCGCCGAGATGGAGGCGCAGCAGGAGTTCCTTCTGGCAATCACCGAGAAGGGCTTCGGCAAGCGCAGCTCGGCCTACGAGTACCGCGTCGCCGGCCGCGGCGGCCAGGGCATCGCCAACATCGAGGTCACCGACCGCAACGGGCCGGTCGTGGCGACCTTCCCGGTCAAGGACACGGACCAGATCGTGCTGGTGACCGACGGTGGCCAGATCATCCGCACGCCGGTCGACGACATCCGCGTCGCCGGGCGCAAGACCCAGGGCGTGACCGTGTTCAAGGTCGACCGGGACGAGCGCGTGGTCTCGGTCAGCCGGCTGAGCGAGGAAGGCGCCGACGAGGGCAACGGCCAGAACGGAAACGGCCACGACGGCGGCGGCCTCAATGGCGGTGGCCGTCCGAACGGGTCGGGCGAGGGCGGGTCGGGCAACGGCGCGGCGGGAGAGGGCGATGGCGCCTAGGGAACGGATCGGCGTCTATCCGGGCACGTTCGACCCGATCACGCTGGGCCACGCCGACATCATCCGGCGCGCCACGCGCGTGGTCGACCGGCTGGTCATCGCCGTCGCGACCAATGCCGGCAAGGGCCCGCTGTTCACGCTGGACGAGCGCGTCGACATGGTGCGCCGGGAGCTTGCCGCGATGGAGCGGGGCGAACTGGCCATTCCGGTCGAGGTCACGCCGTTCGACAGCCTGCTGATGGACTTCACCGTGTCGACCGGGGCGCGCATGATCATCCGCGGCCTGCGCGCGGTTTCGGACTTCGAATACGAGTTCCAGATGGCCGGCATGAACGCGCGGCTCAATCCCGATGTCGAAACCGTGTTCCTGATGTCCTCGGACCGCTACCAGTTCATCGCCTCCCGCTTCGTCAAGGAGATCGGCCGGCTGGGCGGCGAAGTGGCGCATTTCGTCTCGCCGCGCGTGGCCGCGCGCATGCGCGAGCGGTTTGCCGACGAGCGCCAGAACGGCGGGGCCTCGCGCCTGATGCAGACGTTCAAGGCCGAGCCGACGCCGCCGGACGAGTGACGGGTCGCGTGCAACCGATTGACCCGCCGGCTGCCCGGGCCTAAGAAGGCGCCGGAAGCCGCTCGGCGGCAGAGCCCGTAGCTCAGCGGTAGAGCATCTGACTTTTAATCAGAGGGTCCTGGGTTCGATCCCCAGCGGGCTCACCATTGCGTATAACGCGCCCATAGCGTTCCGTTTCCTCGGGTTTTCCTGTTCGTGTAACGTCGCGCCGTGCCCCTGCCGCGCCGAACCCGGAAGCGGCCCTAAAGCTGTTGCGCGAGCGTCCGGAGATCGCGCTCATCGGCACCGATGTCGGCCTGCCGGGCATGAACGGCTACGACCTGATCGACGAGGCGCGGCGGCTCAGGCCGGACCTGAAGCCGCTGTTTGTCGCCGGCTGCGACCGCACCGGCACGATCGGCAGGCTCGCGGCGGACGCGGCGACCGCCTACATCGACAGGCCGTACGATCCCGAGTGCCTGGTCCGATCGGTCCAGCGCCAGCTGCCGCGCCCGGCCTAAGCGGCTTCTCTTCTCGACCGTTGTTAAACGCGCGGCGGCTGGCTATCACTGGCCGGTCGCAAGGTCGGGGGAAGCCATGGTTCGTCGCGTAAGCAAACGATCGACCCGCCGTACGGCAGCCAGGAAGACCGTCCACCGCAAGGCGGTCGCGGCGAAGCGGCCCGCACGCAGGGCGCTCAAGGTCGCCATCGCCGGGTTCGGCGCGATCGGTCGTACCGTCGCCCGCAAGCTCGACGAAGGCATACCCGGCCTGGAGCTGGCCGCCGTCTCGGCGCGCGACCTCGACCGCGCCCGGGCGTTGACGGCGGGTTTCAGGCGCAAGCCGGCGGTCGTGCCGCTGTCCCGCCTCCCCGCCCTGGCCGACATCGTCGTCGAATGCCTGCCGGCCAGCGCGTTCGCCGAGGTCGCCGGGCCTGCGCTCGAACGCGGGCGCACGCTCGTCGTCATCACGGTCGGCGCGCTGCTGGCGCATCCCGAGCTCGAAGCGCTGGCCCGTCGCCACGGCGGGCGCATCGTCGTGCCGACCGGCGCGCTGATCGGCCTGGACGCCGTGCGCGCCGCGGCCGAAGGCGAGATCCGCTCGGTACGCATGATCTCACGCAAGCCGCCGCGCGGCCTCGCCGGCGCGCCGCACCTGGTCGAGAACCGGATCGAGGTCGAGGGCATCGACGCGCCGCTCAAGGTGTTCGAGGGCACCGCGCGCGAGGCGGTGCGCGGCTTTCCCGCGAACGTGAACGTCGCCGCGGCGCTCAGCATCGCCGGCATCGGAGCGGACCGGACCACGATCGAGGTCTGGGCCGACCCGGGAATCGACCGCAATGTGCATGCGATCGAGGTGGAGGCCGACAGCGCGCGGTTCTCGATGACGATCGCCAACGTGCCGTCGGAGGAGAATCCGCGCACGGGACGCATCACGGCGCTCAGCGTCGTCGCCGCGCTGCGCAAGCTTACGAGCCCGCTTGCGATCGGGACCTGACCCCGGCTTCGGCCCAGTTGCGGCCGGCCGACCGGCTGCTAGTATGGCCCGCAACAAGGATCGACAAGGCGCAGGGAGGTTGAACGTGGGAAAATTTCTGTCGTCCGTTCTTGCGGTCGCCGTGGCGACCGCGATCGCCGGCACCGCTTCGGCGCAGCAGTATCCCGACCGGCCCGTCAAGATGATCGTGCCGTGGGCGGCGGGCGGCGACACCGACAACATCTTCCGTCCCTTCGCTGCCGAGCTGCAGAAGCATCTCGGCCAGCCGGTCGTGATCGCCAATGTCGGTGGCGCGTCCGGAACGGTCGGCGCGCGCGAGGCCAAGGCCGCGCCGCCGGACGGCTACACGCTCTACGCCGTGCACGACTACATCCATCTCGTGCATTACGCCGGCATCACCGACGTCAAGTACACGGACTTCGACCCGATCTGCCTCGTGTCCGCGACACCCTCTGTGCTGACCGCCAGCGCCAAGACGCCGTGGAAGACGTGGAAGGAGATGGCCGACGACGCCAAGAAGCGCCCGGGCCAGATCACCGTCGGCGCCACGCTGGGATCGACCAGCCACATCTTCCCGGCGCTGATCGAGAAGGCGGCGGGCATCAAGTTCAAGTATGTGTCCTACGACGGCCTGGCGCCGCGCATGAACGCGCTGCTGGGCGGCCATATCGACCTGACCGACTCCAACCTGACGCAGAAAGGCAAGGTCGAGGCGGGGCTGCTGCGGTTCCTCGGCATCGCCAGCGAACGGCGCAACCCCGACATGCCCGACGTGCCGACGCTGAAGGAGCTCGGCATGAACATCGTCTACGAGGTGGTTCGCGGCGTGGTCGTCCCCAAGGGAACGCCGGCGCCGGTGCGCGCCAAGCTCGGCGAGGCCTGCGGCAAGGCGGCCAAGGAGCCGACCTTCGCCCAGGCGATGAAGCTTCAGGGCACGACGGTCGCCTATCTCGACGCGGCGGCCTACGCCAAGTTCCTCGACAAGATCGACGGCGAGAACAAGACGATCATGACGGAGCTCGGCCTGATCAAGAAGTAGGCCGGGCTTCGTGCGTCTCGGCCGCGACGGCATCGCCGGGCTGATCCTCCTGGGATTGAGCCTGGCGCTGCTGGCCGCCTCGTTCAATCTGCCGAGCCTGCCCTTGGTGCCGGTCGGGCCGGGGTTCTACCCGCGCATCGTCCTGTCGGTGCTCGCCGCCGCCAGCATCGTCCTGGTGCTGCAGGACGTCGCGCGCGCACGCGCTGCCGCGCCCGCGGGCCCGGCGGGCACGACGCGCCGCGTCCGCATGCTGGTCGCCAGGGTCTTCGCCATCGTCGGCGCCTACGTGTTCCTGATGCCGCTGCTCGGCTTCCGGGTCGCGACCGTGCTGTTCGTGGGCGGCCTGCAGGCGGCGCTGGAGCGGCCACGCGGCATGCGGCAATGGGCGCTGCTCGCCGCCGTGGCCGTGGCGACGTCGGCGGCGACGTACCTCGTGTTCGAACGCTACCTGCTGGTGCTGCTGCCGCGCGGCCACTGGACCGGTTTCTAGCGCATGATCGAGCTGCTGGTTCAGGCGCTCGGCACGATCGTTCAGTGGAAGTACCTGCTGCCGCTGTTCCTCGGCACGCTTGCCGGCGTCGTCGGCGGCGCGCTGCCGGGCGTCACCATCACGATGACGATCATCGTGGTGCTGCCGTTCACCTTCGGCCTGGATCCCCTGCAGGGGCTGGCGGCGATGACCGGTGTCTATGTCGGCGGCTCGGCCGGCGGGCTGGTGACTGCCTGCCTGCTGGGGATTCCCGGAACGCCGTCGGCGATCGCCACGACCTTCGACGGTTTCCCCATGGCGCGCAACGGCGAGCCCGGCCGCGCCATCTGGCTCGGGGCCTGGTCCTCGTTCTTCGGCGGCCTGCTCGGCGGGCTGTTCCTGATCCTGGTCACCGGGCCGCTGGCGGCGATCGCGCTCGAGTTCGGGCCGTGGGAGTATTTCTCCCTGTTCGTCCTCGCGATGGCCATGGTGGCCGGCCTGGCGGAGGACTCGCTGATCAAGGGGCTGATCGCGACGACGATCGGCCTGCTGATCACCGTGGTCGGCAGCGACCCGATCACCGCGGTGCCGCGCTTCACCTTCGGCTTCGAGTTCATCGGCGGCGGGTTCCCGTTCCTGCCGGTGCTGATCGGCATCTTCGCCTTCGCCCAGATCCTGAGCGACGTCGAGAAGCTCGGCATGCCGAGGCCGGCCAAGGCCGGCGGGATCGCGGGCGCTGCTCTCGCGATCTCGCATCTCAAGGTGATCGGCGAGATCCTGTCGCGCCCGTTCCTGCTGCTGTGGTCGACCGTGGTCGGCATCCTGATTGGCGTCCTGCCGGCCATCGGCGGCAGCGCCGCCAACATGCTGGCCTACGACCAGGCGCGCAAGTTCTCGCACCGGCCCCAGGAATTCGGCACCGGCGTCCCGGAAGGCATCATCGCCTCGGAATCGTCCAACAACGCCAATGTCGGCGGCTCGCTGGTGACCATCATGGCGTTCGGCATCCCGGGCGACGCAGTCACGGCGGTGATGCTGGGCGCCATGACCATACACGGCATCCAGTCGGGTCCGTTGTTCGTCTCGCAGCACGCCCCGCTCGCCTACGGCATCTACGCCGCCTACATCATGGCGCATTTTCTGATGGTACTGATCCTGGCCGTCGGCGCGCTGTTCATGATCCGAATCGCGTCCCTGCGCCTGTCCGTGCTGGCGCCGGTCGTGCTGGTGCTGTGCGTGATCGGCGCCTATGCCCTCAACAACACCATGCAGAGCGTCTACGTGCTGCTGCTGTTCGGGATCATCGGCTACGCCCTGGTGAAGGCAGGGTTCCCGCTGGCGCCGCTCATCCTCGGCCTCATTCTCGGCGACCAGATCGAGCTCAACCTGGTGCGCGCGATCATGACCGATTCCGACCCCTGGATGTTCCTCACCCGTCCCATCTCGGGCGGCCTGCTCGCCTGCGCCGCGCTGTCGGTCGGCTTCGCCCTGTGGCAGCATCACCGCCATCGGCGGACCATCGCCTCCGCCGCGGCGGAGGCCGACTTCTGAACCCCGCCGAATCGATGTCTTCGGCGCGAGGGAATCGACCGCGTCGCAGGGCGAATGGTGACGACTGATTCTGTGTCCGGATCGCAGGCTTGCGGCGCCCCGGTGCCCGATGGGTGAAGGCGGCGTGGCGCTATGCTATAGCCGCTGCGCCGGAAGCGACGACCGATGAGGCCATGAGGTATGCCGATGCGCTATGCCGTTTTGGCTATTGCTCTTCTCGCGACCGCCGCGGAAGCTGCGGCCGCTTCGGGGCCATGCGACGGCCGCTATCTCGGCCTGCTGACCGTCAAGTCCGCGCGCGGCGCCAGCGCCGCCGAGATGCAATGGACCGTGCGCGACACCAAGCTCTACGGCGGGTTCGAGGGCCCGTCCGGGCTGTTCATGGTCGAAGCGACCATCGATGCGAGCTGCCGCATCGTCGCGGGGACCGCGCACGACTATGCCGAAGGGGCGCCCATGCCGGTGATCGGCACCGTCACCGAAGGCGTATTCCGCCACAACGGGCCGATCGACGTGTCCTACCGGATGAACCGGGCGCCCTGAGCGGGCGCTCGGCGCATCAGGTGCCGGGCGCGCCCTTGCGCAGGAAGTCCAGCACGATGAACAGCTTGTCGACGGCCGCCCTGGCATCGTCGCGGCCGTCGGACAGCGGCATCACCGCCGCCTCGATCCACAGGAAGTCGCGCTGCGGCCCGGCATAGGGTGGACGCAGCAGCAGGGGCCTCCGGTTCTCGACGACCCAGGCGCAGACGCGGAAGACCACGCTCGACGGCCCTTGATGGGCAAGCTCGCTCATCCGCTTGCCCGTGTAGTCGGCCTGCGAGTGATGCCGCGCGCGCGAGCCGACGAGCCGGTAGCGGAAGTCGAGGGGATCGCGGCAGACGTCCTTAAGCATCACGTTCGGCAGGATCGTCGCGATGTCCGCCGGATCGAGGTCGCGCCTGGCCGGTATTTCCCGCTCGCCGCGAATGCGCTGCCAGTAGTCCAGCCCCGTCCGCAGCGCGGGCGAGGTGAGGCGCGACTCCGGCAGCACCAGGCCGACCGGCAGGCATGCGGGTTCGGCGCCGCAGCTCGCGGCCGCCGCCGGCGCCGCGCCGGCGGCGGCCGCGGCGGCGAACGGCGGCGCCTTGTGAGCAGGCCCAGTCATTGCGGTCCTCAGGCGGCTCGCGCCGCTTCGTGGGCCTGCGCGACGGCGATCGGTATCGCCACGGTGACCGTGGTGCCTTTGCCAGGCTCGCTCTCGATCGCGAGCGTTCCCCCGTGCAATTCGGTCAACGCGCGCGCCAGCGGCAGGCCGAGCCCGGTGCCCTGGTATTTGCGGCCGTAGCTACTGTCGATCTGCCGGAACGGCTCCAGCGCCATCGGGATGTCCGCGGCATGCATGCCGATTCCCGTGTCGGCGACGCTGAATTCCACCATGCCCGATACCCCTTTGCGGGCCGCCACCGTGATGGTGCCGCCGCGCGGCGTGAACTTGATCGAGTTCGACAGCAGGTTGAGCAGGATCTGCTTCAGCTTGATCGGGTCGGATTCGAGAATGGGCGTGGCATGGATTTTTGCGTCGACGATCAGGCTGATGCCGGAGCTGCGCGCCCGCTCGCGCACCAGGACGACGCAGGACGACACGATCGCGTGCGCCGACACGCTCTCCAGGTTCAGCTGCTGCTTTCCCGCCTCGATTTTCGCCAAGTCGAGGATGTCGTTGATGACGGCCAGCAGCAGCGTGCCGCTGTCGTGGATGTCCTTGGCGTACTCCCGGTAGCTCGGGTGATGCGTGCCGCGCAGCTCGTCCCTGATGATTTCCGAGAAGCCGATGATGGCGTTCAGCGGCGTGCGCAGCTCGTGGCTCATGTTGGCGAGGAACTCGCTTTTCGTGCGATTCGCGATCTCGGCCTGGCGCACGGCGCGCGCCAGCGCGTCGGCGTTCTCCTCGGCGTCGCGGTGATGCCGTTGCAGCTCGGTATAGGCGTGGTTGGTCTCGACGACCTGGTGCTCGAGATGGCGCTGGGTCGCCTGCAGGGCGTCGATGGTGCGCCTGAGGGCGCGCAGGGGCAGCAGCTCCAGAAGGGCGACGATCGCGCC
>CAZLBB010000196.1:0-7793 GCA_964557415.1 uncultured Rhodospirillaceae bacterium
AAACCAGCAAATACTGCTAATAAAATTTTTCTGTTTTTCATTTTTTTATTCCTTACTGCTCGGCGGCATGATGGAGGTGCCGTCGACGGCATGGCGCGACGCCGCGTGGGACGCCGCGGAAGCGCGCGCCGCGGCGCCGATCCCGGCGCGCCTGCTGGCGCTGCCGGGGACCGTGCGCCACGGCTTCACCCATTTCGCGCTGGAACTGACGGTCCTCCTCGGCCGGGTGCCGGCGGGCGAGCCGGCGCCGGCCGGCGCGCTGTGGTGCCCGGTCGACCGCCTGGGCGAGCATGCCTTGCCGACGGCCATGAAGAAGGTCGTGCGCCACGCGCTGGCGGCGCGTGACGCGCTGCTTGCGGGGCCGCTCGGCGCCTAGCCGCCGCGGGACCGGGTCTGGACCGCGTCGCCGGCCGTGTCGGGGGCTTGCGCCCGGGTCGGCTAGCGCAGACGGCGCTCGTCGACGACCGCGCCGGTCTGGGCGGAGACCACGAGCAGCACGGGCTGGTTGCGGCGGTCGCGTGCGCGGGCCGTGTAGTAGCCGCGGTCGAAGGCGACGTCGCCGATCCGGCGGTAGCCCTGGCGACGCAAGGCGCGCTCGATCTCGGCATCGCTCAGCACCGGCGCGTATGGCGGCTGCACGTGGACGGGCGGCGCGTGGACCGGCGGCGCGTGGACGGGCGCTGCGTAGACCGGCGGCGCGCCGGCCGGCGCCGCATCGGGCGGCAGCGGGCAGGCCTGCTGCCCGTGGACCGGTTCCGGGTTGTACCCGCAGGGCCCACGATTGAATTCGTAGTAGATGTCCACCTCGCGCGTATTCTGCTGCTGCTGCATCGGGCGGTTGTCCGACTCGGCTCGCGCCGGCGTGCCGCAGGCCAGGGGCGCCGCGAACGCGGTCAGCGCGAACAAGGGCAGGACGACAAGCCGCCCGGGGTTCGACATCGTCATCTTCGTTCTCCGGTTCGTTCGTTTCGTCGGTCGGCGCATCCGGCGCGCGAATCCCGCGCGCTGCACGGGCGCGCGGGATCCGTCGTTCGCGGCGACGCCGGCGCCGCTACCAGGCGTGACGCGCGCGCAGCACCTCGCCGGTATGCGCCGAGACGACCAGGAACACCGGCCGGCCGTAGTAGTCGCGGGCGCGCGCCGTATAGTGGCCGCGGCGCAGGTCGACGTCGTGGATGCGCTGGTAGCCCTGGCGATGCAGGCGCCGCACGATCTGATGCTGGTTCAGGATGGCGGCGCGAAAGGCGACCGGCGGCGCATGGTCGTAATGCGAGGCGCGGCGATCGTTCCAGCGGTCATGCCCGGCATTTGCCGGCGTCGGCGTCGCGGCGACCGCGGTCACGAGAGCGAGGGAAAGCAGAGCGGGGCGCAGATACTTCGTCATCTTGGTTCTCCCGTTCGTGATCGCGCCGGGCCGTCCCGCCGTGGCTCGGCGCTCTTTGCACGCTCGCGATCATCGCGCGCGGAGGCTGAACGGCCGCTGAACGGCCGCGGGAATTTTCCCAGCAATACCAACGGTATTCATGTGCGGTTCAGGCGGCTATGATAGTGGAGTGGCATGCGCGCCTTGACCTTCATCGCCCTGGCCCTGACCGCGCTCGCCGGCGTGGCGCCCGGCCTCGCGTCGACGCAGGCGCGCGCCTCGATGCCGCCGCCGCCGGCGGTCCGGGTCGCCGGGCCGCTGATGGCGATCCAGCAGGGGCTGCTGCCGCTCGACCGCGTGCTGCCGACGGTCAGCCGCACGGTGCCGGGCCGCATCCTTGACGTGCAGGTCGTGGGCAACGCCTATCGCGTGAAGGTGCTGACGGCAAAGGGCCGGGTCGCCTATGTGGTCGTGGACGGCCGCAGCGGCCAGGTTCTGCGCGTCGATTGACGTGGCGCGCGGACTGAACCGAATTCGATCTCGCTAGGGGGACTGAGGGCCGATGCGCATTCTGGTGGTCGAGGACGATCCTGACCTTACGCGGCAGATGAAGGCGGCGCTGACCGGCGCCGGTTACGCCGTCGACACGGCCGGCGACGGCGAGGAAGGCCACTACCTGGGCGACACCGAGCCCTACGACGCCATCGTCCTCGATCTCGGCCTGCCGCTTCTCGACGGCGCCAGCGTGCTCAAGCGCTGGCGCAAGTCGGGCAAGGCGATGCCGGTCCTGATCCTGACCGCGCGCGACGGGTGGAGCGAGAAGGTGGCCGGCTTCGACGCCGGCGCCGACGACTACGTGACCAAGCCGTTCCGCATGGAGGAGCTGCTGGCGCGGCTGCGCGCGCTGATCCGCCGCGCCGCCGGCCACGCCACGCCGGCGCTCGAATGCGGCCCCGTGAAGCTCGACACCAGCACGAGCCGGGTCGAGGTCAACGGCCAGCCGGTAAAGCTGACGGCGCAGGAGTTCAAGGTGCTGGCCTACCTGATGCACCACCGCGGCAAGGTCGTGTCGCGCACGCAGCTGACCGAGCACATCTACGAGCAGGACTTCGACCGCGACTCGAACACGATCGAGGTGTTCGTCGGGCGCCTGCGCAAGAAGCTCGGCGTCGACGTGATCGAGACCGTGCGCGGGCTCGGCTACCGCCTGAGCGAGCCGGCTGGCGCGCCCGACGGCGGTTGATCGCCCCGATGTCCGTCGCTCGACGGGATCCATAGGGGTGCCCGAAGCCCCGGCACCGATGAACGTCGGAGGCCGGCACGGGTCGCCGTGGCCCGGTGCGGGGATGAAGGGGCGTTCGCTCGCCTTCCGCCTGGTCCTGCTGTCGTCGCTGTGGATCTTCGCGGCGCTGCTCGCGGGATCGTTCGTCATCACCGGCCTGTTCCGCGACTATGTCCGGCGCAACTTCGACCAGCGCCTGGAGACGCTGCTCGACGGCATGGTGGCCCTGAGCGAGATCGAGCAGGGCCAGCTGGTGCTGTCGCGCGCGCCCGGCGAGCCGCGCTTCGACGTGCCGTATTCCGGCTGGTACTGGCAGATCGCCGACCGACAGGACGTGGTGCAGCGCTCGCGCTCGCTGTGGGACCGGCGCATGGAGCCGCGCCGCCTCGGCGACGGCACGGAAATCCTGCGCTACGACGAGAGCGGCCCGCAGAGCCAGAAGCTGCGCGTGATCGAGCGCATGATCCTGCTGCCGGGCGGCTCGTCGCCGTACTACTATCAGGTCGCCGGCGACACGGCTGAATCGCTGGCCGACATCCAGGAGTTCGAAAGCGTGCTCGGCTGGGCCCTGGGCGCGCTGGGATCCGGGCTGGTCGCGGCCGTGCTGCTGCAGGTGCGGCTGGGCTTGCGGCCGCTGCGCCGCATCGGGGAGGCGCTGGGCGAGATCCGCTCGGGACGCGCCGAGAAGCTCTCGGGCGACTTCCCGCTCGAGGTCACGCCGCTCGCCGACGAGCTCAACCAGCTGCTCGACCACAACGCCGAGGTCCTGCGCCGCGCCCGCACCCATGTCGGCAACCTGGCGCACGCGCTGAAGACGCCGGTGGCCGTGCTGGCCAACGAGGCCGACGCCGCCGGCGACAGCCACCTGGCCGAGGTCGTGCGCCGCCAGGCCGCGCTGATGAAGCGGCTGGTCGACCACCACATGGCGCGGGCGCGCACCGCTGCGTCGGTCAACGTGCTGGGGGCGCGCACGGAGCTGAAGCCGGTGATCGAGGCGCTGTGCCGCACGCTGCAGCGCATCTACGCCGAGCGCCGCATCAGCGTCGATTGCGAGACCGACGCGCGCGCCGTCTTTCGCGGCGAGCGCCACGACTTCGAGGACCTGCTCGGCAACCTGGTCGACAACGCCTGCAAGTGGGCGCGCCGCCAGGTGTTCGTGAAGACGGCGGCGATGGGCGGGCGCATCGAGATCACGGTGGATGACGACGGTCCCGGCCTGCCGGAGGACCAGCGCAGCGCCGTGTTCCAGCGCGGCATGCGGCTCGACGAAAGCACGCCCGGCACCGGCCTCGGCCTTTCCATCGTGCGCGACGTGGCCGGCCTCTACGGCGGCGAGGTCTTGCTCGACGCCTCGCCGCTTGGCGGCCTGCGCGCGATCTTGACCCTGCCGGGGTTCGACCCGGACGCCGCCGTCGTGCCGGCGGGCGCGGGCGAGCGCAGGGGCGCGGCGCGGGGCCCATAGAGGGCGGCGCGGTGCGCCAAGGCCGGCCGGGGCTTTCCCGTTTTCCGAGGCGTCTTCGCCTCGGCCTCGTTGGAATGGTCTGCTTGTCCGTGCCGCGCTCGCCGGCGCGCTACGCCGCCGCCTGCTTGCGCGGGACCGTGCGCTCCGGCGGGAAGTGGCAGGTGCAGGTCGTTCCCTCGCCGACCTTGGACTCGATCGCGAGCTGGCCGCCGTGCAGCTCGACCAGCCCGCGCACGATCGACAGCCCGAGCCCGGCGCCGCCGAACTGGCGCGTGTCCGACTGGTCGACCTGGTAGAACGGCCGGCCGAGCTTGGGGATCTCCGCGGCGGGAATGCCGATGCCGGTGTCGGCGACGCTCAGGCTGATGCCGCTGTCCTCGCGCAGCCGTGCGATGATCGTCACCGTGCCGCCTTCCGGCGTGAACTTGACGGCGTTGGACATCAGGTTGACCAGCACCTGCTTCAGCAGCCGGTCGTCGGCGCGCAAGGCGGGCAGGTCGGGCCCGATCCGCCGCACCAGCTCGATCCGCCGCTTCGTCATCTGGCCGCCCATCAGACGGATGGCGGCGTCGAAGCAGTCCGAGACCTCGATGTCGGCTTCCTCGACCCGGACCTCGCCCGATTCCACGCGCGTGACGTCGAGGATGTCGTTGATCACGTGCAGCAGGTGCCGGCCGCTGGAATGGATGTCCTTGGCGTAGTCGCAGTAGCGCACGTCGCCGATCGCGCCCATCAACTGGTCCTTGATCATCTCCGAGAACCCGATGATGGCGTTGAGCGGCGTGCGCAGCTCGTGGCTGATCGTGGCGAGGAACTGCGACTTGGCGCGGCTGGCGGCCTCGGCCTGCTGGAACGCGGTGCGCAACGCCGCCATGGTGCGGCGGCGCTCCGACACGTCGCGCGCGGTCACGAAGTGGTAGGAGCGCGCCTCGGTGCGGCGCTCGAACGGGCTCGAGGTCGGGTGCACCACCATGCGGCGCAGCGACAGCTCGATCGGCACCTCGTCGCCGGCGCCGGTCACCGCCACGCCTTCCATGAGGCGCCCCGGCGTGTCCTCCTGCGCCAGCAGCGCGCCGAGCGAGGCGGGCGGGCCGTCGTCGGGCGCCGTCAGGCGGAACAGGGATTCGATCGCGCGCTCGTGCAGGCCGGCCGCGTCGGCGCGGAGCATGCGCTCGGCCGCCTGGTTGTGCATCATGACCCGGCCGTTGTGACCGATCACGACGATCGCGTCGAAGCTGTTCTCGACGATCTGGCGCATGATCATGCTGCGCTGCTGTATCTCCATGCGCTGGCGGAACAGGCGCAGCGTCTGGCGCTCGATCGCACCCACGAGGCCCGTGAAACAGGTGAGCCATGGCGCGAGCAGCGCGGGGGCGGTGTCCAGGCTCAGTGGCCAGACCGCCTGCACGACGGTCGCCAGGCCGACGATGGCCGTGGATCCCATGGCGGCGATCGCGGCGCTGCGGATCCACGACGCCGCCGCCATGCCGGGCGTCAGCGCCAGCATCAGCAGCAGGGCACCCGCCAGCGCCGGCCAGGGGCCGCTGCGCTGCAAGGCGCGGCCCTGGTACAGGGAGTCCGTCGCCAGCGCCAGCATGATCGTACCCGGCACGCTGACATGCAGCGGCACCGCCAGCTGGTCGCCCAGCTCGACCGCGGTCGCGCCGACCAGCACCTTGCGCCCCTGGAACAGGCCGGGTGGGAACTCGCCGCGCAGCACGTCGACGTAGGAGATGCGGGGAAGCGTCTGCATACGGATGCCGTAGTCGATGTAGAACTCCGGCGGCGCGGCCCGCCCGTCGCTTCCCAGCAGCACCGGCAGGCTGGGCACGCCGCCGTCGGCCATCTTGTGCAGGTTCTCGGCGTGCCGGATGCGGCTGTCGCTGTCCGGCTGGAACACGATCGAGGCCAGGGTCACGTGCCGGGCGAAGCGCTCGAGCGGCCTGGTCTCGGCCACCGTGGGCGCGTCCTGGTGCGGCACCAGGCGCTGCTTGAACGCCGGCAGCATGACCTTGCGGCCGGCGCGCGCGAGCGCCTGCTCGAACGCGTCGTCGGCCTCGGGTCGCGAATGCGCGCTGAAATCGACGTCCATCGCGATGGTGTCGGCACCGGCGGCGACCAGCCGATCGATGATCTCGGCGTGATAGGTGCGCGGCCAGGGCCAGACGTTGAGCGCGCGCAGGCTGCGCTGGTCGATCTCGACCACGATCAGCTGGTCGGTCGCGTCGCGCTGCACCAGGCGGAATCGCAGATCCATCAGCGCGCGCTCGAACCATTCGAGCCCGCCCGGCAGCGTCGTCGCGGCCAGGACCGCGAACAGGATCAGCCCTGCTCGGTGCTTCAACATGCGCGCACGTGCCCAGTGCATCCAGAGACACGGTTCCAGCGTCGAACTTGCGCGCGATCAGTGAAAAAAGAGTAAGCGCGGGTGCCCGATGCGAGTCGATCTCAGTGATTTTAACCAAATTTCTTACCACATCGTTCAATTTCTTCCGCTATTCGATGATGAGGGCAAAAGGTCATTTTGCCCCTTGTATGTGGGCCGCCTCGGCGTCCCGGCCGTCGCTCTTCAGGCAGAAAGCACGACCATGCGACACATCATGTCTCTCCACTTTTTGTCCCGTTCCATGATCGCGGCCGCTTTTTCGGCCGCCAGCGTCCTCTTCGCGCTGACCGTCATGCTGGCCGAGCCGGCCCTGGCGCAGACGCGCGGAAAGCCCGCCGCGGGCTGGACCGTGGCGCGCATGGAAGGCCAGGTGCGCGTCATCATGCCGGCCAGCGTGACGCCGGTCAGCGTGTCGCCGACCCAGGTGCTGCCGCCGTCGACCGAGATCGTCACCTCGCGCGACGGCACGATCGTGGTGACGGACCAGCACGACGTGATCGCGGTCCGCCCGAACAGCCGGCTGATCCTGCCGGCGCGCCAGGGCCAGGGCTTCATGGCCGACGTGATCCAGAAGCTCGGCAGCGTGTTCTACAGCGTCGAGACGCGGCGCAGCGGCGGCTTCCGCGTGGAAACGCCATACCTCGTCGCCGCGGTCAAGGGCACGTCCTTCACGATTTCGGTCAGCGCGGTCGCGGCCAGCGTGGCGGTCAGCACCGGCGTGGTCGGCGTGTCGCAGAACTCGACCGGCGCGACGGTCGACGTGACGCCGGGCATGACCGCCTCGGTCTCGGCCACGCCGGGCGCGACGATGAGCGTCGGGCCGACGCCGGCGGCGCCGGCGGCACCGGCGACGCCGACCGCTCCGGCGCAGACGGCGCCCGCCAACACGACGGCGGCCACCACGGGCGTGGCGGCGCCGGCGGCTGCCGCTCCCGGCCAGGCCAACAGCCAGGCGGCGAGCCACAGCCAGGCGGCGAGCCACAGCAATGCCTCGAGCCACAGCAATGCGTCGAGCCACGGCCATGCCTCGAGCCATGGCCAGGCGACGGCGTCGGCGGCCGGCGCCGGTGCCAGCGGCAATGCGGGCGGCAACGGCAACGGCGGCGGCAACGGCGGCGGCAACGGCGGCGGCAACGGCAACGGCGGCGGCAACGGTAACGGCGGCGGCAACGGCGGCGGCACCGGCAGCGGCGATGGCGCGGGCGGCGGCGGTGGCGGCGGCTCTGGTGCTGGTGAAGGCGGCGGCGGCGGCGGCAACGGCGGCGGCAACGGCGGCGGCAACGGCGGCGGCAACGGCGGC
>CAZLBB010000197.1:0-7619 GCA_964557415.1 uncultured Rhodospirillaceae bacterium
CGCCAACTACTTCATCAACGCCGGATATTCCACGTAATCGGGAACCGCTCTAGTAGTCCAGAGGCAGAGAGAAGAAGACAGAGAAGAAGGAAGAGAGGCATTCGAGCGGCCGAAGGCCGCCAAAGACCTCTTTACATTCGTTCTGTCTTCGTGACCTTCGTGTCTTCGTGGTTCGTCTTTGAAAAAGTCGACCACGAAGACACGAAGGACACGAAGGGAAAAAGAAGAAGGTCACGGCGCGGCTGCGCCGCGCGGCGCACCTCGCCTCTTCCCTATCCTCTCTGTGTCTCTGTGCCTCTGTGGTTCAGCTTTCTTCTTCGACCACCGCCACGCCGTACTCCTGCCCGGCGTCCTCGAGGAAGCGCCACAGATAGTCCGCCATCGAGCGCACCACGTGCAGCTCGAAGCGCGGCACCGGGCCCGCGCCGTCGTCGGCGCGCAGCAGGATCACGCCGACGCGCGCCAACAGGCTCTGGGCGCAGTCGCCGGGCCGGAACCGGCGCGGGTGCAGGTCGATCGGGCAGCCCTTTGCCAGCACGTCGCGGGCGCGCGGGCCGGCGACGGTGACGGTCGTGCGCGACTCGGTCACGTCGGTGACCGTGCCGCCATGCGGCGTCACCACAGCGGCGAGCTGCGCGGCGAGCGCGGCCTCGCCGCCGGCGGCGGCGACCAGCAGCCACTCGTCGGGGCCGAGCCACAGCAGGTCGAGCGAAGTGGTGCGCACGGCCGTGTTCGGCGCCGTGGTCGGCTGCACGCCGTCGAGCGCCGAGCCGGCGGCTTGCATGAACGCGGCGTTGTTCGGGTCGCCGCGCAGGTTGATCTTCGCCAGGAAGCGCCGCTCGCCGAGCCAGACGCCGGCGGCGCCGGGCTCGCGCGTCGCGCGGGCAGCGAGGCCGAGATGATCCAATGCGCCGAGACGGGGAATCGCGTCAACCATGCAGGCGCTTCCCTTCCGGATCCCAGAAGCAGGGCTCGACCACCGTCGCCGGCACCACCCGGTCGGGCAAGGGCGCGTAGAGCGTCTCGCCATGGCGCGCGCGGCCGCCCTTGATCATGGCGAGCGCGATCGGCGCATTGACCGCCACGCTCCAGTAGCTCGACGTCACGTGGCCGAGCATCGGCATCGGCGGCACGGCGTCGCGGTCGGCGACCAGATGCGCGCCCTCGGGCAGCGGCCGGCGCTCGCCCGGCTCGAGCCTGAGCCCGACGAGCTGCTTGCGGTCCGCGCGCTGCAAATCGGCCCGCCTCAAGCCCCGCTTGCCGATGAAGTCGGGCTTGCTGTCGTTGACGATCCAGCCCATGCCGAGGTCGTGGGGCGTGACCGTGCCGTCGGTCTCCTGGCCGACGATAACGTAGCCCTTCTCAGCGCGTAGCACGTGCATGGCCTCGGTGCCGTAGGGCGTGATGCCGTATTTCTCGCCCGCCTCCATGCAGGCGTTCCACAGCGCCAGGCCGTGGCTCGCCTTCACCTGGATCTCGTAGGAAAGCTCGCCGGTGAAGCTGACGCGGAAGACGCGCGCGGCGATGCCGGCGACCGTGCCGTGGCGCAGCGACATGAACGGGAACGCCTCCGGCTTGAGGTCGATGTCGGCGGCGAGCTCCGCCAGCACGCGCCGCGCGAAGGGGCCGGACAGGGTGACGACGGCGTACTCCTCGGTCACCGAGGTCAGCCGCACCCTGAGGTCGGTCCATTCCATCTGCAGCAGGTCCTCGAGCCACGACAGCACCGGCGCGGCGTTGCCGGTGGTCGTGCTGACGAGGAAATGGTCCTCGGCCAGCCGCGTGGTCACGCCGTCGTCGAACACATAGCCGTCCTCGCGCAGCATGAAGCCGTAGCGGCAGCGCCCGATGCCGAGCTTGCTCCAGGAATTGGTGTAGACGAGGTCGAGGAAGCGCGCCGCGTCCGGCCCCTTCACGTCGATCTTGCCGAGGGTCGAGGCGTCGAAGATGCCGACGGTGTTGCGCGCCGCATGCAGCTCGCGCTCGAGCGCGCGGTGCATGTCCTCGGGTCGACCGTCGGAGCCGGCCTGCGGGTAGTAGCGCGCGCGCTGCCACTGCCCGACATTCTCGAACACCGCGCCGGCGCGCACGTGCCAGCGATGGATCGGGGTCCAGCGCGCCGGGTCGAGCAGCGATCCCACCGTGCGGCCGGTGAGCACGCCCATGGCGACCGGTGTGTAGGGCGGGCGGAAGGTCGTGGTGCCGACCGCCGGGATCTCCTGACCGGTCGCCTCGGCCAGGATGGCCAGCGCCGCCAGGTTCGAGGTCTTGCCCTGGTCGGTGCCCATGCCGGTCGTGGTGTAGCGCTTGAGGTGCTCGACCGAGCGATAGCCCTCGCGCGCGGCCAGCCTGAGGTCGGCAACGGTCACGTCGTTCTGCAGGTCGACGAAATGCTTGCCCCTGTACCCGACCGGCGCGTCCGACGGCACGACCCACATCAGGCGCATCGGCGCGGCCTCGGGCTCGGGCTCGGTCGCCGGCAGCGCCGGCGGCGCGGCGGTAAGGCCGCAGTCCCGGGCCGCGGCCGCGCCCACGGCGGCGCCCTCTGCCAGGCAGTCCTTCAGCGCCGCGGCGCCGTTGCACGACCCGGCCGCGCGCACCGGCTGCACGGCCTTGCCGGGCAGGAACGCGCCGGTCGCCTCGTCGTAGCGGAGCTTGCCGCCGGACTGCGAGAACAGGTGCACGCTCGGCGTCCAGCCGCCCGCGCTCAGCACCAGGTCGCAGGCGATGCTCTCGCGGTCGAGCACGGCGAGGTCCGAGCCTTCCTGCAGCCTGGCGATGTCGACGCCGGTCACGCCGCCGCGCCCATGCGTCGCCGTCACGGCGCGGCCGGCGACCACGCGCAGGCCGCGCGCGCGCGCCGCATCGACGCGCGGCCCGCCGTGTTCGGCCCTGAGATCGACGATCGCCGCCAGGTCGACGCCGCCCGCGTGCAGCGCCAGCGCCGCGTCGTAGGCGTGGTCGTTGTTGGTGAACAGCACCGCACGCCTGCCGCAGGCGACGGCATAGCGGTTCAGATAGGTGCGCGCCGCGTCGGCCAGCATCACGCCCGGCCGGTCGTTGTCGCGGAACACCAGCGGCCGCTCGATCGCGCCGGCCGCCAGCACCACCTGGCGCGCGCGCACCAGCCACAGGCGCTGGCGCGGCTGGCCGGGCAAGGGCTCCGCCACGTGGTCGGCCACGCGCTCGACCAGGCCGAGCGCGTTGTGGTCGTAGTAGCCGAAGGCGGTCGTGCGCGGCAGCACCGTCACGTCGGGCAAGGCGCCGAGCTCGTCCAGCACGGCGCGGATCCAGTCCGTCGCCGGTTTGCCGTCCAGCGCGGCACCGTTGCCCAAGAGGCTGCCGCCCGGCTCGGCCTGCTCGTCGCACAGGATCACGCGCGCGCCGGCGCGGCCCGCGGCGAGCGCGGCGGCAAGCCCCGCTGGGCCGGCGCCGACCACCAGCACGTCGCAATGCGCCCAGCGGTGGTCGTAGCGGTCGGGATCGGGCGCGTCGGCCGCGCGGCCCATGCCGGCCATGCGCCGGATCAGGCGCTCGTAGAAATGCCAGAACCCGGGCGGCCACATGAAGGTCTTGTAGTAGAAGCCCGAGGGCAGCAGCTTCGCGAACACGCCGTTGAGAGCGCCGAGGTCGAGCTCGAGGCTGGGCCAGCAGTTCTGGCTCGCCGCGACCAGGCCGTCGTAGAGCTCGACCTGCGTCGCACGCATGTTCGGCTCGCTGCGCGCGCCCGAGCGCAGCTGCACCAGCGCGTTCGGCTCCTCCGCGCCGGCGGTCGCGATGCCGCGCGGCCGGTGGTACTTGAAGCTGCGCGCCACCAGCCGGACGCCGTTCGCCAGCAGGGCCGAGGCCAGCGTGTCGCCGGCATAGCCCGAGTAGCCGGCGCCGTCGAACACGAAGCGCAGGGCGCGCGCGCGGTCGATGCGCCCGCCCTCGGGGCGGCGGCGGTCGAAGGGCGCCGTCACGGCTCGCCTACCGGCACGGGCGGTTTCGCTTCGCCCGGCTTGTAGGTGGCGCGGATCTCGTGCGTCACCGTGTGGCGCAGCGCGTTGAACCAGCGCCGGCAGCCGTGCACGTGGTTCCAGCGCTCGTAGTGCCAGCCCTTCGGGTTGGTGCGCATGAACAGATAGCGCGCATACTCCGCGTCGGATATCTCCATCGCATCCGCCGGTCGCGCGATATGGCCCTGCCCGCCGCAGCGGAACTCCACCTCCTCGCGCGGGCCGCACCAGGGGCAGGCGATCAGGAGCATGGGCGCCCCCGCGAACCGGCACTCCCCGATCCAAGTCCCACCTCCCCTTGCGGGAAGGGGGGACCGAATATCAGATCGAACAGCACCATCAAAGCCATCGCCCCCTCAATGCGCTACGGCCGCGGCGCCGTGCTCGTCGATCAGCGCGCCGGTCGCGAAGCGCTCGAGCGCGAAGGGCGCGTTGAGCGGGTGCGGCTCGTCCCGCGCGATGGTGTGCGCGAACACCCAGCCCGAGCCGGGCGTGGCCTTGAAGCCGCCGGTGCCCCAGCCGCAGTTGAAATAGAGCCCTTCGACGGGAGTCTTCGAGACGATCGGGCTGGCGTCGGGGCAGATGTCGACGATGCCGGCCCAGCTGCGCATCATCTTGAGGCGGCCGAAGATCGGGAACAGCTCGCACACGGCGCCGACCGTATGCGCCACGACCGGCAGGCTGCCGCGCTGGGCGTAGGAGTTCCAGGTGTCGATGCCGGCGCCCATCACCAGCTCGCCCTTGTCGGACTGGCTGATATAGGCGTGCACGGCGGACGACATCACCACCGTGTGCAGCACCGGCTTGATCGGCTCGCTCACCAGCGCCTGCAACGGATGGCTCTCGATCGGCAGGCTCAGGCCCGCCATGGCCGCCAGCACCGAGGCATGGCCGGCGACAACGCAGCCGACCTTGGGCGCGCGGATAACGCCGCGCGTGGTCTCGACCCCGGCCACGCGCCCGCCGTCGCGCAGGATGCCGGTGACCTCGCAGTTCTGGATGATGTCGACGCCGCGCGCGTCGGCCGCGCGCGCGAAGCCCCAGGCGACCGCGTCGTGCCGCGCGACGCCGCCGCGCCACTGCACCGAGGCACCGAGCACCGGGAAGCGCGCCGTGGGCGAACAGTCGAGGATCGGGATCAGCCGCCGCACCTCCTCGCGCGATAGCACCTCGGAATCGATGCCGTTGAGCCTGAGCGCGTGCACGCGGCGGCCAAGCTCGCGCAGGTCGTGCTCGCTGTGCGCCAGGTTCACCACGCCGCGCTGGCTCAGCATGACGTTGAAGTTGAGGTCCCGGCTCAGCGTCTCGTAGAGCTGCAGCGACTTCTCGTAGAGATGCGCGCTCTCGTCCCACAGGTAGTTCGAGCGGATCACCGTGGTGTTGCGCCCGGTGTTGCCGCCGCCGAGCCAGCCTTTCTCCAGCACCGCGACGTTGGCGATGCCGTGCTCCTTGGCCAGGTAGTAGGCCGTGGCGAGGCCGTGGCCGCCGCCGCCGACGATGATCACGTCGTAGGCCGGCTTCGGCTCCGGGCTGCGCCAGGCCAGCGGCCAATCCTCGTGATGGCTCAGCGCGTTGCGCGCCAGGCTGAATATGGAATAGCGCTTCAAGGACAGGTTCGACCGGTTTGTTTCGGGCGTACTTTGGCAGGGCGTCCGCCGCCAGGCAACTTGCCACACCGTCGCCCGGCCGCCGCGACAGGCCGGTCGCGGCGGCTCTGCCTTGTCCGGCCGCGCGATCCGAACGCGCTCCCGCGGCTTTTGGACCTCGCGCGCTGCTCTGCTAATCTTGGTCAAAACCAGGAGGAAGCGCCCTTGGCGCAGGCAGGGCCGGCGCGCACGCCGGCGGGTGGCGGGCCGCCCGGGCACGGGGCGCTGGCGCTGTTCCGCGACCGCGGGTTTCGCCGCGTGTGGCTGGTCGGGATGCTGACCGGCTTCGCGCGCTGGGCCGACATGGTCGTCGCGGGCATCTTCGTGTTCGACGCCACCGCTTCGCCCGGCGCGGTCGCCCTCGTCACCTTCCTGCGCTTCCTGCCGATGATCGGCGGCGCGCTCAGCGGTACCCTGGCCGCGCACCTGCCGCTGGTGCGCGTGCTGCGGCTCGGCGTCGGCGTGATCGCCGTCGCCTATGCCGCGCTCGCCGCGCTCGCCGCCGCCGGAATGCTGACGGTCTGGCATGTCGGCATCGGCGCCTTCCTGGTCGGCACGTACTGGTCGACCGAGATGGCCGTGCGCCGCACGCTGCTCGGCGAGATCGCCGGTGCCGGCCGCATCAGCGCGGCCATGGGCATCGACTGGGGCACGATCAACGCCGCCCGCCTGATCGGCCCGTTCGTCGGCGGCGCGCTCTACGATTCCTTCGGCATCGGCGCCTGGTTCGTCGCCTGCGCGTTCATGTTCCTGGCCGGCGCGGGCGCCACGTTCAGCCTGCACCCGGCCGCGCCGCCCGCTGGGCTCGACCCGGCCGAGCGCGGCAGACAGCTCCTCGCCGCCATGGTCGACGACGTGCTGGTGGCCTGCCGCGACCGGCTGGTTATGGGGGTCATGGCCGTGACCGTGACCATGAACTTCTTCGGCTTCTGCTATTCCAGCATGGTGCCGGTGATCGGCAAGGAGGTGCTCGGCGCCTCGCCGCCCGAGGTCGGCCTGCTGTCGTCGATGGAAGGCATCGGCGCGCTGGTCGCCGCCGCCGCGGTCGCCGGTGTCGTGCGGCAGGCCTGGTTCGGGCGGCTGTTCCTGCTCGGCTCGCTCGCCACGCTGATCGGCGCACTCGGCTTCGGCCAGTCCGGCAGCTACGTCCTGTCGCTCGTCCTGCTCGCCGCGGTCGGCTGCGGCTCCGGCGTGTTCGCGACCATGCAGAGCACGCTCATCCTCACCAGCGTGCCGGCCGAGCGCCGCTCGCGCACCATGGGCCTCTTGACCACCGCCATCGGGGTTGGCCAGAGCGGCGTCCTGATGCTCGGCGCGCTCGCCGGCTGGCTCGGCGCGCCGCTGGCGGTCACCGTATCGGAGACGCTCGGCATCGTCCTGCTGCTGGCCTGCGCGCTGGCCTGGCCGGCCATGTGGCGGGGCGGCGCGCGGCGCGGCTGACCGCGCTTGCGCCGGTCGCCCGCGCGGGGCAGATTGGCCGCGTTTCGGGGAGGAAATCGCCGATGCGCCGCACGACGCGCTTTCGCCGGCTGGTGGAGGCGAAGGAGATCCTGGTGCTGCCGGGCGCGCACGACGCGCTGGCGGCGCGCATCATCGAGCAGGCCGGGTTCCAGGCGGTGACCGCAGGCGGCTACAGCGCGACCGCGACCCTGCTCGGCCAGCCCGACACCGGGCAGCTGTCGATGACCGAGATGGCGGACTTCTACGCGCGGCTGTGCGACGCCACCTCGCTGCCCCTGTTCGCCGACGCCGATACCGGCTACGGCAACGTCACCAACGTGGCGCGCACGGTCAGGGCCTACGAGCGCGCCGGCGTCGCCGGGCTGTTCGTCGAGGACCAGGTGGCGCCCAAGCGCTGTGGCCACATGGCCGGCAAGGCGGTGATTCCGGCCGAGGAGATGGTGGCCAAGGTCAAGGCCGCGCTCGACGCGCGCCACGACCCCGACCTCGTCATCATGGCGCGCACCGACGCGCT
>CAZLBB010000198.1:0-7312 GCA_964557415.1 uncultured Rhodospirillaceae bacterium
CGTGCGCGCGTACTGCACCCAGGTGCGGAGCCCGATCGAGAAGATCAGACCGTCGATCGACAGCTGGGTGTGCAGGTCGCGCGGCAGCACGCCGCGCGCGACGCCGTCGATCAGGAGCGCGATCAGGATGGCGGGGAAGCTCAGCATCACGTCGGCGACGCGCATGATCGCGGCATCGACATAGCCGCCGACATAGCCGCTGATCAGGCCCAGCGTCACGCCGAGCACGGCGGCGAACAGCACGGCGGCGAATCCCACGATCAGCGAGACGCGCGCGCCGAGCATGATGGTCGACAGCACGTCGCGGCCCTGGTCGTCGGTGCCGAGCAGGAACTCCATGCGACCGGACTCGGTCCAGGCTGGCGGCAGGAAGGCGTTGGACAGGTTCAGATTCACGACCTCGTAGGTGTTGTGCGGCGCGATCCACGGCGCGAGGAACGCGCCGAGCACGAACAGCACGACCGTGGCCGCCGCCGCGACCGTCGCCGGCGAGCGGCGGAAGCTGTAGAACAGGTCGCTGTCGAGCGCCTGGCGCAGCGAGGCGGCGATGGCCATCGGCGCCCGGCCCTATACCTGCCGGCCGCGCACGGCGGCGCGGTCGGCGCGCAGGCGCGGGTCGACCGCATAGTAGAGCAGGTCGACCGTCAGGTTGATCAGCACGAACATCAACGCCACCAGCAGCAGGTAGGTCGACATGACCGGCACGTCGGCATACTGGATCGCCTGCAGGAACAGCAATCCCATGCCGGGCCACTGGAACACGGTCTCCGTGATGATGGCAAACGCGATCAGCCCGCCGATCTGCAGGCCGGTGATGGTGATGACCGGCACCAGCGTGTTCTTCAGCGCGTGGCCGAAGTTGATCGCGCGCCGGCTGAGGCCGCGGGCGCGCGCGAACTTGATGTAGTCGGTGCGCAGCACCTCGAGCATCTCGGCGCGCACCAGGCGCATCAGCAGCGTGGTCTGGAACAGGCCGAGCGTGATCGCCGGCAGGATCAGCGACTTGAGCCCGCTCTGCGTCAGGTAGCCGGTCGACCACCAGCCGAGCTTCACGACCTGGCCGCGGCCGAAGGACGGCAGCCAGCCGAGATGCACCGAGAAGATAAGGATCAGGAGGATGCCGATCAGGAAAGTCGGCAGCGAAATGCCCACCAGCGAGAAGGTGAGGAAGGCGCGGCTCAGCATCCCGTAGCGGTGGATGCCGGTGTAGACGCCGAGCGGCACGCCGACGCACAGCGACATCACCGCTGCGGCGAAGACCAGCTCCAGCGTCGCCGGCAGGCGCTCGGCCAGAAGGTCCGTCACCTTCATGCCGACGCGGAACGAGGTGCCGAACTGGCCCTGGACGGCGTTGCCGATGAAGCGGACATACTGCACGTAGAACGGCTTGTCGAGGCCGAGGGACACGCGGATGCGCTCGCGGTCCTCCTCGGTGGCGTCCTGTCCGACGAGGTTGAAGACCGGGTCGCCGATGTAGTTGAACATGGAAAAGGCGATGAAGCCGACGGTCAGCATGACCATCACGGCTTGCAGTAATCGGCGGATGATGAAGGCGGCCATCGCGGCTCAACAGATGGCGACGCCCACCCGTCCGGTTCCCGGGCGGGTGGGCGTCTTTCGTGTGACCGACCGGCTACTTCATCTTGACGAAGCGCAGATCGACGTCGTTGTACGGCCGCTGCACGATCTCGGCGATCGTGTCGCGCACGCCCCAGGCGAGCGCCTGCTGGTGCAACGGCAGATGGCCGAAGTCCTCCTTGTGGATCCTGAAGGCCTCCTTGAGCATGCCCAGGCGCTTTTCCTGGTTCGTCTCGATGGCGATCGCCTTGGTCAGCTCCTCGACCTTCGGGTTCGAGTAGGCGCCGCTGTTGTTCGCGCCCGAGCCCTTCTCGCTCATGATCATCAGGTTGAACAGCGCGTTGTGGCCGTCATACGTGCCGGGCGTCCAGCCCAGCATGTAGAACGACGTGTTGCGGTTCTCCTTGAGCCCGATCTTGTCGAAGTGCTTGCCCTTGGTCTGGGCGTTGAGCTTCACCGTCACGCCGATGCGCGCCAGCATCGGCACGACCGCCAGGCAGATCGCCTCGTCGTTGACGTAGCGGTCGTTCGGGCAGTCGAGCTGCACCTCGAAGCCCTGCGGGTAGCCGGCCTCGGCCAGAAGCTTCTTGGCGGCATCCGCATCGAACGGGTAGCGCTTGTTGAGCTCGGGATCGAAGCCGACGATGCCCGGCGCGATCATCATGCCGGTCGGCGTCGACGCGCCGCGCATCACCACGCGCTTGATCTGCTCCATGTCGAGCGCCTGGTAGAAGGCGCGGCGCACGCGCACGTCCTTGAACGGGTTCTTGCCCTTGACGTTGGAGAACAGCAGCTCGTCGCGCGCCTGGTCGAAGCCGAGGAAGATCGTGCGCAGCTCGGGGCCTTCCATCACCTTGACGCCCTCGGTCTGCTTCATCTTCGGGATGTCCTGCAGCGGGACCGGGTACATCATGTCGATCTCACCCGACAGCAGCGCCGCCACGCGCGTGGCGTTGTTGGTGATCGGGCGGAATTCGACGCGCGTCAGGTTGTGCGCGGGCTTGTTCCACCAGTCCTTGTTCGGCTCGAGCACCGTGCGGGTGTCGGGCACGCGCTCGACCAGCTTGAACGGGCCGGTGCCGTTGGTGAACCGGTTGGCGTAGATCTCGGCCGTGGCGCCGCGTACCGGCTTGGCCGAGTTGTTCTTCTCGGTCCACGACTTGGACATGATGAAGAACAGCGTCAGGTTCTGGTGCAGGATCGGGTCCGGCCCCTTGGTGATGAAGTCGACGGTGTGGTCGTCGATCTTCTTCACTTCCTTGACCGTGCCGACATAGGTGTTCATGTCGGACTGCTCGGAGTTGATCCGCGCGAACGAGAACACGACGTCGTCGGCGGTGAACGGCGTGCCGTCGTGGAACTTGACGCCCTGGCGCAGCTTGAAGCGCCAGATCGTGGGCTCCGGATTGCTCCATTCCGTGGCCAGCGACGGATGCACCTTGAGGTCCGGCGTGCGGTGCACCAGGCCCTCGTAGATGTTGCCCTTCATCGCGTTGGTCGGGCCCTCGTTGTGGATGTGCGGGTCCATGCCCAGCACGTCGCCCGAGGTCGAGTAGCGGAAGGTCTTGGCATCCACGCCGGCAGGCATGGTGACGAGCGCCAGGGCGCAAGCCCCCAGCGCGATGGAAAATCGCCTCATGATTCTTTCACTCCCCGTTCCTATGCCGTCGGCGGAGCGGACGTCCCCGCGTCTCCCCTGGACGGCATGATCGCGAGTATTCACGGGCATATCGGCATTGGCAAGCGTCGTTGACGTTTCATGCCGTGTCCGTCCGGCGGACCGCGGCGGCGGCCCGGACACGAAGCCGTTATGCGTGGCTGTCCCTGGTTGACCCGCGGCCCGAACGGCGTCATTCTGGGAACTTCGCTGCGTCGATGGGAGAGTTCCATGCGCCTTGTGGCTTCGATCCTCGCCGCCTTCGCCCTCCTGGCGATTCCGGCCGTTGCGTTCGCCGGCTGCAGCCCGCAGCACACGGTGCAGGCGCCGCAGACCCCGGTGCCGCAGGCCGACCAGGGCCAGCCGCTGCAGACGCCCAAGCCGAAGACGAGCTGAGCGCGCCGTTCATTTCGCTTGCAGCGGGGGCCGCCGGCGCGGCCCCCGTTTGCTTTCGCGCCCGGGCAATTAACCCGGCCGCAGCCGGTCCGTAGTATCAGTCGCCGGCCCCGTCGCGTCCGTCCCGCTTGCCTCAGGACCAGCCGCCGCGCATGACCCCGGGCCTGACCTGCCGCCTTGTCGCCACCGACCAGGCCTGGACCGAAGCCGAGGAGGGCTGGACCCGGATCGCCGGGCGCGGGGCGCCGATCGGACTGTTCCAGGACCATGCCTGGCTCTCCGCCTGGTGGCGCGCCGCGGCCCGGGCCGCGGCGGCGCCCGCTCTGCATACCGTCATCGTCAGCGACGATGCCGGCCCGGTCGCGATCGCGCCGCTGGTCGTCCGGCGCGACCGGTTTCCGGCCCGGCTGGTGTGGATGGCGCTCGAGGTCAGCGACTATTGCGACCTGATCGCCGTGCCCGGCATCGATGCGGCGTCGCTGTGGCGCGTGCTCAAGCCCGCCATGGCCGCCAGCGGCGCCGCCCTCGCCGACTTGAGCCAGCTGCGCCCGGACGGGGCCGCCGCGCAGCTGCTGCGGGCAGGCGCGCGCGCCGGCACGCTGAGCCTGCAGTCGCCCTATCTCGATCTCGCAGGCCGGCCGTGGGACCAGGTCGAGAAGGCCTTCTCGAGCAATCTCCGCCAGGAGATGCGGCGCAAGGGACGGCGCCTGGCGAAACAGCTGCCGTGGCGCTACGCCGAATACGCCGAGTCCGCGCGCCGCGCCGCGGCGGTCGAGTTCGTCGTCGCGCAGAAGCGCCGCCAGTTCGCCGACGAGCCCGCCGCGCTGGCGCAGCTCGAGCACGTGTTCGCGCCCTTCGCCCGCGACGTGTTCTTGCGCGATGGGGTCGGGCACGCGCGCATCCACGTCTCGGCGCTGGAGGCCGAAGCGGATGGGCGGATGATCGCCGCGCATCTGGGCTTCGCTGACGCGGAGCGCTTCTACTACTACGTCCCCGCCTTCGATCCGGAATTCCAGGCCGACTCGCCCGGCCAGCTCCTGATCTACGAGCTGGTGCGCCGTGCCGCCGAGGAGCGGGTGCCGGTGTTCGACATGCTGCGCGGCGACTATCCCTACAAATGGCGGCTGACGGACACGTCGGTGGAACTGAAGAGCGTGGTGGAGCCGCTGGGGACCCTGGGGCAACTTTACCTGCTTGCCAGGATCATTGCGCACCGTGTCTCGCGCCGATAAACGCTATTGCGCGTTCGCCGCCTTTCCCGGTTCCGGCAGGTAGTCGGCACTGACGACCCGTCGAAGCTTCGTTGTGTGCGAGGTCCCGGCTCGTCCCCCATAGGCGCAATCGAACTCGTCGCGGTCTCGGTGATGGACGCATTTCGCGCCGCGTCCGTGCAGCATGAAGCTGATCTCGTTGCTGCTCATCGTGGCGGTGACGGAATCCTGGCTGGAGAACGGCGGCGTACCCGCGGAGAAGATGTCGATCTGTGCCGCATTCTTGCGTATCAGCAGGAACCGACATCGGAGCGTTTCCCATCGGGTTCGGCTATCGCCGCCGACGCTGGTCATCCATTGTCCGAACCATAGCCCGGCCATGCCGTCGGCCGGGGAGCTCGCGACGAACGGGGGCGTTCGCATCTCGCAGCTCGACCACTCTCTACCGCGCACGCTCCCGTGTGTTGCAGCGGGCGGCGGAAGCGAAGCCTGTTGCTGGCGCCGGGCCGCTTCCTCGGCCTCTGCTTCGCGCCGCCGCTCCGCTTCCTCGGCCGCCGCTCGCTCGCGTTCGGCCAGCGCCGCACTGGCTCGCTGGCGCTCCGCCTCTTCGGTTTCCATACGTTGGCGTTCCGCTTCGAGCGCCGACCGGCGCCGTTGTTCCGCCTCGGCGGTGCGGCGCTGGTGCTCCGCTTCCGCCGCGGCAATTCGCTGGCGTTCCGCGTCCTCGGCCTGCTTGCGCTTGCGCTCTTCCTCGGCTTCCTTGCGTTGCCGCTCGGCTTCGAGCGCAGCAAGCCGCTTGCGCTCTGCGTCCTCGGCCGCCTTGCGCCGGCGCTCCGCTTCCAGTGCGGCGAACCTTTGCTTCTCCGCTTCCGCGGCCACGGCGCGCCTGCGCTCCTCTTCGGCGGCGGCAAGCTGCTTGCGCTGAAGCTCGTCGAAGCGCCGTTTCGCCAAGCTGCTGAACGTGCCGCCGGGAAACTGCTTGAGATAGTCGTCGTAGTCGCGCGGATCGCCGCTCGACTGGATGCTGGTCCAGAACGCGACGTCGGCAGGATCGCGGCCGGACAACGCCAGCGCCGGCGGGTTGACGGTGATGTTCAGGTTGATCACCAAGTCGCCGGTGAGCGAAGATGACTCCCACGGCGTCTGCGCGCCCCGGGTCGTCTCGACGACCTGCGAGCGGACGCGCTTGAAGACTTCCTCCACCTTCAAGCCGGGCTCGTCCAGCGCCTTCACCAGCGCCGCGGTATACGGGCTGTGCTCGCCGTCGCCGTCGACGGCCACCGCGCCGGGCGCGGTGGAGTAGGCGATCAACGTGCCGCGCGCCGCATCGATGGCGGCGAGACCCTTGGCCCCGCGCGACACGATGAACGGATTGTTGCGGCAGGAATCGAGGATCACGATGTTGGCGCGGTTGCGGGCGTCGCTCATCAGGTCGAGCACGAGACCGACGTCGAGCGCCTGGACGCGTACCGATGCCTCCGTCGTGACCGCGGCATCGACCGGGAGGAGATAGTTGTGGCCGCGGACCTGCACGCCGTGGCCGGCATAGTAGAATGCGCCCACGCCGCCGGCCTTCAAGCGTTCGCCGAAATCCAGCACGGCCTCGTCCATGGCGCGCCGGCCGGCATCGATTAGTTCGACGACCGTGAAGCCGAGTCGGCGAAGACTTGCGGCGACGATGCGTGCGTCGTTGGCCGGATTGCGGAGCGGTTGCCCCTTATACGCGCCGTTGCCGATGACGAGCGCCAGGCGCGGCTCGGCGGAAGAAGCGACCTGCGCCCGGGTGGGCGCGGCCACGGCCACAGCGGCGGCCATCAGCAAGGCGCAGAACCGCAATACCAAGGTCGCCCCCAGACGACGCGGCGATACTACCACTGCAGCGTGCCATCCTCCGGCGTTGCAAGCAAGCGCATCATCGCACAGCGGCGCGGCGGGCGAACTCCGCCGGCAGCTCGAGCACGTTGGCGTCGTCCGCGTCGATCACCTGGCAGCGGCAGCGCCGCGGCGTGTCGTTGAACTTCTCGCAGCGCGCCACCGCGTCCTGGCGCGGCGGGATGCCGGAGCGTCCGGGCAGGACATAGGAGTCGGCCCAGGCGCCGGGGGACAGCATTTCGAGCGAGCCGCCCGACCAGTCGACGCAGGCGGCGACCGCCTTGGGCTTGGGCAGGCGGCGGTAGGGATTGGGCTGGCCCTTGTCCGGACCGGACCCGACGATCTGGCTGAGCAGGATGCCCATGATGCGGTCGTAGGCGCGCTGGCGCAGGTCCGGGGCCGGTGGCGCCGACGCCGCCGCCCCAGGTGCCGGCGCAGCATAGGGCGATGGCGGCGCCACGGCCGGCGCCGGCGCGGGTGCCGGCGGGGCGCCGGGCGCGGCCGCGGCGTGCTGCTGGCGCTGTTTTTCCGCGTCCGCGGCCGTGCGCGGCGCCTCCTCGGCGCGCGCCCGCCCACAGGCGGCGGCCGCGGGCCGCGG
>CAZLBB010000199.1:0-7157 GCA_964557415.1 uncultured Rhodospirillaceae bacterium
CACCATCCACCCAAACCTGTGTCCAATTCTAACCACCGTGACATACATGCAACGCTCGATGCCATGCAGGGGGCCCCATTTTTGCCAAAAAGCTAAGTCTTAGTGTGGCTTCCGTATTGTTCCGGGGTTCCGGCCCCGGTATCATTCGGCTTCGGCGGACCTACCGCCAATCAGGGAATCCGTACCGGAAATGGCCTTTCGCTGGACGAGTCGATCGGGCTTGGTCGCGGTCTTGGGCTGCGCTGCCGTTTGGTTGCCCGCCTGCAGCGGCGTCGAAACCGTCGACGACCGCAACACCTATAGCTCCAGCCGGGCCCGCGGTAAGGGCCAAACCCTTCAGAAGACGGACAATACCGGGGTTTTCGGTTCCGATGGGCTGAACCTGTTCGGCGGCGGCGGCAAGGAGGACACGTCGGGCGGCGGCGGCGGTGGCGTCGGCGTCAACAGCTACCTGTGGCGCGCCTCGCTCGACACCATCTCGTTCATGCCGCTGGCATCGGCCGATCCGTTCGGCGGCGTCATCATCACCGAGTGGTACAGCCCGCCCGAGGCTCCGAGTGAACGCTTCAAGATCAATGTCTTCATTCTCGGCCGCGACCTGCGTGCCGACGGTGTGCGGGCGGCCGTGTTCAAGCAACAGCGCGACGCCGGCGGCGCCTGGCAGGACGCGCCGGTCGAAGCGCAGACCGCCACCGACCTGGAGAACTCCATCCTCAGCCGCGCCCGGCAGCTGCGCGTCAGCACCGCGCAGAAATAGCGCCGAGCGCGCCCGCCCGGGGTGACTCTCGCCCAGGCCATTGCCCTTCATCGTGCCGGGCGCCGGCGCGAAGCACAGCCTCTGTACGAGCGCGCGCTGCGCGACCGCCCGGATGATCGCGATACCCTGTTCGCCTATGGCCTGTGCCTGCTCGAGCAGGGGGCGCTGGAGCCCGGAATTCGCGCGATGCACCGGCTCGCGCGGCTCGATCCGCGCCATGCCGGCGCGCAGCAGGCGCTTGGCAAGGCCCTTGCGCTGAACGGCGACGTCGCCGGGGCCGAGGCGCATCTGCGTCGCGCCGTCGAGCTGGCGCCGCAAGCGCCGGAAGCATGGATCGAGCTCGGCGCCGTGCTGGCGCGCCCGGCGCCCGAGCGCGCCGAGGCAACCCTGCGCCAAGCCCTCTCGCGTCACCCCGGCGTCGCCGCGCTCTGGTGCAACCTGGGCAACGTGCTGGCCCTGCGCGGACGCCGTGCCGAGGCGGCCGAGGCCTGGCGCAAGGCGTTGTCGCTCAATCCCGACCTGGTCGAGGCCGAGCTGGCGCTGGCGCTCGAGCTGCGCGCGACCGGCAAGGGCGATGACGCCGTGGCAATGTTGCAGCGCGCGATCGCGCGGCGACCGGACATGGCGGAGCTCCACTACAATCTGGGCGTCACCTATTTCCACGCACGCAAGCCAGGTCCCGCCATCGCTGCGCTGGAGCGCGCGCTGACGCTCAATCCGCGTTTGCGGCGCGCCGCCGTGCAGTTGGCGCAGGCCGCGCAGGCGGCCTGCGACTGGGACAGGCTCGACCGGCTGATGCCCGCCGTGCGCGACGAGGTCGCGCTGGCGATGGCCGGAAAGCCCTGCCTGGTGACGCCTTTCTTCGCCCTGTCGCTGAAGCTGAGCGGGCGCGAGCGGGCGGCCATTGGCGCGTCGAAGGCGCTGGAATATGTGCGGCAGTACGGGCCCGACCGTGGCGCCGGCTTCGCCGCGCCGCCGCCGGCGGCCGATGGACGTCTGCGCATCGGTTTCCTCGGTTCCGAGTTCCGCAATCATCCGATGGCCCACATCATCGCCGGGCTGTTCCCGGCGTTCGACCGCGGCGCTTTCCGCGCTACCGTTTACTCCCACGGCCCGGACGACGGCAGCGAGTACCGCCAGCGGATCGAGCGCGGAGCCGAGCGCTTCGTCGACTTGCACGGCGTTCACCACGTCGAAGCGGCGCGGCGCATCGCCGAAGACCAAACCGACATCCTGGTGGATCTGAGCGCGTTCACCGCCATGGCCCGGCCGGAAATCGCGACGCTGCGACCCGCCCCGGTTCAGGCGACGACGATGGGCTTGCCCGGGCCGACCAACGCGCCGTTCTACGACTACGTCATCGCCGATCGTGTCGTGATCCCGCCCGAGCATGCCGAGGAGCACAGCGAGGCCCTCGTGTACCTGCCGGATACCTACTACTTCACGGATGATCGCCAGCCGATCGCCGCCGAGCGGCCATCCCGCAGCGAAGAGGGGCTGCCTGACGGTGCGTTCGTGTTCGCCTGCTACTGCGCGCACTTCAAGATCGAGCGCGAGATCTTCGGCGCCTGGATGCGGCTGCTGCGTGGCATCGGCGGTGCGGTCTTGTGGCTCTATCGCGAGGCGCCGGAGAGCCAAGCCAACCTGCGGCGTGCCGCAGCCGATGCGGGCGTCGACCCGGACCGGATCGTGTTCGGCCAGCGGCGGCCCAAGCCGGTTCATCTGGCGCGCCTGGCCCTCGCCGACCTCTGCCTCGATACGCTGACCTACGGCGGGCATACGACCACGGTCGATGCGCTCTGGGCCGGAGTGCCGGTCGTGACGCGGCTGGGCGACGCCTTGGCGTCGCGCGTCGGCGCCAGCCTGTTGCGCGCGATCCGCCTGCCGGAATTGATCGCTCCGGACCTTGCAGGCTACGAGGCGATCGCGCTGGGTCTGGCGCGCGACCCGCCGGCTCTGGCGGCCTTGCGCGTGCGGCTGGCGGCGAACCGCGCAAGCGCGCCGCTATTCGACACGGCGCGTTTTGCGCGGGGCATGGAGGAGGCCTTCCGCCGCATGTGGCAGCGTCACCGCGCAGGGGGAAAACCGACCGCGATCGACCTGACGGGGTGGCCGGAAGCCGTTTCGGGGCTTGCCGATTCAAGCAGTTAGCCCTTGCTTCGCGCTGCCGCGGCATGGAAAATCGCGCCCAATTCGGGCCCGGGCCCGGGGAACGGACAGGACGCATCGTGACGTCGCGCTACAATTTCCAGGAATCCGAGGCCAAGTGGCAGGCGCTGTGGGAGCAACGCCGGGTGTTTGCCGCGCGCGAGGACCCGTCGCGTCCCAAGTACTACGTCCTGGAGATGTTCCCCTATCCCTCCGGGCGCATCCACATGGGGCACGTTCGCAACTACACGCTCGGCGACGTGGTCGCGCGCTACAAGCGGGCGCGCGGACACAACGTGCTGCATCCGATGGGCTGGGATGCGTTCGGCCTGCCGGCGGAGAACGCCGCGCGCGACTCGAAGATCCATCCGGCGAAGTGGACCTACGACAACATCGCTACCATGCGCGGCGAGCTGAAGCGCATGGGACTGTCGCTCGACTGGAGCCGCGAGCTCGCGACCTGCCATCCCGGCTATTACAAGCACCAGCAGAAGCTGTTTCTGGACTTCCTCAGGGCCGGGCTGGTCGACCGCCGCGAGGCGTTCGTCAACTGGGACCCGGTCGATCACACCGTCTTGGCGAACGAACAGGTGATCGACGGCAAGGGCTGGCGCTCGGGCGCGCCGGTCGAGAAGCGCAAGCTGGCGCAGTGGTTTCTCAAGATCACCGCATTCTCGGACGACCTGCTGCAGGCGCTCGGCCAGCTCGAGCGCTGGCCTGAGAAGGTGCGCACCATGCAGGAGCACTGGATCGGCCGCTCCGAGGGCGCCTATGTCGCATGGAAGGTCGCCGGCAGGGACACGGCCATCGAGGTGTTCACGACGCGCCCGGATACGCTGTTCGGCGCGTCGTTCCTGGCGCTGTCGCCGCACCATCCGTTCACCGACGAGCTCGCGCACAAGGACGCGAAGCTCGCGGCGTTCGTCGCGGAATGCGACCGGGCCGGCACTTCGGAGGCGGCGATCGAGGCCGCGGAAAAGATCGGCTACGACACGGGGCTCCGCGTCGCGCATCCGCTCGCGCCGGGCCGTACCGTGCCGCTCTGGGTCGCGAACTTCGTGCTGATGGAATATGGCGCCGGCGCGATCTTCGGCTGCCCCTCGGGCGACCAGCGCGACCTGGACTTCGCGCGCAAATACGGCCTCGACGTGATCCCGGTCGTCATGCCGCGTGACGGGGACGCCAGGACATTCCGCATCGGCGACACGGCCTATACCGACGACGGCGTGCTGATCAACTCGGATTTCCTCGACGGCCTGGACGTCGCCGCCGCCAAGCGCAAGGTGGTCGAGCGTCTCGAGACAACGGGCGCGGGGCGCGGCACGGTGCAATACCGCTTGCGCGACTGGCTGGTGTCGCGCCAGCGCTATTGGGGCTGCCCGATCCCGGTCGTGCATTGCGAGGCGTGCGGCGTCGTGCCGGTGCCTGACAAGGATCTGCCGGTCGTCCTGCCCGACGATGTCAGCTTCGACCGGCCGGGCAATCCGCTCGACCACCACCCGACCTGGAAGCAGGTCGACTGCCCAAGTTGCGGCAAGAAAGCGCGGCGCGAGACCGACACCTTCGACACGTTCGTCGACTCGTCCTGGTACTTCGCGCGCTACTGCAGTCCGCGCGCGGACGAGCCCGTGACGCGCAGCGCCGCCGACTACTGGCTGCCGGTCGACCAGTATGTCGGCGGGGTCGAGCACGCCATCCTGCACCTGCTCTATTCGCGTTTCTTCACGCGCGCCATGCGCATCACCGGCCACGCGAAGATCGACGAGCCGTTTGCCGGCCTGTTCACGCAAGGAATGGTTTGCCACGAATCCTACCGCGCGGCGGACGGGCGATGGCTCTATCCGGAGGAGGTCGATCGCCAGGCCGACGGCGCCGTGGTCGAGAAGGGCACGGGCAAGCCGGTCTTGGTCGGCCGCCGCGAGGTGATGAGCAAGTCGAAGAAGAACGTCGTTGCTCCCAGCGCGATCATCGACGCCTATGGCGCGGATACGGCGCGCTGGTTCATGCTGTCCGACAGCCCGCCCGAGCGCGACCTGGAATGGAGCGCCGCCGGCGTCGACGGCGCGTGGCGGTTCATCAACCGCGTATGGCGCCTCATTGACGAGAACGTGGCGCAGGCTCGGGGCGACGGCGACGCGGCGGTCGACGGCTCCGCCGCGATCGAGCTGCGCCGGGCAACGCACGGCGCGATCCGCGACGTGACGCAGCATCTCGACCGCTTCAAGTTCAACAGCGCGGTCGCGCGCATTCGCGAGCTGAGCAACGCGATCGAGGATTTCGCGATCGACGGCGCCGCGGCGCGCGCGGCCTGGCGCGAGGCGGTGCAGACGCTGGTCAAGCTGCTGGGGCCGATGATGCCCCATCTCGGCGAGGAACTGTGGCAGCGGCTGGGCGGGAAGGGCTTGCTGTGCGAGCAGGCGTGGCCCGAGGCCGATCCGGCTTTGCTCGTGGCCGACAGTGTGGAGATCGCCGTGCAGGTGAACGGAAAGCTGCGCGCGACGGTGACCGTCCCGCGCGACGCCGCGCAGGCCGATGTCGAGAATGTCGCCCTGGCGCAGCCGGCGGTGCAGCGCGCGACCGAGGGACGCAAGCCGCGCAAGGTCATCTATCGGGCCAATCAGGTGATCAATGTTGTGGCATAGCCGGCGCCGCGTGCTTGCGGCCCTGTTGCTGGCGGCCGGGGCCGCCGGCTGTGGATTCCAACCGCTGTATGGCGAACGCAGCAACGATGCCGAGGCAGCTGCGGAGCTGGCCACGGTCAAGATCAACACGATCTCCGACCGCAACGGACAGATCCTCCACAATCTGCTGCTGGACCGGTTGAATCCGAAGGGGCGGCCGGCGACCCCGGCCTACGCGCTCGATATCCAGCTGACCGAGCAGAAAGCCAGCATCGGCATCATCAAGGACAACACCGCGACCTTGGCGCAGCTCAGCACGACCGCGAAATACACGCTCTACGACCTCAAGAAGAGAGCCGCGCTGCAGTCGGGCCGCAGCCGGTCCTTCACCTCCTACAACATCGTCGAATCCAATTTCGCAACCCTGGCGGCGGAACACGACGCGCGCGAGCGGACCCTGCGCGAGGTGGCCGACGACATCACGACGAAGGTTGCAGTGTTCCTCAGCACGCGCAACGGCACCTGAGGCCGGTCCGCCCGTGAAGGTTCCGCCGGCACGCGCCGACGCGTTCGTCAGGAAGCCGGATACGGCGCTGCGCGCGGCATTGCTCTTCGGCCCCGATCTCGGGCTGGTGCGCGAGCGCGCCGACGCGCTCGCGCGCTCGGTCGTCGCGGATGAAGCGGACCCGTTCCGCATCAGCGAGCTCGACGCAGCCGCTCTTGCCGACGACCCGCCGCGCCTCGCCGAAGAGGCCGCCGCGATGTGCATGACCGGGGGCCGGCGCGTCGTGCGCGTGCGCGGCGCCGACGATCGGGTGGCCGATGTCTTCGCGGCGTTCCTGGAGGACCCGCCGGGCGATGCGCTGGTCGTGGTCGAAGCGGGCGACTTGGCGCGCCGCTCAAAACTGTGCTCGGCCTTCGAGGCGGCCAAGCTGGGCGTCGCTATACCGTGCTACGTCGCGGATGCGCCGGCATTGGCGGCGGCCGCCAGGGCAGCGATGAGCGCAAAGGGCCTTAAGGCGACCGACGATGCGGCCGAGGCATTGGCGGCGCTGCTCGGGCCGGACCGGATGCTTCTCGGCGGCGAGGTGGAGAAGCTGGCGCTCTATGCCGGGAGCAGCGGCACCATTGACCTGGAGGACGTGCTGGCCTGCACCGCCGATGCCGCGGAAACCTCGGTCGATGACGCGATCGACGCGGCGCTCTGCGGCGATCGGTCCGGTCCCGATCGCGCGCTGCGACGCCTGGCGGCCGAAGGCGAGGCGCCGGTCCGCGTCGTGCGCAGCCTGGCACGGCACCTGTTGCGGCTGAGCAGCGTGCAGGTGCGCGTCGAGTCGGGGGAGCCGCTGGAGACCGCGCTGCGCAGCCTGCGCCCGCCGCTCTTCTTCAAACGTGAGCCGGCTTTCCGCCGCCAGCTCCAGGCGTGGCGGGGCGATCGCCTGACCAGCGCACTGTCCCGTGCGACGCAGGCCGAGTTGCGCTGCAAGGAAACCGGCCAGCCCGATCGCCTTATCTGCGAGCGCCTCTTGGTCGAGCTGACGGCACAGGCCGGACGTTTCGTCGAGAGAACGAAACGCTAGAGCGGTTCCCGATTACGTGGAATATCCGGCGTTGATGAAGTAGTTGGCGCA
>CAZLBB010000200.1:0-7074 GCA_964557415.1 uncultured Rhodospirillaceae bacterium
GGCGGCAGCGGCGTCGCCGGGGCCGGCGGCTTCGGCGGCGGCAACGGCGGCGCCGGCGGTGTTGGCGGCGGCGGCGGCGGCGCCGGCCTCGGCGGCGCGATCTTCGTGCAAGAGGGCGGCAACCTCATGCTTGCCGGGCCGCTCAGTATCAATGGCAATACCGTCACCGGCGGTGCCGCCAGCGGCGGCCCCTCTACGGCCGGCTCGGCCTTCGGCTCCGGCTTCTTCCTCAACGGCAACGGCACGCTGACCCTCTCGCCCGGCGCGGGCCAGACCCAGACCGTGTCGGACGTGATCGCCGACCAGACCGGCTCCGGCGGCACCGGCGGCAAGGCGGGAAGCTGGGGCCTCGCCAAGAGCGGCGCGGGCATGCTGGTGCTGGGCGGCGCCAATACCTACAGCGGCGGCACCACGGTCGCCGGCGGCCTGATCAACTTCACGGCGCTGAACAACTTCGGCTCGGGCAACATCACGCTCGACGGCGGCGGCCTGCAATGGGCGTCCGGCACGACGGTCGACGTGTCGCCGCGCCTCAACGCGATCGGCGCCGGCGGCGCCACGTTCGACACCAACGGCAACGACGTGGCGCTGGCGTCGAGCCTCGCCGGCACCGGCGGCGTCACGAAGGCCGGCACCGGCACGCTGACGCTGGGCGCGGCGGCGAGCTACGCGGGCGCCACCAACATCGACGCCGGCACGTTCACCGCGCTGGGCGCCAACCTGTTCGCGCCGGCATCGGCGCACGTGGTCGCGTCCGGCGCGACGCTCGACCTCGGCGACTTCGACCAGACCATCGGCTCGCTCGCGGGCGCCGGACAGACGATCCTGGGCAGTGCGACGCTGACGGCCGGCGGCGACAACACGAGCACGACGTTCTCGGGCATGCTGACGGGCGCCGGCGGCAGCCTGGTCAAGACCGGCACCGGCACGCTGACCCTGACCGGCAACAACACGCATGGCGGCACGACGACCGTGAACCAGGGCATCTTGCTGGTGAACGGCTCGCTCTCCAGCGCCGTCACCGTGAACGGCGGCACGCTGGGCGGCTCGGGCACGGTCGGCGGGGCGAGCTTCCTGAGCGGCGGCACGGCGTCGCCCGGCAACTCGATCGGCACGCTGAACGTCGCCGGCAACGTGAGCTTCGCGCCCGGCTCGATCTATGTCGTGGAGATCAACCCGCAAGGCCAGGCCGACCGCATCGTGGCGACCGGCACGGCGACCATCACCGGCGGCACGGTGCAGGTCGTGGCGGAGACGGGCTTCTACACCGCCGGGACGCGCTACGTGATCCTGACGGCCGCGGGCGGCGTGGTCGGCACCTTCACGAACGTGACCAGCGACTCGGCCTTCCTCGTCTTATCGCTGATCTACGAGCCGACCAACGTGATCCTCAACATTGTCCGCGGCAGCCTGACCTTCGCCAGCGTGGCGCACACGGAGAACCAGCTCGGCGTGGCGAAGGCGCTCGACACGCTGCTGCTCACGGCCACCGGCGACGCGCTGGCGGTGACGACGGCACTGGCAAGCCTGAGCCAGCCCCAGGCGCGCGCTGCCTACGACCAGATCTCCGGCGCGGCGCACGGCAACCTGGTGATGTCGTCGCTGACGATGCGGCGCATGTTCGGCCGGGCGCTGGACGACCGGCTGATGCAGACACCGGGCGGCACGGCGGCGCGCGCCTCGGCGGCGGCGCCGGGCACGACGCAATACGCGCTGGCCGGCACGGCTGGGCAGGACTTTTCCCCGTTGCTCGCCGCCGCGTCGGCTACGAACGGCGAGAGCCGCGACACGCGCAGCAGCTGGCACAGCTGGGTCAAGGGCCTGGGCCAGTTCAACAGCACGAACTCGGACGGCAACGCCGCCGGCTACGACCTGACCATCGGCGGCGCGCTGATCGGCGCCGACACGATGCCCTTGAAGGGTCTGCGCGTCGGCGGCGCGGTCGGCTACGCGCATGGCGACTTCGACGGCGACGACGGCTCGGGCTCGGGCGGCATCGACTCGTACCAGGGCCTGGTCTACGGCCGCTACGACCACGGCAAGTTCTACTTCGCCGACGCGCAGGTGGGCTACGCCTACAACGACTACGACCTGAGCCGCGGCCTCGCGTTCGGGACGATCAACCGCACGGCGTCGAGCGACGCGGACGGCCACGACGCGTCGGCACAGCTCCGCATCGGCGCCAAGCTCGACAGCGCCGGCTTCCTCGTCGTGCCGTCAGCGTCATTGCGCTATGACCGGCTGTGGCGCGAAGGCTTCACCGAGGCCGGCGCCGACAGCCTGGATCTGACGGTGGACGGCAAGAGCTTCACGGCGCTGCGCTCGTCGCTCGGCGCGCGGGCGTCGTATCCGCTGACGCTCGACGAGAGCGGCATCGAGCTCGAGCCCTATGCGGCGGCGTACTGGCAGCACGAGTTCCGCGACGCGGCGGTGCCGGTCGAGGCGCGCTTCTCCGGCCTCGGCATCGACGTCCACGGCGCCTCGCCCGGCCGCGACGCGGCGGTCGTGCAGCTCGGCGCGGCGGCGATGCTCGACGAGCGCTTCTCGCTGTTCGCCGGCTACGACGCCGAGCTGCGCATCCGCCAGACCGACCACGCCGTCAGCGCCGGAATGCGCTATCGATGGTAACGGATGGCGCAATGCTGCCCTGCGCCGCGTGGCTGACCGGCCAGTATGGCGTGAAGGACCTCTATGTCGGCGTGCCGGTGATCATCGGCGCCGGCGGCGTCGAGAAGATCGTCGAGATCAAGCTGGACCCGGCCGAGCAGGCGATGTTCGACAAGTCGGTCGGCGCGGTGAAGTCGCTGGTCGAGGTGACGAGGAACCTGCAGAAGAGCAGGAAGTAGGGCAGCCTCCGTCGCCGGCGAGCGCCGGTGCCCGACGCCGCCTGCGGGCATCCGCGGGCCGTGCTTCGGTAGTTGCCCGGATTGCCGGTACCCTGGGCACATGCCACGTAAGAAGCCGGGCTCTCGCTTGGCTTGACGTAGGTCAACGCCGCCCGCTTCCGTCGCCGGCATAAGTAACGCCTCGGGCCGTCGGCGTTCCCGAGGCTTTCGCGCAACCGCGGCGGCAGGCCCGCCGCCGACCTTTCAGGGGGGCCGCGCGGTATGGAACCGATTCCGACACCGGCGCCGCCCGGTTGCGTCCTGCTCGCCACCGATCTCAGCGGCCGCTGCGACCGGGCGCTGGACCGCGCCGCGCAGCTCGCGGCCGACTGGGGCGCGCGGCTGGTCGTCGTGCACGCGCTCGAGCGGGACGGCGCGGCGCGCGGCGACGGGCCGCGCGATGAGCCGTCGTGGCGGCGCCATGCCGACGCGCGCATCGCAATCGCGGAACGGCAGGTGCGCGAGGACCTGATGGGCCGCGACGTGCCGTTCGAGATCGCGATCGAAGAGGGCGAACCGTCGGACGTCGTGCTGCGGGCCGCGTCGAGGTCCGGCTGCGGGCTGATCGTCACGGGCACGGCGCGCAGCGAGACGTTCGGGCGCATGATGCTCGGCGCGACCGTGGACCGGCTGGTCCGCCGTGCGCCGGTTCCCGTGCTCGTCGTCAAGGCGCGCGCACGGCGGCCCTATGCCCGGCTGATGGTGGCGACCGATTTTTCGCAAGGCGCACGCGAAGCGCTGCTGCTCGCGGATTCGCTGTTCCCGCAGGCGGCCATCGCGCTGATGCACAGCTACCAGCCGATCCCGATGATGATGGCCGGTCGCGGCGAGGGCGACGCCGCGGGACGACAGCTGGCCGCCGGCGAGTGCGAGCGGTTCCTCGACGCTTCCGGCATCGGCACGGAAGGCCGCAGGCGATTGCAGATATTGATCGAGCGCGGCGCGGTCGACGCGGCCGTCAGGGACTATGCCGCCGACAAGGGCCTCGACCTGCTGGTTCTCGGCGCAAGCGGGCGCGGCGCCGTCGCGACGCTGCTGCTGGGCAGCACGGCAGCGACGCTGCTGGCGTCGGCGCCGTGCGACGTCCTGGTCGCGCGCCGTGCACCGGCTCCGGCCGCAGCCGGCTGACCGCCTCGGCTCAAAGGAAGCCCAAGGTGCCCGACGAAGCCAAGGTCATTGCGGCGGACCGGCCATGGCACAGCCAGGACGCGAACGAGGTGGTCGCATCGCTCGGCACCAGCCTGCGGCACGGGCTTGCCCGGTCGGAGGCGGCGCAGCGCTTGGCGCGCGTCGGCCCCAACCGCCTGCCGGCGCCCAAGCGCCGCCCGGCCTGGCTGCGCTTCGTGCTGCAGTTCCACAACGTGCTGATCTACGTGATGCTGGCGGCCGCCGGCATCACGGCGGCGCTGGCGCACTGGATCGACACCGGCGTGCTGCTCGCCGCGGTCCTGGTCAATGCGGTCATCGGCTTCATCCAGGAAGGCAAGGCGGAAGCGGCGCTGGACGCAATCCGCAATATCCTGTCGCCCTACACGACGGTGCTGCGCGACGGCGAGCGGGTCGAGGTGGCGGCCGAGTCGATCGTGCCCGGTGACGTCGTGCTGATGGCGGCCGGCGACAAGGTGCCGGCGGATCTGCGGATCCTCTCGGAAAAGAACCTGCGCGTCGACGAGGCGATCCTGACCGGGGAATCCGAGCCGTCCGAGAAGGCCTTGGGGCCCGCGCCGGAGGACGCGCCGCTCGGCGACCGCAGCTGCATGCTCTACTCCGGCACGCTCGTGGTCTATGGGCAAGGCGCCGGCGTGGTCGTGGCGACCGGGAGCGGAACGGAGCTGGGCCGGATCGGCGCGCTGCTGGCGCAGGTCGAATCGGTCGCGACGCCGCTTCTGCGCCAGATGGCGCGCTTCAGCCGCTGGCTGGCGCTGGTGATTCTCGTCATGGCGGCGGCCACTTTCGTGCTCGGCGTGCTCGCCCGCGGCCACAGCGCCGCCGAGATGTTCATGATGGTCGTGGCGCTCGTGGCTTCCGCGATCCCGGAAGGCCTGCCCGCCATCCTCACGATCACCCTCGCCATCGGCGTGCAGCGCATGGCCGACCGCCGCGCCATCATCCGGCGCCTGCCGGCGGTCGAGGCGCTCGGCTCGGTGACGATCATCTGCTCCGACAAGACCGGCACGCTGACGAAGAACGAGATGACCGTCCAGCGCGTCGTGACCGCGGACTGTGTGTTCGACGTCAGCGGCGTGGGCTACGCACCCGAGGGCGGCTTCCATCTCGCGGGCGAGGCGGTCGCGGCGGCGGGCCATCCGGTCCTGATCGAGATCGCCAGGGCGGCGCTCTTGTGCAACGACGCCGTGCTGAGGCACGCGGACGGCGCCTGGAAGATGGAGGGCGACCCGACGGAGGGCGCGCTGCTCGCGCTCGCACTCAAGAGCGGGCTCGACGGCGCCGCCGAGCGCCGCGCCATGCCGCGGATCGACGCCATCCCGTTCGAATCCGAGCATCGCTTCATGGCGACGCTGCACCACGACCATGAGGGCCGCGGCGTCGTCTACGTGAAGGGCGCGCCCGAACGCATTCTCGAGATGTGCGGCCGGCAGCAGGGCGCGGCCGGCGAGGCGGTGCTCGGTCCGGACTATTGGCGCCGATGGGCCAACGACACGGCCGCGCGCGGCCTGCGCCTGCTCGCGATCGCCGCCAAGCGCGTCGACGGCGCGATGCACGAGGTGCGGTTCTCCGACGTGGAGTCCGGGCTGGTGCTGCTGGGCCTCGTCGGCATCATCGACCCGCCGCGCGACGAGGCCATCGCGGCCGTGGCGCGCTGCCATGCCGCCGGCATCCGGGTGAAGATGATCACCGGCGACCACGTCGAGACGGCGCGCGCCATCGGCGCGCGGCTCGGCATCGGCCAGGAAAAGCCGGCGCTGACCGGCGCCGAGATCGAGCTGATGGACGACGACGCGCTCAGGCAGGCCGTGCCCGGGATCGACGTATTCGCGCGTGCAAGCCCCGAGCACAAGCTGCGCCTGGTCCAGGCGCTGCAGGCCCACGGCCATGTGGTCGCCATGACGGGCGACGGCGTCAACGACGCACCGGCGCTCAAGCGCGCCGACATCGGCGTGGCCATGGGCCTCAAGGGCACCGAGGCGGCCAAGGAGGCCGCCGACATGGTGCTGGCGGACGACAACTTCGCCACCATCGGCAGTGCCGTGCACGAGGGCCGCGCCGTCTACGACAACATCCGCAAGTTCGTGCTGTTCATGCTGCCGACCAACGGCGGCGAGGCGCTGGTCGTGATCGCGGCGATCCTGTTCGACCTGGTGCTGCCGCTGACGCCGGCGCAGGTCCTGTGGATCAACATGGCAACCTCCGCCACGCTGGGGCTGGCCCTTGCCTTCGAGCCGGCGGAGCGCGATGTGATGCTGAGGCGCCCGCGCGACCCGCGCGAGCCGCTGCTGTCGGGCTTCCTGGCGTGGCGCATCGCGCTGATCTCGTTCCTGATGATGGGTGCGGCGCTCGGCCTGTTCCTGTGGGAGCTCGATCGCGGCACGACGATCGAGACAGCGCGCACCATGGCCGTGAGCACCGTCGTCGGCTGCGAGATGTTCTATCTGCTCAACAGCCGGCACCTGACCGACACCGCGCTGTCGCGCGAGGGGCTCCTCGGCAACCGTCAGGTCCTCTACGCGCTGGCCGCCTGTGCGGTCCTGCAGCTCGCCTTCGTGCACTTCCCGCCGTTCCAGGCGGTGTTCGCCACGGCGTCGCTGAGCCCGGAGGAATGGCTGCGGGTCGCGCTGGCCGGCGCCGCCGTGTTCGTCGTCGCCGAGCTGGAGAAGCTCATCCTGCGGCGCTTCGATCCGTTCGGCTGGACCGGCCGGGCCCGCCCGGCCTAGCGGCCGCCCTGCGCCGGTGGCGCCATTTCCATTGCGTCGCCGGGCTTCGGTGCTATAACTCCTGGCATCGGCGCGCCGCCCCGGCGCGCCCGTCATTTGCCCGATTCTTCATCAGGTTAGCATGCAATCTCCGCGCATCCGGTGGTCCGAGGCGCTTGGCGGCCGCGCCGCAGCCCGGGCCGGACGGGCGCCGGCGTCTGGCATACGTTATGCCAGATCTTGCGCCACCTCCGGCCCGACGTCATCCTCCCCCGCCATAAGTCTGCCGTGGACTGTGCGAGGGAGGGCGCTCAAGC
>CAZLBB010000201.1:0-6995 GCA_964557415.1 uncultured Rhodospirillaceae bacterium
GGATTCGAACCCACGATACGGGTTTAAGCCCGTATAACGGTTTAGCAAACCGCCGCCTTCAGCCACTCGGCCACCCCTCCGCCGAGAGTGGCGGACGCTCACGGCGTATGCGCCGGCGGTTGTAGGCTGCGGCCCGCGGCCTGTCAACGAGGCCTGCCGCGCCCGGCGCGTCGGCGCCGCGCCCGGTTCCGGCGGCGCGCGATTGGCGCTAGCGTCGATGCCGGAGGCGACGATGAAGCTGGCCGAGTCCCTGCTGCAGGCGCTGAAACGCCGCGGCGCGCGCGAGATCTTCGGCATTCCGGGCGACTTCGCGCTGCCGTTCTTCAAGGTCGCGGAGGAGAGCGGCATCCTGCCGCTCCACACCCTCAGCCACGAGCCGGCGGTCGGATTCGCCGCCGACGCGGCCGGGCGGTTCAACGGCGCGCTCGGCGTCGCCGCCGTCACCTACGGCGCCGGCGCCTTCAACCTGGTGAACGCGGTCGCGGGCGCCTATGCCGAGAAGTCGCCGCTGGTGGTGGTCTCCGGCGCGCCCGGCGTGGCCGAGAGCCAGCGCGGCCTGCTGGTGCATCACCAGGCCAAGACGCTCGACTCGCAGTTCCGCGTCTTCCGCGAGATCACCTGCGCGCAGGCGCGGCTCGACGACGCGGCTCGCGCCCCGGGCGAGATCGCGCGCGTGCTCGGCGCCTGCCGCGCCCTGTCGCGGCCGGTCTATATCGAGCTGCCGCGCGACCAGGTCGACGCCGAATGCGCGCCGATCGGCCCCGACCCGGCGCTGCCCGAGCAGCCCGAGGCGCTCGCCGCCTGCGCCGAGGAGGTGCTGGCGCGGGTCGCCGCCGCCAGGGCGCCGGTCATGATGGTGTGCGCCGAGGTGCGGCGCTACGGGCTCGAGGCGCGCGTGGCCGAGCTGGCGCGGCGGCTGGCCGTGCCCGTGGTCACGTCGTTCATGGGCCGCGGCCTGCTCGTCGGCTCGGGCGCGCCGCTGATCGGCACCTATCTCGGCGTCGCCGGCGATCCGGCGGTGACGCGGGCGGTCGAGGAATCCGACGCGCTGTTCCTGGTCGGCGTGATCCTGTCGGACACGAATTTCGGCGTGTCGCAGCGCCAGGTCGACCTGCGCCGCGCCATCCACGCCTTCGACCGCCAGGTCACGCTCGGCTACCACACCTATCCCGACATCGCGCTCGGCCAGCTGGTCGACGCGATGCTGGCGCGGCTCAAGCCGGTACGGGCGCGGCGCAAGGCGACGCCGGCGGTGGCGCCGCAGGCGTTCCCGCGCGGCCTGCCCGCCGACGGCCAGGCGATCGCGCCGACCGACATCGCGCGCGGCGTCAACGACCTGATGGACCGCCACGGCCCGATGCCGATCGCGTCGGACGTCGGCGACTGCCTGTTCACGGCGATGGACATCGAGCATACCGAGCTGACCGCGCCGGGCTACTACGCCGGCATGGGCTACGGCGTGCCGGCGGGGATGGGCGCGCAGGCGACGACCGGGCGGCGCGTGCTGGTGCTGGTCGGCGACGGCGCCTTCCAGATGACCGGCTGGGAGCTGGGCAACTGCCGGCGGATCGGCGTCGACCCGATCGTGATCCTGTTCAACAACCGCAGCTGGGAGATGCTGCGCGTGTTCCAGCCCGAGTCGCGCTTCAACGCGCTGGACGACTGGCGCTTCGCCGAGATGGCCGCCGGCATGGGCGGCGACGGCGCGCGCGTGACGACCAGGCGCCAGCTCAAGGACGCGCTCGACCGCGCCGTCGCCACGCGCGGCCGCTTCCAGCTGATCGAGGCGATGATCCCCGCCGGGGTGCAGTCGCCCACGCTCGAGCGCTACGCGACCGCGTTCAAGCGCAAGCGCGAGGCGCTGAAGAAGACCTGAGCACGGAGACGCAGCGCGGCCACGTGGCACCAACCAAATTCTTGCGCGCGGAGACGCGGAGGACGCGGAGAGGAGCCACGCACAATGCGATGGGCTCCGCGTTCTCCGCGGCTCCGCGTGAACCAAATTCCTCGCGCATACGGAGATTCTGGAGTTGGTAGCACAGAGACTCAGCGCGGCCACGTGGCCACGCTGTGCCTCCGTGGTTCAGCTTTCTTCTTCGGGCACGGCCCCGTAGGCGCCGCGGCACCAGAGACCGGTCAAGAGCCCGGCGACGGCCGCCTCGTCGTCGGCCAATGCGGCCAGCGCGGGATCGCGGCGGAGATAGAGCTGCGCCAGGAACTCGTCGACCATGCCGCCGAGCGCGTAGGCCGTCGGCAGCAGCGTTTCGGCGGATTCGCCCCGCGCGCGGCGCTGGGCGATGGCGGCGGCGACCTTGCCGGCCCAGTCGCGGTTGAGCGCCTGGAAGCGCTCGCGGAACGCGGCGCTGTCGCGGCCCACATCCATCAGGCAGCGCATCAGGCCGGCGTTGGCGCGGAACAGGCGGACATAGGCGAGCGTCGCGGCGCGCACGCGCGCGGGCGAGGCGGGCGCGCCTTCCTGCACGGCGCCCAGGCGCTCGCGCAGGTGGCGGGCGAACTCGGCGACCAGCGCCTCGACCGCCGCGGCCCGGTCCTGGAAGTAGCGGTAGAAGGTGCCGTGGGCGAGGCCGGCGCCGGCCGCGATGTCGGCGACGCGCAGCGCGCCCGGCGCGTCGCCCCGCTCCAGCCGGACGGCGGCGGCCGCCAGCAGCCGGAGCCGGGTGCGCTCCGCCTTCTTCAGGGACGGGCGCGCCGCGGCCCGGGTCAATGCCGCGGCGAAGCTCGCGCCGGTGTCGCCCTCAGCCGAGGCTGCCATGCGACAGGTTTGACACGACTTGCCTTTCGGATCAAAATGAAAATGATATCAATGTCAGAATAGTGGATGGCCCGATGCCGCGGGGCGAATTCTGGAACGAGGAGATCGAGACCCTGCCGCCCGCCGGGCGGCGCCGGCTCGAGAACGAGCGCCTGCGCGAGCAGATCGCCTACAACTATGCCTCCAGCCGCTACTACGCGGCCAGGCTCGATGGCGCGGGGGTCCGGCCCGGGGACATTCGCGCGGTCGAGGACCTGGCGCTGGTTCCGTTCATGGAGAAGGGCGAGCTCGCGGCCGCGCAGGCGGACGGGACGCTCCTCGGCATCAACCAGTGCGCGCCGATCGAGCGGGTGGTGCGCATCCAGGCGACCGGCGGCACCACCGGGCAGCCGCTGCGCGTCGGCTGGTCGCGGCGCGACACCGAGGATTATTGCGAGATGGGCGCGCGCGCCCTCTGGGCGATGGGCTGCCGGCCGGGCGACATCGTCTTCACCACGATGAACTTCAGCCTCTACGCCGGGGGCCTGAGCGACCACCTGACCTTCGAGACCGTGGGCGCCGCGAGCATCCCCTATGGCGTCGGGCAGAGCGAGCGGCTGCTGCGGATGATGGCGGCGATCCGCGACCCGGTGGCGATCTGGGCGACGCCGTCCTATGCCGTGCGGCTCGCCGAGGTCGCGCGCGGGATCGGCCTCGATCCGCGCGCGGTCGGCATCGCCAAGGGATTCTTCTCCGGCGAGGCCGGCATGCAGGTGCCGGGATACCGCGAGGCGATCGAGACGACCTGGGGCATGCGCGCCCAGGACATGTACGGCACCGGCGAGCTGGCGCTGCATTCCGGCGAGTGCGCGCACCGCGCCGGGCTGCACTACGGCGGCACCGGCTTCGCGGTGATCGAGCTGATCGACCCGGACACGGGCGCCGTGCTGCCGTTCCGCGACGGCGCGGTGGGCGAGGCGGTCTACACCTCGATCCGGCGCGAGTGCTGCCCGCTGCAGCGCATGCGCTCGCACGACCTGTTCCAGGTCTGGACCGAGCCGTGCCGCTGCGGGCGGACCACGTTCCGCTTCAAGGTGCTCGGACGCACCGACGACATGATGATCGTGAAAGGCGTCAACGTCTTCCCGCTCGGCATCCAGGCGACGCTGATGACGCTCGCCCCGCGCATCACCGGCGAGTTCCAGGTGACGCTCGATCGTCCGCCGCCGATCGACTACGCCGTGCCGATCAAGGTCGAGGTGGCCCGCGACGTGCCGGCGGCGCAACACGCCGATCTGGCCCGCGAGGTCGTCGAGGCCTTGAAGAAGGCGCAGAACTTCACCGCCGAGGTGACGCTGGTGCCGCAGGGCAGCATCGGCAGCGAGAAGAAGGTCAGACGCCTTGTGCGCGCCTATCGGGGCGAAGCGCCATGAGCGAGGCGGTCCAGGTCGAGCTGCGCCAGGGCGTCGCCACCATCGCCCTCAACCGGCCGGAGAAGCTGAACGCGATCAACGACGCGATGCTCGCGGGGCTGCGCCGGGCGATCGCGGAGATCGGGCGCGATCCCGCGATCGGCGCCGCGGTGCTGCACGGCCGCGGCCGCGCCTTCTCGGCGGGCGGCGACATCGCGGCCATGTCGGCCATGGACGAGGCCGCCTTCGCGCGGACGATCGGCCTCTACATGGAGGTGGCGAAGGACTTTCGCGCCTGCCCCAAGCCGGTCGTCGCCGCGATCCATGGCCATGCGCTCGCCGGCGGCTTCGAGCTCGCCTGCCTGTGCGACGTCCGAATCGCCGCCGAGGACGCGCGGTTCGGCCTGCCGGACACGCCGCTCGGCCTCAGCCCGACCAGCGGCATGACCTATCTGCTGCCACGCATCGTCGGGCTCGGCCGCGCGCTGGACCTCACGCTCTCGGCCGAGCCGATCGACGCGCGCGAGGCGCTGCGCATCGGCCTGGTGACGCGGATCGTCGCGCCGGGCGCGCTGCTCGAGGCGGCGCATGCGCTCGCGGCGCGCGTCGCCTCCTTTCCCCGGGTCGGCGTCGCCCAATGCAAGCGCGAGTTCTACGGCGCGCTCGAGGCGGGCTTCGCCGAGGCGACGGCGGCGGAGCACGAGGGCGAGCTTGCCTGCTTCCGCGACCCGGTCACGCGGGAGCGCTTTCGTGCGTTCGTCAACCGCAAGCGGAGCTGACAAGCCATGGCCACGACGGTGCTGACCGAGGACGTGGGCGACGGCGTGCGCGTGCTGACGCTGAACCGCCCGCATCGGCTCAACGCGATCAATCCGGCGCTGCTGGAGGATCTGATCGCGGCGCTCGAGCGGGCCGGCCGCGACGCCGGGGTCCGCGCCATCGTGCTGACGGGCGCCGGCCGCGCCTTCTGCGCCGGCGACGACCTCAAGGAGTTCGGCACCCAGATCGGATCGACAGGGGCGGGCGATCCGGCGGCGACGCGCGCCTATATCGAGCGCATCCAGGACGTCACGCGCGCCATGGTCGGCGGCGACACGCCGGTGGTCGGCGCCATTCGCGGCTGGGCCGTGGGCGGCGGGCTGGAATGGGTGATCAACTGCGACTTCGCCGTCGCCGCCGAGGGCGCGCGCTTCTTCTTCCCCGAGACCGCGCTCGGGGTGTTCGTCACCGGCGGCGTGACCGAGCTGCTGCCGCGCCTGGTCGGCCTGCAGCGCGCGCGCGAGCTCATCATGCTCGGCGCGCGTTTCGACGCGGCCGACGCCGAGCGCTGGGGCCTGGTGTGGAAGGTGGTGCCCGACGCCGACCTGCTGCCGACGGCGCTGGCGACGGCGCGCCGCATCGCCGCCCTGCCGCCCGGCCCGGTGCGCGACCTGCGCCGCATCCTCGCGCGCCGCGCCGGCGGCGGGCTCGACGCGGCGATGGCGGCCGAGACCGACGCGACCGTGCGCGGCTTCCTCGACCCCGAGACGGCGAAGCGGGTCGCGAAGACGATCGGCTAGCGACCGGGCGCAGGCCCGGCGGTTTCCGTCCACGCTCCCGTCGCCGCGAGCTGCGGCGCGGGCTCCGGGTCGGACCAGCGCAGCGGCACGGCGTTCTCGATCAGCCGGCCTTCGGCCAGGCGGAAGCGCAGCAGGCGTTCGGCGCCGGCGAAGCGCGCGAGGACGGGGCCGTCCCAGATCACCTCGGCCGCGCCGGTCAGCGTCAGCAGGTCGCCCGTGTCGAAGTCGACGAACAGCAGGCCGGCGCGCGGGTCGAGGGCGAGGTTGCCGAAGGTGTTGAATATCTTGTTGCCGGCGAAGTCGGGCGCCGTCAGCACCGTGCTTCCGTCCGCTTCGGCGACGTCGACGAAGCCGGGCCGGCCGCCGCGATGCGAGACGTCCACGCCGAAGGCGGCGTTGCCGTCCGGCGCCGCGGGCGCCGCGGTGGCGATGAAGAACGTGTCGGCGCGTTGCACCAGCGACGCCGCCCGCTTGCCGAGCGTCGCGCCGAGGCGATGCAGCGGGCGCGGCGCCTCGATCGTGTCGGGCCCGTCGACGAAGCGCGGCACGCGCGCCTGGATGTATTTCGGGCAGTTGCCGAAGCTCTGCCCGACGGCGACCGCGAACCGGCCGTCGCCGAGCGCGCTCACCCGCCCGTTCATGCGGTTGCGCCGGCGCGTGTGCAGCTCGATGCCGAGCAGGCCGAGCGACGCGCCCGCGCGCAAGGCCGCGCCGAGCGGGTCGCCGAAGCCCGGCCGCGCCGCGACGGTCAGCGTGCGCGGATCGGGCGAGCGGATGAAGCCGGGCCGGCCGACCAGCATCGAGGCCCAGGGCCGGCCTTGCGCATCGCGGCTGCCGACGAACAGGTAGGGCAGCTTCTCGAACAGCTCGCGATGCTGGTCCGGCATGAAGTCGCGCACCATGCGCCGCCCGGCCTGCTCCATGCGCGCGCGCAGGCCGATGCGGGCCTGCAGCGCCCATTCGCCCGGATGGAACGGCGAAGCCTCGTCCCGCAAGCCCTGCGGCCGGCCCGCCGCATCGGTCGCGCCCATGGTCGCCTCCGTGTCGATCGTGGCAGCACCAGGCGAACATAGGCATTGCGCAGTGCGACAGGAACCGTCGTTCTTGACAAGAGATTATTACAGAATTTGAAATGCCCGGATGGACCGGCTGGAGCGCATGCGCGTCTTCGTCGCCGTGGCCGAGGCGGGCGGCTTCGCCGCGGCGGCGCGGCGCCTCGGCCTGTCGCCGCCGGCGGCGACGCGCGCCGTCGCGGCGCTGGAGGCGCGCATC